>DASQRM010000089.1:0-30129 GCA_035642895.1 Streptosporangiaceae bacterium | reverse complement strand
ACCGGCCGGGTCACGCCCGGCCAGGCGGTGGACTCCTCGGCGATCATCATGACCCCGGGGACCCGCCGGTAGCAGGTCGAGTTGACCTCCTGCAGGAGGGAGACCGCGTCGGTGTTCTCCCGGCCGCCCTGGGCGTTCGGGGTCCACTCGCCGGCTTTCCGCGAGTAGTCCAGGTAGAGCATGGACGCCACCGCGTCCACCCGGAGCCCGTCGGCGTGGAATTCCTCCAGCCAGTACAGGGCGTTGGCGACCAGGAAGTTGCGCACCTCAGTCCGGCCGTAGTCGAAGATGAGCGTGCCCCAGTCCGGATGCTCGCCGCGCTGCGGGTCGGGATTCTCGTAGAGCGGGGTGCCGTCGAACCGGGCCAGGGCCCACTCGTCCCGCGGGAAGTGCGCGGGCACCCAGTCGAGGATCACGCCGATCCCGGCCTGGTGCAGCCGGTCGACCAGGTGGCGGAACTCATCCGGGCTGCCGAACCGGGCCGTGGGCGCGAAGTAGGAGGTGACCTGATAGCCCCAGGACCCGCCGAACGGGTGCTCGGCCACCGGCAGGAACTCCACGTGGGTGAAGCCCATGCCCGCAACGTAGTCGGTCAGCTCGTCGGCGAGCTGGACATAGGACAGGCCGGGCCGCCACGACCCCAGGTGCACCTCATACACGCTGACCGGCTCGCGGACCCGCTGGCCCCGCTCGCGGGCGGCCACCCACCCCGCGTCGCCCCACTCGTACCGGGAGGTGTAGATGACCGACGCGGTCGCGGGCGGCCGCTCGGCCAGGTTGGCCATGGGATCGGCCTTGCGCCGCCACTGCCCGTCCGGCCCGCAGACGTCGAACTTGTACCGGGTCCCCTCCGTGACATCGGGAACGAACAGTTCCCAGATCCCCGCGCCGCCCAGGGACCGCATCGGGTGCCCGCGGCCGTCCCAGTGGTTGAAATCACCGATGACCCGGACGCCACGGGCGTTGGGTGCCCACACCGCGAACGCTGTCCCGGTCACCTCGCCGTACTGCTTCACGTGCGCGCCGAGCACCTGCCACAGGTTCTCGTGCCGGCCCTCGGCGATCAGGTGCAGGTCCACCTCGCCCAGGCTGGGCAGGAACCGGTACGGGTCGTCCGCGGTGATCTCGGGCAGGGTGCCGCCGTTGCCGTCGGGGTAGCTGACCGCGACCCGGTAGTCCGGCGTCTGGCCCGCCGGGATCGTGGCCGCGAACACGCCCTCGTGCACGTGCGCGGCCGGGAAACGCTGCCCGTCGGGCAGGACCACTGTCACCGACCGGGCCAGCGGCCGCAGGACCCGCACCACCACCCCGTCCGGCCCGGGATGGGCACCGAGGATGGAATGCGGGTCGTGGTGGGTTCCCGCGACGACGCGGTCGATCTCGCCCAGGCTGATCCCGGCCTGGTTCTGCTGGCTGACCATGCTCATGCCTTATCTCCCGCCCGCGTGCGGGACGCCTTGAACTGGGTCATGAATCGGCGATCGAGCCCAGCGGGATGGACAGCCAGCCAGGACGGTTCCTGGCCTCGTACATCACCTCGTAGACCGCCTTATCCAGGACGAGGGCGCGCAGCAGGATGGCGTGCGTGCCCGGATCGATCCCCCCGGCTGCCGCGTACCCGGAACAGAACGCGTCCTGGTTACGGCGAACCCACTCTAGGGCCGAGTCGTGCAGCTTGTCCCCGTCGGGGTGGGCCAGCAACTGGTGCCGGGCCGCGTAGTCGAACGAGCGCAGCATGCCGGCCACGTCACGCAGCGCAGTGGACAGGGCGCGGCGCTGGGCCAGCGGGGTGGCCGGCTCGCCCTCGAAGTCGAGCAGCACCCAGCCCGTCTGGGTCCGCATCACCTGGCCCAGGTGGTAGTCGCCGTGCACCCGCTGGACGCTCAGCGAGGTGTCCAGCTTGGCCAGGTCGGCGAAGGCGGACCCGAGCAGATCGGCGTGGCGGCCCAGTTCCGGCACGGTGGCCAGGGCCACGTCGAGCCGCTGGAACATCTCGTCGGCCAGCGCGCTGATGGCCTCTGGCGGCAGTTCCTCGGTGCCGAACGCCCGGGCCAGGTCCCGGTGTACCTCGGCGGTGGCCTCGCCGAGCCGGTAGGCCTCGCCGGCGAAGTCGCCGCCGGCCTCGGCCGCGCTGATCCGGCCCTCGGCCGCGTAAAGGTCCCGCACGCTGGTCGCGGCGAGCGACCAGCCGTCAGAGGCGGCCCGCAGGTAGCGGGACAGGATGCCCAGGATGACCGGGGTCCCGTCCAGCCGGGTCTCGATCCAGCCCAGCGGCTCGGCTACGTGGGGGGAACCGCGCATGGCCAGGGCCCGGGGCACCTCCAGGTCCGGGTTGGGACCCGGGGAGGGCCGGCGGAACACCTTGAGGATGCTGGCCTCGCCGAACATCAGGCTGGTGTTGCTCTGCTCGCCGGTCAGCACCAGGCTGTCCAGGCTGGTGTCGATCTCGGCGCCCGGCTCGTGCGCGAAGCACAGCGGCCCCGCCCGGCCACCGTCGGCGATGGCCTGGAGCAGCAGCCGGGTCAGGTCCGGGTCGTGCAGCGCATCGTAGGCCATCCGCCCGTCGTCGGCCACCCCGACCAGCACATGCCGCAGGTGGTCTGGCACTTCCTCGCGCAGCCCGAGGAAGAGCTGGTAGGAGTCCACCGTGCTGCCCTGGGCCAGGGTGCTGCCCGGCGCGCCCGTTCGCCGGATGCCCGTGCTCTGGATGCCCGTGCTTTGGATGCCTGTGCTCTGGGTGACAGTCACGATGAGTTGGTGCAGCCCGGGGTCGCCGCCGACCAGTTCGGTATCGGACACGATGGCCAGGTCGAGGATCCTGGCGCCCTTGCCAGCGAACCAGCGCTGACTCGGCATCCACTCCGCCAGCGTTTCCTCAAATGTCATATTTCCGGTCTACCCCGTCCCCAGGGATCATGCAGCATCACGGCGATCATCATCTCGCCAGATTCCGCATCGAAGCGGGCGCGTCTCGATCGGGTGGCCCCAAGATCACCGTGGCCGCCCGCGCCGTCACCGAGGGTGCTCATCGCGCGGCTCGGGCAGCTGGAACCAGTAAAAACCGTGTCCTGGAAGGGTAAGCAGATAGCTCAGGTCCCCGATCCGCGGGAAAGTGACGCCTCCCATGCACTCCATGGGGGTCACGCCCTTGAACCGTCTGAGATCCAGCTCCACCGGCTGCGGGAACCGGGAAAGATTATTGACGCACAGTATACGATCTGCGCTGTCTACCCCGTCGGAGCCGTCACTATCCGTGTGCTCGCGCACGAATGCGAGGACGCTCGGATTGGAGGAGCTCAGCTCCTCGTAGCCGCCCAGGCCGAAGACCGTATGGCGCTTGCGGATCTCGATCATCCGCTTGGTCCAGTGCAGGAACGAGCCCGGGTTCTTCTGCTGGGCCTCCACGTTCAGCGCCTGGTAGCCGTAGATCGGGTCCATCAGCATCGGCAGGTAGAGCCGCCCGGGATCACAGGTGGAGAAGCCGGCGTTGCGGTCCGGGGTCCACTGCATCGGGGTGCGGACACCGTCCCGGTCACCGAGCCAGATGTTGTCGCCCATGCCGATCTCGTCGCCGTAATAGAGCACCGGCGAGCCGGGCAGCGACAGCAGCAGCGCGGTGAACAGCTCCAGCTGGTTGCGGTCGTTTTCGAGCAGCGGGGCCAGCCGCCGCCGGATCCCGATGTTGGCCTTCATCCGCGGGTCCTTGGCGTACTCCGCGTACATGTAGTCGCGCTCGTCGTCGGTGACCATCTCGAGCGTCAGCTCGTCGTGGTTGCGCAGGAAGATCCCCCACTGGCAGCGGGACGGGATCGGCGGGGTCTGGGCCATGATCTCCGAGATCGGGTAGCGCTGCTCCCGCCGGACGGCCATGAAGATGCGCGGCATCAGCGGGAAATGGAACGCCATGTGGCACTCATCGCCGCCGCCCTCCGCGTCGCCGAAGTACTCCACCACGTCCGCGGGCCACTGGTTCGCCTCGGCCAGCAGGACCCGGTCCGGGTACAGCCGGTCCACCTCGCCCCGGACCCGCTTCAGGTACTCGTGGGTCTCCTTGAGGTTCTCGCAGTTGGTGCCCTCCCGCTCGTACAGGTAGGGGACGGCGTCCAGCCGGAACCCGTCGATCCCGAGATCGAGCCAGAACCGCAGGACCTCCAGCATGGCGTCCTGGACTTTCGGGTTCTCGTAGTTCAGGTCCGGCTGGTGGGCGAAGAAACGGTGCCAGTAGTACTGGCCCCGCACCGTGTCATAGGTCCAGTTCGAGTGCTCGGTGTCGACGAAGATGACCCGCGCCTCGGGGTAGCGGTCATCGCTGTCGGACCAGACATAGAAATCCCCGAACGGCCCTTCCGGGTCGGTGCGCGACGCCTGGAACCACGGGTGCGCATCGCTGGTGTGATTCATCACCAGGTCGGCGATGACGCGCATGCCGCGTTCGTGGGCGCCGTCCACGAGTTCGACAAAGTCCCCGATATTGCCGAAATCCGGCAAAACGGAAGTGAAATCGGAGATGTCGTACCCGCCGTCCCGCAGCGGTGAGGCATAGATCGGCAGCAGCCAGATGCAGTCCACGCCCAGCCACTGCAGATAGTCCAGCCGTGAGGTCAGGCCGCGCAGATCCCCCGTGCCATCACCGTTGGAGTCGTGGAACCCGCGGATCAGGACTTCGTAGAACACCGCCCGCTTGTACCACTGCGGGTCACGGGGGCGCTCAAACGAGAACGAGTCGGGGATCGGCTCACCGGGGGGCGTCGCGAAGCTGGGCAGGTGCTCTGGGAGGGGGAGGCCGGGGGTGTCGGGGCGGCCCGGACCGGGCTCTGTAACCACTGAGGGCTCCTGCTGGGTGTCTCGGGCTCTTCCAGGCTCAGGCGGACGGGGAGGTCTTTACCTGGAAGATGTGAGCTGGTTCGTATCCCGGGTCGAGGCGAACGTAATTAGCCCGCCCCCACCGGTACGACTGACCGGAAAGCTCGTCGGTGACTACGAAGTCGGCGTTGCTCTCCAGGCCAAGCGCGGGCAGGTCAAGCCAGACGGTCGCCTCCCGGGGCTGATGCGGGTCCAGGTTCACGATAACCAGGACCGTGTCCTCCTCCTGCGGATCGCGCTTGGAGAAACAGATCAGCTCCGGCTGATCGACATGATGGAAGCGTAGGTTACGCAACCAGTGCAACGCAGGATGTGCTTTTCGAATCGCGTTGAGCCGGGCGATATACGGCGCTATGCCGGCGGGGCCCTGCTGCGCCCGCTCCCAGTCCCGCGGGCGGAACTGGTACTTTTCCGAGTCGAGGTATTCCTCACTTCCCGGCCGGACGGGGGTGCCTTCACACAGCTCGTACCCGGAGTAGATGCCCCACGCCGGCGACAGCATCGAGGCCAGCACGGCACGGATCTTGAACGCAGGGGGCCCGCCATGCTGCAGATACTCATGCAGGATGTCCGGCGTGTTGACGAAGAAGTTCGGCCGCATGTAGGCCGCGGCGGGCCCAGACAGCTCACGTAGGTAATCGCTGAGTTCGGCCGCGCTGTTACGCCAGGTGAAGTAGGTGTACGACTGGTGGAATCCAATTTCGGCCAGCGCGCGCATCATGGCCGGCCGGGTGAACGCCTCCGCGAGGAACAGCACGTCAGGGTCGGTCCGGGCGATCTCAGCCAGGAACCGCTCCCAGAACGCCAGCGGCTTGGTGTGCGGGTTGTCCACCCGGAAGATCCGCACCCCGTGCGCCATCCACAGCCGGACGATCCGGAGCACCTCGGTGTAGATGCCGCCGGGGTCGTGATCGAAGTTCAGCGGGTAGATGTCCTGGTACTTCTTGGGCGGGTTCTCGGCGTACGCGATCCGGCCGTCGGCCCGCTTGGTGAACCATTCCGGATGCTCGCTCACCCAGGGATGGTCCGGGGAGGTCTGCAGGGCCAGGTCGAGGGCGACCTCCATGCCCAGCTCCCGGGTCCGCCGGACGAACGCGTCGAAGTCCGCGAACGTGCCCAGATCGGGATGGATCGCGTCGTGGCCACCCTCGGGGGCGCCGATGGCCCACGGCGAGCCCGGATCGCCCGGGGCGGCCTGCAGCACGTTGTTGGCGCCCTTGCGGGCCGTGGTCCCGATCGGGTGGATGGGCGGCAGGTAGACCACGTCGAAGCCCATATCCGCGATGCCATCCAGGCGCCGGGCGGCCGTGCGGAACGTGCCGCTGCGCGGCTCCCGGTAGCCCATCGGGTCGATCTCGACGCCCTCCGAGCGCGGGAAGAACTCATACCACGCCCCGTACAGCGCGCGCGGCCGGTGCACGATCACCGGGTACCGGGCCGACCGGCTGACCAGGTCGCGCAGCGGGTACTGGGCCAGGATGGCCTGGACGCCCGGGGCCGAGGCGGCGCTGAGCCGGTCCCACGGCGGCAGGGCGCGGTCACGGAGCTGGGCGGCGACCTGGCGCAGCGTGGCCCGGGCCGTCCGGGCGGCCTGCGCCGCCTGCGCGACGTTGGCCCAGCGCTGCCCGGCGCGGGCTGCGCTGGCAGTCGCTGTGCTCAGCTGGGTGGTACCGGCGGGAGTGGTCGCGAGGGCGGTAACGGCCTGGGCGCTCCGGCTGGCCTGGGCGCCCGGGGTGGCCTGGACGGCGCCAGCCTGAGCGGCCGGGTCGGCCTGGGCGGCGCTGGCCTGGGCGGCCGGGCTGGCCTGCATGCCCCGGCTGGCCTGGGTGGACCGGGCCTGCCAGGCCGTGCCGTCGCCGCGCACTCCCCGGGCCGCCCGCTCGAACAGCAGCGCCCCCTCGGTCAGCATGAGCTCGGTCTCCAGGCCTAGCGGCACCTTGATCGCGGCGTCGTGCCGCCAGTGCGCGATGGGATCCCCCCACGCCTCCACCTGGAAATACCAGAGCCCTGGGGCGGTGACGGTCACGTCCGCGCCGTAGCGGTCGGTGCCGGGCACGAGCTCGCGCATGTAGGCCAGCGGGGATCGCTGGCCATCGGGCCCGCGCAGCACCACGCCGGCGCCGAGCATCTCGTGCCCTTCCCGGAACACGGTGGCACTGACCGGGAAGGTTTCTCCGGTTACCGCCTTAGCGGGGCGGCGCCCGCACTCCAGGACGGGCTCGACGTCCAGGATGGGGATGCGTCCTATCACCCCTTGAAGCTACCCAGTCTGGCGGGCTGCGCGCGAGGGGACGACCGGCAATTGACCGTGCGTACCCGGGCCCTTCACCGCGGTCACCCGCAAGCTCTCCCAGGACCGTCCCGGGCCCGTCCCGCGACGACCCGGGTGGGCCGTCCCGGCCCACCCGGGAGGCCTGCCGCCGTCCGGACCTCCGGGTCGCCGCCAATCATGATCATTTGTGACCGGTGGTGCTGCGGGCCAGGCGAGGCCGCAGCCCCGCTCGGGCCGGAGACTGAGGCCGCGCACCCGTGGTGCGCCGCACGGCGGGCTGACTTCGGAGCCTGGAACTTGGTGCGAAGGTTCCTAGCACGGGGCTGCTTACCCTCGGTGTCCCGGTAGAGTCCGGTGTGCCTGCCCCGGTACCCCTCGGGCAGGCCATGCTGCCTCCGGTGATGTTTTCGTCAGCACACGTGGGCAGGAACATTTCCCTCACAAGATCACATTAGGCTAGTGACCTGTGGTTTTCGTGGTCAGCTAGCGTCCGATGCTGACAAGGACTCTGCCGTGAGAGCCATTCGCCGCTTCACCGTCCGTGCCGCGCTGCCGGAATCCCTCGCACCGCTGCGCGACCTCACGCTGAACCTCCGCTGGTCCTGGCATGCCGAGACCCGCGACCTCTTCGCGGCGATCGACCCGGTCGGCTGGGAGGCGTCCGGGCACGACCCGGTCGCGCTGCTCGGTGAGGTGCCGCCGGCCCAGCTCGAGAGCCTGGGCCACGATCAGGCCTTCCTGCGGCGGCTCGACGACGCGGCCCGTGACCTGGACCAGTACCTGTCCGGGCCGCGGTGGTATCAGCGGTACGCCGATGGCGGCAGTGCTGGCTCTGCGGGGGGCCCGTCCGGGCCGCCGGCCGCGATCGCCTACTTCTCCCCGGAGTACGGGATCACCCAGGCGCTGCCCCAGTACTCCGGCGGCCTCGGCATCCTGGCCGGTGATCATCTCAAGGCCAGCAGCGACCTGGGGGTGCCGCTCATCGGGGTGGGCCTGCTCTACCGGCACGGGTACTTCACCCAGTCCCTGTCGCCCGAGGGCTGGCAGATGGAGCGTTACCCGGCCAGCGACCCGAACGGGCTGCCGCTCACCCTGCTCCGCGCCCCCGACGGGACCGCCGTGCGGATCAGCGTCGCCCTGGCCGAGGGCAAGCTGCTGGCCGCGCAGATCTGGGTGGCCCAGGTCGGCCGGGTGCCGCTGCTCCTGCTCGACTCCTACGTGGAAGAAAACGAGCCCGCGCTGCGCGAGGTCACCGACCGGCTCTACGGCGGCGGCGGCGATCACCGGCTGCGCCAGGAACTGCTCCTGGGCATGGGCGGAGTCCGCGCGGTCCGGGCGTTCTGCGCGCTCACCCGCCACGCTGAGCCGGAGGTCTTCCACACCAACGAGGGACACGCCGGCTTCCTCGGCCTGGAGCGCATCCGGGAGTACGCCGAGCAGGGCCTCACCTTCGAGGAGGCCATCGAGCTGTGCCGGGCCGGCACGGTGTTCACCACGCACACGCCGGTGCCGGCCGGGATCGACCGGTTCAGCCGCGACCTGGTGGAGCGGCACTTCAGCGGGGCCGCCGCCGACCCGGCGCTGCCTACCGACCGGGTGCTGGCCCTGGGCGCGGAGACGTTCCCCGGCGGCGACCCGTCCGTATTCAACATGGCTGTGATGGGCATGCGGCTGGCCCAGCGGGTCAACGGCGTCAGCCAGCTGCACGGCGAGGTCAGCCGGGAGATGTTCGCCGGCCTGTGGCCCGGGTTCGACACCGGCCAGGTGCCGATCGGCTCGGTCACCAACGGGGTGCACGCCCCCACCTGGGTCGCGCAGGAAGTCCTGGACCTGGCCAGCACCACGCCGGAGGACTCCGCGGTGGCCCAGCAGCTGCCCGAGGACGGGCACGCCTGGGAGCGCGTCGCGCACACCGCCCCGGCCCGGCTGTGGGAGATCCGCCGGGCGCTGCGCGGCCGGCTGGTCGCGCAGGCCCGGGAGCGGCTGCGGGCGTCCTGGCGGCAGCGCGGCGCCAGCGAGGCGGAGCTGGCCTGGACCGACGAGGTCCTCGACGAGAACGTGCTGACGATCGGGTTCGCCCGCCGGGTGCCGTCCTACAAGCGCCTCACGCTGATCCTGCACGACCAGGCCCGGCTGACCGAGCTGATGCTCGACCCGGAGCGTCCCGTGCAGTTCATCATCGCGGGCAAGGCCCACCCGGCCGACGACGGCGGCAAGCGGCTGATCCAGCAGATGGTGCAGTTCGCCGACGATCCCCGAGTGCGGCACCGGATCGTCTTCCTCCCTGATTACGACATGGCCATGGCCCGCGCCTTGGTGCAGGGCTGCGACGTGTGGCTGAACAACCCGTTGCGCCCGCTGGAGGCTTGCGGTACCTCGGGCATGAAGGCCGCCCTGAACGGCGGGCTCAACCTGTCCATCCGGGACGGCTGGTGGGACGAGTGGTACGACGGCGCCGACGGCTGGGCGATCCCGTCCGCGGACGGCGTGGAGGATCCGGAACGGCGCGACGAGCTCGAGTCCAACGCGCTCTATGACTTGCTCGGCCTGACGGTGGCGCCGCGGTTCTACGACACCGGCCCGGACGGGCTGCCCCGCCGCTGGCTGGAGATGGTCGGGCACACGCTGCGCGCCCTCGGCCCCCGCGTCCAGGCCTCCCGGATGGTCCGCCAGTACGTAGAGGAGCTGTACATCCCGGCCGCCCGGGCCTCCCGCGCGCTGAGCGAGGGTGTGGTGGCCGCCGACAGCGCGGTGTCTACCAGCACGGGGCCGGCCAGCACGGTGTCTACCAGCACGGGGCGGCCGGAGCCGTTCGCGGCCGCCCGCGAGCTGGCCGCCTGGAAGCGCCGGGTCACCCGGGCCTGGGGCGGGGTCCGCATCGATCATGTCGAGGGCGAGGACGGCGACCAGGGGCCCGGCGGCAGCCTGGTGGTTCGGGCCACCGTGGCCCTGGGCGGGCTGTCGCCCGACGATGTGAGCGTCGAGGTCGTCTACGGCCGGGTGGGAGACGCGGACGAAATCCTCAACCCGGCGGTGAGTTCCCTGACCATCGAGGATGGGCCGGAGGACGGCGTGGCGCGTTTCGTGGGCAAGGCGGAACTGGGCCGTCCCGGGCCGTTCGGCTACACGCTGCGGGTCGTGCCCCGGCATCGCCTGCTGGCCAGTGCCGCGGAGATGGGCCTCGTCACCCTGCCCGAGGCGCCCGCCGGCCTGACCACCGGCGATCTGCGCTGACCACGGGCGGCCTGCGCTGACCACGGGCGGCCTGCGCTGGCCTCGGGCGGCCTGCGCTGACCACGGGCGGCCTGCGCTGGCCTCGGGCGGCCTGCGCTACCCCGAGTGACCTGCGGCGGGGGAGAGTCACGGGCGCCGGGGCGTAAGCGGAAAATCAGGGCGGTTACTCCTGCGCAGAACCGCCGCGGTGGACCACCGGCCGGCCGCCAGGAGCCCTCGCCCGGCAAAAATCGCGGAAAGTGGTCGTCGTATCACGTTCCGCACGTAAACCGCCGTGCGTGGCCCAGCGTCTACTTTAGGCAACACGCTCGCGGGTGCGCCGTGTGCCGTTCCCGCAGCGGCTGCAGATAACAGGTTCAGGCGCGCCAGAGGGAAGCCCGGGGGGGCCATGAATACCAGCTACACGTTATGCGAGCCGCATGACGCCCTCGTGTCACTTTCCGTCACCAAGGTCATGCCCACGCGTGAAAGGACACCGCCGTCATGAAGCAAGACAACCGCACCGAGGACCGGCTCCTGACGCCGTCAGAGGTGGCCGCGTTGTTCCGGGTCGACCCGAAGACCGTGACCCGGTGGGCGCAGCAGGGCAAGCTGCGGTCCATCCGGACGCTGGGCGGCCACCGCCGCTACAGCGAGTCGGAGATCCAGGCCTTTCTGGAGGACTCACAGGGGGTGCCCCGGCCGCGGTCGGCCGAAGACTGACCACAGGAGTACCCTCCACCTGGGCCCTGGGCGGGCAGCCGTGCCTGCCTGAGCGGGAACGCGGCCCGGCAGGAGGTGCGATATGGGGGAGTTCGTCCGGGTCGAGATCGACCAGGCCATCGCCACGATCCGGCTCGACCGGCCGCCCATGAACGCGCTGAACGCCCAGGTCCAGGATGAGTACGCGGCGGCCGCCGCTGAGGTGTCCGCCGATAGCAGTGTCCGCGCCGTGGTGCTCTACGGCGGCCCGAAGGTCTTCGCTGCGGGCGCGGACATCAAGGAGATGGCCGAGGCCAGCTACGCCCAGATGGCCGCGAACTCACGGCGGCTGCAGACCAGCTTCACCGCAGTGGCCAAGATCCCCAAGCCGGTCGTGGCCGCGGTGACCGGGTACGCGCTCGGCGGCGGTCTCGAACTGGCGCTCTGCGCGGACTTCCGGGTGGCCGGCCAGGGCGCCCAGGTCGGCCAGCCGGAGATCCTGCTCGGGGTTATCCCCGGTGCGGGCGGGACTCAGCGGCTGCCCCGGCTGGTCGGCCCGGCCCGGGCCAAGGACATCGTGTTCACCGGGCGTTTTGTGGGCGCGGCCGAGGCCCTGGACATCGGCCTGGTGGACCGGGTGGTGCCGGACGCGGAGGTCTACGACGTGGCCCGGGCGCTGGTGGCCCGCTACGCCACCGGGCCCGCGCTCGCCCTGCGCGCCGCCAAGCAGGCTATCGACGATGGCCTGGAGACCGACCTGGGCACCGGGCTGGAGATCGAGCAGCTGCAATTCGCCGGGCTGTTCACCACCGAGGACCAGCGCACCGGAATGCGCAGCTTCGTCGAGAACGGACCTGGCAAAGCCACCTTCGCGGGCCAGTGACAATTGACGTAGCGGGCGGGCCTGCCGCCCGCGAGCCCGCCTCCCGAGGGAGCAGCCCAGCATGACGCAGCCGGACGAGAGCCCCGACCTTGAGCTGGTGACCGCCGCGCTGCGGGCCGACAGCGCCGACGCGGCCATCTACGCCCGGGTGCTCACCGAGTCCCTCGGCGAGTCGCTGCCGCCGGGGACCGTGACCATAGAGCGGGACCGGTCCATGTCCGACCGGATGCACGGGCGCCCCGGCACGGTGACGAGCATCACAGTCCGGCTGGGAGACCGGGTCATGTCGCTGGCCGTGCGGGCCGGGCAGCCCAGCGCCGAAGTCTGCCGCGAGGTGCGCGGGGTGGTGCTGTCCCGCCAGCCGGTGGCGGTACAGGAATGGGCCGCGGAGCTGGCCCGGGCCCTGGTCGGTTACGCGGAACAGAACGCCAGGACGGCGGAGGCCCTGCGCCGGCTGGTCACCGGCAGCTGACTGGGCATGGTGTCCGCCGGGCTGATTACCATGCAGGGAGGAACGCTTCGACCTGCGTTCTGTCCGGTCTGGACGGGGTAGCGCGAGGGTAGTTCGTAGGCTGGGGGGGCGATGACACCAGCAGAGCACACGCCAGGGCGACTCGGCCCCTACCGGTTGCTCGACCGGATCGGCGAGGGTGGCATGGGCGTGGTCTACCTCGCCCGTGACCCCGAGCAGCGGTCGGTCGCGGTGAAGATCCTGCGCCCGGCGGTGGCCGGCGACCCGAATGCGCGGCTGCGGCTGGCCCGCGAAGTCGAGACCATGCGCCGCGTCCGCAGCCCGTTCGTGGCCGAGGTACTCGACACCGACGTGACCAGCGAGACGCCCTACATCGTGACCCGGTACGTGCCGGGCCGCACGCTGGACGAGGTGGTGACGCAAGAGGGCCCGCTGAGCGGGGCCCGGCTGATCCGGCTGGCCGCCGGGCTCGCGGATGCCCTGGCCGCGATCCACGCGGCGGGCGTGGTGCACCGCGACCTCAAGCCGGGCAACGTGATGCTCATGAACGGCGACCCGGTCGTGATCGACTTCGGCATCGCCCAGGCTCTCGACTCGACCCGGCTCACCATGACCGGCATGTTCATGGGCACGCCCGGCTACCTGTCGCCCGAGGTAATCGAGGGCCAGAACAGTACCTCGTTCTCGGACGTCCACGCCTGGGGGGCCACGGTGGCCTTCGCCGCCACCGGGCGCCCGCCGTTCGGCAGCGGATCCTACGAGACGATCTTCTACCGGATCGTGAACGGCAAGCCGGACCTGACCGGAGTGGCGGCGCCGATAGGGGAACTGCTGGCGGCCGCGCTGCGCCGGGACCCGGCCCAGCGGCCCGCGGCCATCCAGCTGCGCAGCCAGGCCGCCGCGCTGGACCCAGCTGCCCTGCTGCCCACCGCGGTGTCCGCGGGCGGCCTGCAGGGGATGGGGGCCCCGGGGACAAGGGCCGAGGGCGCCCCGCTGCGTCCCACGGCCCTGGACGGGTTCGGCGGCTTCGGCGGGCCGGGCGGGACCGTGACCTCCGGCCCGGCCCCGGGAGCCACCACGTACCCGCCGCCCGGGACCCAGCCGATCGCGGCCGGCCGGGTTCCCGCCGGTCCCGTTCGGTCCGGGCCGGTCCGGGCCGACGACTTCGCGGACATGCTGCCCCCGGTGGCCTATCCGCCGGGCCAGCCAGGCGGCCGCCCGGGCGGGTATCCCGGCCCGGACGACAGTTTCGGCGGCCGTTCCGGCCTGGCCGGACGGGCTGGCGGGAACGGCCAGGCGAACCGGCCCGGGGAGGACCGGGCTCGGGCTGGCCGGGATGACGCGGACCGCTGGACGCCGCCCCGCCGGCAGCCGATCCTGGTCCTGGCCACCCTGGTGATCGCGGTGAGCCTCGCGGTCATCCTGCCGGTGGCCGGCACCCTGATCGCGCTGGCCCTGCTGGTGCTGCTACGGGCCGGCGATCTGGCCCACCAGGGCTCGGATCAGCGGGGTCCCATCATGACCGCCGCTGCGTTCCCCTTCTTCGTGGTCCGGTCGCTGATCTCCACTGCGATCGTCGCGCCGCTGGCGCTCATCGTGGGGGTGGCCGTCGCCGGGCTCACGTTCGCGGGCATGCCGGCCAGCCCCGGCCTGCACGCGCTCTCCTACGGGGCGGGTGCGCTGGTGGCGTTCTTCGCCTACGGCCCGGGATCGGGTAAGGCACGCCGCCAGCTCAACCGGGTCTGCGCTGCGGCGGTGCGCAGCCCGGGCCTGCAGGCCGTGGCGCTGTTCGGGATGTGCGCCCTCGCGATCGCAGCGGTCGGCACCGCCGCGACCGCGGCGGCCGCCTTCTGGCCGCTGGGCACGCCGACCGGCACGCTGGTGCACCTCCCCGCCTTCCCGGGGGTGTTCGGCCACCTGCGCCCGCGACGCCTGCCGTTCTGGTTCTGAGCCGGTCCGTTTCTCGGCCGGTCTGGTTTCTGGCCCGGTCCGTTTCTGGGGCCGTCCGGTTTCTGGGGCCGTCCGGTTTCTGGGCGTGTCCGGCTCTGGGCATGTGTCCGGCTCTGGGCATCCCTCATCCCGGCCGCTGCGCCGTGAAAATGACCCGCGGATCCGGTTAGCTGGCGCGCCGCTCAGGAAGACCGCTCCCCGCCGGGACGCGCCCTGACCCCGCGGGAACTGGAGGGCCCGTCGACCGGTCCGGGGCGGACCGGGGGGGCTGCGGTTGTGGCTGCGGCACTTTCTCACCGGCAGGTGGCAGGGGCCGGACGAGGCCGAGGGAGACCACCTCGTTGGCGAGCCTGACCCGCCGGTTGGTGCCCTCGGGGATGCGGAACTTCTGGTAGAGCCGGAGTAGATGCTGCTTGACCGCCGCCTCCGTCACTACCAGGTCAGCGGCGATCTCACGGGCGGTGGCCGGGGCGACGAACGCCTCATCGGACAACGCCGGCTGGCACAGCGACGTGAGCACGTCGAGTTCGCGCCTGGTCAGTTCGGGGCTCGGGGAGCGCCGCAGCTCGACCTCTGCGGACAGGTCCTCAGTGGGGATGCCGCCGACCCGGCACCGGGCGTTCCCGAACGTCAGCACGTCCCCGTCGTCCAGGACGCGCCGGGCCACCAGCCGCCCGTTGACCCGGGTACCGTTGCGCGATAACCCCAGGTCGGTGACGTAGGCGTACGGCCCGCGTCGGATGATCTCGGCGTGCAGGCGGGAGACACTCGGATCGCTGAGCCGGATGTCTACCCCACCGCCGCGCCCGATTGTCGTCACAGCCTCGCCCAGCGGTATCACCTCGCCGCTGTCCTCGATGCGTATGTAGGGCCCTTCCACGACCGTTCCTCCCGCTTGTCCGAGCAGTCACGGATCTCTCTCCGTGCAGTTACCCTTCCCGAGCGGAGTCGTACCCCGTTTTCCTTATGTGGTTTGGCTTCGCGCAACCCCGGGTGACCGGCCGCTGCTCATTTGCCGGCCGGTGCAGGGAAGCGGCAGCTCCCGGAAGTACACTGCCGAGCGAGTCTTTGGGAGGAAGAAGAAATGGCGGACAAGCCGTCCAAGGGCCTGGCGGACGTCGTCGCCGCGTCCACCGCATTGAGTGATATCGATGGGCAGGCCGGGCGGCTGTTCTACCGTGGCTACGACATTCATCAGCTCGCCGGGGCCTCGACTTTCGAGGAGATCGCCTACCTGCTGCAGCGCGGGTCGGCGCCCGGCGCGGGCGAGCTGGGCGGCTACCGCGCCGAACTGGTCGCCGGCCGGACCCTGGGCAAGCTGGTCAGCTCCATGTTGCCGCAGATCGCGGCCAGCCAGGGCCCGATGGAGGCGATGCGCAGCCTCGTCTCCCTGGCCAGTGCGGATGACCCGGATGAGAGCTCCAACGCGCCGGCGCCAAACGAGCGGAAGGCCGCCCGGCTGACCGCGCAGCAGCCCATCCTGGTCGCCGCGTATCACGCCGCCCGCGAGGGGCGTGAGTGCGTGCCCGCTGATCCCGGCCTCAGCCTGGCGGCCGACTTCCTGTTCCAGTTGCGTGGCACCGCCCCGTCCGCGCGGGATGCTGAGATCCTGGACACGTGCCTGGTGCTGCACGCGGACCACACGATGAACGCGTCGACGTTCGCGGCACGGGTCTGCGCGGCGACCTTGTCAGACATGCACTCAGCGGTGGTCGCCGCGCTCGGCACGCTGAAGGGTCCGTTGCACGGGGGAGCAAATGAGCAGGTGATGCGGGGGCTGGAGGCGATCAGGGCCTCAGGCGGCGTGGACCCGGTCGCCGCGGTCGGCCGGGTGATCCGGGAACGGCTGGGTGCCGGGGAGAAGATCATGGGCTTCGGTCACCGGGTCTACAAGACCGAGGATCCGCGCGCCACCCACCTGCGCCAGATGTCCGGGGAACTGGCGGCCGCGTCGGGGGACGACATGTACTACCGCATGTCCCGGGCGATGGAGGAGACCGTGTTCGCGGATAAGGGCCTTTATCCGAACGTGGACTTCTACGCTGCGACGGTCTATCACTACCTGGGCATTCCCACGGACCTCTTCACCCCGGTCTTCTCGGTCAGCCGAATGGCCGGCTGGACCGCCCACGTGATGGAGCAGCACGCGGACAACCGGCTGATCCGGCCGGACAGCGAGTACATCGGCGAGCGCGACCTCACCTGGGTCGCTCTAAGCGAGCGGTAGTGACCGACGAGGTAACGGGGATCACTCCGCCGGCGCCCGGCGGCCTGGGCGCCTACCCGCTGGGCAGCATCGCCGGGAAAGGCTGGGACGCCGGGCAGCGGTCTCCAGGTGGCCGGCCAGCGGGTGGCCGGCCAGCAGGCGGCCGACCAGAAGCCGTGTCGCCTGCGGACCGGTCCGGGTATGCCCAGGGCTCCGGATCTCCGCAGGACCCCGGCTATCCCCGGGACCCCAGCTATCCCCGGGATTCGGGGTACCCGCAGAACCCGGGGTACCCGCAGAACCCGGGATACCCGCAGGGGCAGGGGTATCCGCAAGGGCAGGAGTACCCGCAAGGGCAGGGGTATCCGCAAGGGCAGGAGTACCCGCAGGATCCGGGATATCCACCCAGGTCATCGTCTGCGCCACCCTCCGCATCGCCGCGGCCTGCCCGCCCGGGCGGTGCGGCCTACCCCGAACGTCCCGTGCACCACCAGCACCAGCCGTCTCCGGACACCCCGGTCGTCCCACCACGCGGCACCCGGGCCCGGCGGTCCGGCCCCGTACGGGGGGCCCAGGCGGCGTACGTGATCGTCGTGGCGGGCCTGGTGGCCGGGCTGGCTTATATCTGGCAAGGTCCGCACTCGGTCCGGGAAGGTACGTTTATCCTGGCGGGTGCCCTTTTCGTTGCTGTCGCGGCCAGGCTTGCGCTGCCGGAGCGGCGGGCGGGCATGCTCGCCAGCAGGCGGCGCTACATCGACGTGACGGCGCTGGCCATCCTGGCTATCGGCCTGCTGGTCGCTGGCCTGGTGCTGCCGACCCCGTCGTAACCATGCCCCAGGGATAACAGCCCGGCGGGCAAGAGCACAGCGCAGTAGGGAAGGGAAGTCTGCGGCATGCCCAAGATCAAGGTAACCAATCCCGTCGTCGAACTGGACGGCGACGAGATGACGCGGATCATCTGGCAGTTCATCAAGGACCAGCTGATCCTGCCGTACCTGGATATCGACCTGAAGTACTACGACCTGTCCATCCAGAACCGTGACGCCACCGACGACCAGGTCACGGTAGATGCGGCGAACGCGATCAAGCAGTACGGGGTCGGGGTCAAGTGCGCCACCATCACCCCGGATGAGGCGCGGGTCGAAGAGTTCGGGCTGAAGAAGATGTGGCGGTCGCCCAACGGGACCATCCGCAACATCCTCGGCGGCGTCGTGTTCCGCGAGCCCATCGTGATCTCCAGCGTGCCGCGGTTCGTGCCGGGCTGGACCGAGCCGATCATCATCGGCCGCCACGCCCACGGCGACCAGTACCGGGCCACCGACTTCGTGGTACCGGGCCGGGGCACGGTGCGCATCTCCTACCAGCCGGAGGAGGGCCAGGGCGAGCCGATCGACCTCGAGGTGGCCACCTTCCCCGGCGGCGGTGTGGCCATGGCCATGTACAACTACGACGACTCGATCCGGGACTTCGCCCGGGCCACCATGCGGTTCGCGCTGGCCCGCCGCTACCCGCTGTACCTGTCCACCAAGAACACCATCCTCAAGGCCTACGACGGCCGGTTCAAGGACCTGTTCCAGGAGATCTTCGAGGCGGAGTTCAAGGCGGAGTTCGAGGCCGCGGGCATCTGGTACGAGCACCGGTTGATCGATGACATGGTGGCCCAGGTCATCAAGGGCCACGGCGGCATCGTCTGGGCGTGCAAGAACTACGACGGCGACGTGGAGTCTGACATCGTCGCCCAGGGGTACGGCTCACTCGGCCTGATGACCAGCGTCCTGATGACCCCGGACGGCAAGACCATCGAGGCCGAGGCCGCGCACGGCACCGTCACCCGGCACTACCGGCAGCACCAGGAGGGCAAGCCGACCTCGACCAACCCCATCGCCTCGATCTTCGCGTGGACCCAGGGGCTCACGCACCGCGGCGAGATGGACGGCACACCCGAGGTGACTCGGTTCGCGCAGACCCTCGAGCGGGTGTGCGTGGAGACCGTGGAGGCAGGCAAGATGACCAAGGACCTGGCGCTGCTCGTGAGTGCGGACACGCCGTTCCTGACCACCGAGGAATTCCTCACGGCGCTGAGCGAGAACCTCGCCAAGGCGATGGGCTGAAAGGAGCACGGGACATGACCCGCAGTGGCAAGGTGACCGTCGTCGGGGCCGGGTTCTACGGCTCGACCACCGCGCAGCGGCTTGCCGAGTACGACATCTTCGATGAGGTCGTGCTGACCGACATTGTCGAGGGCAAGCCGGAGGGGCTGGCCCTGGACATCAACCAGTCCCGGCCGATCGAGGGCTTCGAGACCAAGATGACCGGGCAGACCACCGGCCCTGGTGGCGAGGGATACGAGGCCATCGCCGGGTCGTCTGTCGTGATCATCACGGCCGGGCTGCCGCGCAAGCCGGGGATGAGCCGGATGGACCTGATCGGCGTCAACGCCAAGATCGTCCGCTCGGTCGCGGAGAACGTGGTCAAGCACGCCCCGGACGCCGTGCTGATCGTGGTATCCAACCCGCTGGACGAGATGACCGCGCTCGCGGCCAAGGTGACTGGCTTCCCCGCGACCCGCGTCCTCGGCCAGGCAGGCATGCTCGACACCGCCCGGTTCAGCTACTTCGTGGCCGAGAAGCTGGGCGTGCCGGTCGGCTCGGTGCAGACCCTCACCCTCGGCTCGCACGGCGACACCATGGTCCCGGTCCCGTCCGCCTGCACCGTGGACGGTAAGCCGCTGGCTAGCCTGCTCGGGCCGGAGGAGATCGACGCGCTGGTGGACCGGACCCGCAACGGCGGGGCCGAAATCGTCGGCCTGCTCAAGACCGGGTCCGCGTACTACGCCCCGTCCGCCGCTGCGGCCCGGATGGCCCGCGCGGTCGCCGAGGACTCCGGCCAGGTGCTGCCGGTGTGCGCCTGGGTGGACGGCGAGTACGGCATTTCCGGGGTCTATCTGGGTGTCGAGGCCGAGATCGGCAAGGCCGGGGTCCGCTCCGTCGTCCAGCGGGACCTCACCGACACCGAACTGGCCGGGCTGCGAGAGGCCGCCGAGGCTGTCCGCGCCAAGCAGGCCGACGTCGCCAGTCTCTAAGCCTCCCTCCAGCCACACTGGTCCCACCAGCCCCGGGTGGTGGGACCTGCCCTTCTTCGTGATCATGGGGTTGCTGGGGCTATAGCCCCAGCAACCCCATGATCACGCGGGCGGGGATGCATCTGGCGGGATGCTATGGGACGCAAGAGACCGGTGGGGTTTTTGAGGTAGCCGCCGGTGGTGGCCAGTCCGGCGCCGGGCTAGGGCCGCGCTGGGCCGTCAGGATCTGGGGCCGTCAGGGGTCTGGGCCGTCAGGGGCCTGGGCCGTCTGGGTTCCGGGCCGTCAGGGATCCGGGGCGGGCTGCGGGCTGAGCCGGGAGTGTGGGCCGGGCTGGGACGGGTCGGCTGTCTGCGGTGGCCGGCGGGCTGGGGCGGTCAGGCGGGCCGGCCGGGCTAGAAGCTCAGGGGGTCCGGGCCGGCGGACAGGCGGCGGAGGGCTAGTTCGGCCAGGAGGGCCGCACCGTCGGGGAGGACCGCGTCGTCGAACACGGCGTCCGCGGCGTGGTTGAACGGCGCGGTGCCGGGGTCCGAGCCCTCCGGGCCCGCTCCCAGCATCAGGAACACCCCGGGCACCAGGTCGAGCACGAACGAGAAGTCCTCGGCGCCCGGCAGCGGGTTGGCCTGGGAAATCAGCCGGTCCTCGCCGAACATCGCGGTGACCGCCTGGCCCGCGAACGCGGTCTCGGCTGCGTCGTTCACCGTGACCGGGTACCCGTCCAGGTACTCCGCCTCGCCCCGCAGCCCGTGCGCGGCGGCCAGGTCCGCGATCAGCCGGAGGCTGGCGGCCCGGACCCGGTCCCGGGCCGTACCGGAGAACGAACGCACCGTGGCCAGGAAGTGCGCCTCGTCCGGGATGATGTTGTCGGCGGTGCCGGCGTGGAAGCTGCCCACCGTGATCACGACCGGATCGAACACGTCGAACCGCCGGGTGACCAGCGTCTGCAGCGCGGTGACCATCTCGCACGCCGCCGGGATCGGATCCTGGGCCAGGTGCGGCTGGGACGCGTGGCCGCCCCGCCCGCGGACCGTCACGTCCAGGATGTCGGCGGCCGCCATCATCGAGCCCGGCCGGGTCGCGAATACGCCGCGGGGGAACTGGGCCGACGCGGCATGCAGGGCGTAGGCCGCGACCGGCCGCCCGCCCGCCGCGTCGAGTACGCCCTCAGTGATCATGTGGGCTGCTCCGCCCCGGCCCTCTTCGCCGGGCTGGAACATGAAGATCACATTCCCGGACAGCTCGGCCTGCCGGGCGGACAGGATCCGCGCCGCGCCGACCAGCATCGCCGTGTGCAGGTCATGACCGCAGGCGTGCATGACGCCGGCCACCGAGGACGCGTACGGCAGCCCGGTCCGCTCGGTGATGGGCAGCGCGTCCATGTCGCCGCGCAGCAGCACGGTGGGTCCGGGCTGCGCGCCGCGCAGTACGCCGGTCACCGAGCTGAGCGCGCGGCCGCAGGTCACCTCCAGCGGCAGGTCGTCCAGCGCCGCCAGGACCTTGGCCTGCGTCCGCGGCAGCTCGAGCCCGATCTCCGGGTCCTGGTGGATCAGCCGCCGGAGGCCAGCCAGCTCGCCGCCGATCGCGGCCGCGTCATCCTGGACAGACATCAGCGCAGCCTCCGGGCGCTCGACGACGGCGGCGCGTTCAGGAACCCCGGATCGGGCCAGCCCCGGCCGCGGAAGGCGGCGCGGACCGCCTCGTGCACCGCCGCGCCGTCCTGGGGGAGCAGGGCGATCACGGAGCCGCCGAAACCGCCGCCCATCATCCGGGCGCCCAGCGCCCCGGACCCGACCGCGGCGTCTACCGCCACATCCGCCTCCGGCCAGGAGATCTCGAAGTCATCACGCAGCGATGCGTGGGATTCGTTCAGGAGCCGCCCTATCCCGTCCACCTGGCCCCGGCGCAGCAGGGCCGCGGTCTCCAGGACCCGCTGATTCTCGGTGATGACATGCCGGGCGCGGCGGCGGAGCACCGGGTCGGCCAGCGCGGACAGGCTCTCCGGGCCAGAGACCTCGCGCAGCGTGCGCACGCCCAGCGCCCGGGCCGCTTCCTCGCACTCGATGTGCCGGGCCCCGTAGCCGCTCTCGGTCAGCGCGTGCCGGGCCCGGGTGTCGATGATCACCAGGGCCAGCCCGGACCGGGCCGGGTCGAGCGGGACCGAGTCCGCTTCCCCGCTGCGGCAGTCCAGCAGCAGGGCGTGGCCGGCCTGGCAGAGCAAGGCCGCAGACTGGTCCATGATCCCGGTCGGCACGCCGACGAAGTCGTTCTCCGCCCGCCGGGCGATGGCGGCCAGTTCCTGCCGGACCACGTCGAGACCGGCCAGCTCGGTCAGGGCCAGCGCCACCGCGCATTCCAGCGCCGCCGAGGAGGACAGGCCCGCGCCCTGCGGGAGATCCGAATCCACGGCTACCCGGGCGCCCGGCACGGGGTAACCCGCCTCGCGCAGCGCCCAGATCACCCCGGCCGGGTAGGCGGCCCACCCAGTCACGCTGCCCGGCGCCACCGAGTCCAGCGGGATCTCCACCCGGCCTGGCGCGCCCGCGCCGCGCCCCGCGGCCTGCCGCGAGGTCAGCTCCAGCACCGCGTCCTGGTGCGGCGCGGCTGCGGCGAACGTGCCCCGGTCGAGCGCGAACGGCAGCACGAATCCGTCGTTGTAGTCGGTGTGCTCACCGATCAGGTTGGCCCGGCCGGGGGCGTGCCACACGCCTTCGGGTGCGCTGTCGTACTGCATGGTGAACCACTGGGCGGCCTGGTCCGCGCCCCGTGAACTCACGGGGTACGGTCCGGCTCGGCCATGGCCAGGGTGGCGGCCCACGCGTCGGCGACCATCGCCCGCAGGTCACGCTCGGGCGCCCAGCCCAGATCGGCCCGGATCCGGGCCGACGATGCGACGAGGACGGCGGGGTCTCCAGGCCGGCGTGGCCCGATCTCGGCCGGGATGTCCACCCCGGTCACGGCCCGGCATTCGGCCAGCACCTCGAGGTTGGAGAACCCCGACTCGCTGCCCAGGTTGTAGATCCGGTGCTGGCCTGGCTGGCACGCCTCCAGGGCCAGCAGGTGGGCCCGGGCCAGGTCCGCGACGTGGATGTAGTCCCGGATGCAGGTGCCGTCCTTGGTGGGGTAGTCATCGCCGAAGAGAGTCAGGTGGCCGCCCGACCCGCGGGCTACCGACTGGGCCACGCCGAGCACGTTCGGGATCAGGTGGGTCTCGGGCGAGTGCCGCTCACCGAGCCAGCGCACTGCGCTTCCGGCCTCCCCGGCTCCGGGCCCCCCCACCCCGGCCTCCCCGGCTCCGGGCCGCCCGGCCTCGGGGTGGGCGCCAGCCACGTTGAAGTAGCGGAGGCTGATCGCGCCCAGGCCGTACATCCGGGCGAATTCGGCCAGCGCGGTGTCCACCGCGACCTTCGACCCCCCGTACGGGCTGGTCGGCCGGGTGGGTGCGGTCTCGTCGATGGGCACCGTCTCGGGCTCGCCGTAGACCGCGGCGGTCGAGGAGAACACGATCCGGGGGGTCCCGGCGGCCCGCATCGCCTCCAGCAGCGCCAGCGAGCCGCCCAGGTTGTTTCCCCAGTACAGCGACGGCTGGGCCATGGACTCGCCGACCAGCGACTTGGCCGCGAAGTGCAGCACCGCGTCGACGCCGTCGGCCAGCAGCCGGGGCGCATCGTCGCGCAGTGTGCCGCGGACGAACGACGCGCCGGTGGGCACCGCGTCCCCATGCCCGGTGGACAGGTCGTCGAGCACGATCACGTCATGGCCCTCGGCCACGAGCAGCGCCCCGACCACGCTTCCGATGTACCCGGCCCCGCCGGTGACGAGCAGCCTCACCGGGCCTCCCGCAGCCGCTGTGCTGCCTCCTCAGGCAGGACGTCGTTGATCCAGACTCCCATGCCGGACTCCGTTCCCGCGAGGTACTTCAGCTTGCCCGGCGCCCGTCGGACCGACAGGACCTGGAGATGCAGCCCGAACTCGCTGCGCGCGAACGCGTCCTGGCCGGGCGCCTGATGCCAGGCGGCGATGTACGGCAGGGGCACGCCGAACAGCCCGTCGAGCCGGCGCAGCACATCGAGGTAGATGTCGCAGAACGCGTCCCGCTCGCCGTCATCCAGCGCGGGGATGTCCGGTACCCGCCGGGCGGGGAACAGTTGTACCTCGAACGGCCACCGCGCCGCGGCGGGCACGAACGCGGTCCAGTGCTCGTTGCGGGCCACGATCCGGGTGCCCGCGGCGATTTCCCCGGCGACCACGTCGTCGAACAGGTTTCCCTGGCCCTGCTCGGCGTACCGCGTTGCCTCGCTGAGCATGGTCGCGGTCCGCGGGGTGATGAACGGGAAGCCGTAGATCTGCCCGTGCGGGTGGTGCAGGGTGACCCCGATCTCCTCGCCCCGGTTCTCGAAGCAGTACACCTGGGCGATCCCGGCCATGCCGCCGAGGACCGTGGTCCGGTCGGCCCACGCCTCCACGACCGTCCGGGCCCGCTTCGGGCTCAGACCGGCGAACGACCCGTTGTGATCCGAGGTGAAGCAGACCACCTCGCAGCGGCCGTAGGACGGCCGCCCGGGAACGCCCCCCGTCTCAAGGGGGGCGGCCGCGGTGAGGTTCCGTTGCGGAAAATCTGGGTCCGTGCCCCCCGTTGCCGCGTCTGGAGGCCAGTGCCCCGCGCCGCGGAGGGAGGGAAAACGGTTCTCGAACACGACCACGTCGTAGTCGGGGGCCGGGACCTCGGTCGGCCGTCCCGGCCGGGACGGGTCGAGTGGGCACTCGCCAGGTGGCGGGAGGAACGTGCGGTCCTGGCGCGCCGCCGCGATGACCACCCACTCCCCGCGGAGCGCGTCCCAGCGCAAGCCGGCGTCGGGCTCGTCGCCCGGCCCCGGCATCGGGGCCAGCGGCCTCGTGTCCGGCACCTCCGCGCGGCCCAGGCCGGGAGCTTCATCGAAGTAGATAATCTCCCGGCCGTCGGCGAGGGTGCCGCTGCTTTTCCATACCCCTGGGCTCACGGGACCCATACGCTATCTGGCCCAGCCCGGGTTGCCCATCGCATCCCCCCGGGTAGCGGGCCGAAACCGCGCGCATGGCCCGGGTTTCGGCGGGTACTGGCGGCCCAGGTAAGGCTGGCTCCCGGAGCTTGCTGCACGGTGTTAGCCGCCGGGTTGGCCGCGCCGCGACTGCGCCGCGGCGGTGCTGCCGGCTGGACAGCACAAAGCCCCGGTCAAGATGACTGCTCAGGTAGCGAGCCCACCTCGGCGGTGGACTGCTTAGACTGTGCGCACATCTGCCGTGCGGGCGTGTCACGGCCCGGCCCCGGCGATGGGGCAGGGGGCGCCGGAGCGCCGGTGGTGGAAACGCGGAGGTCAGGGATCAGGACGTGAACCAGGTCGGCTGGGACATCGTGCTCGTCCTGCTCATCGTGCTCGTCGGCGGGTTCTTCGCCGCGGCGGAGATGGCCCTCGTCTCGCTGCGCGAGGGGCAGATCCGCACCCTCATGAACCGCGGCAAGCGCGGCCAGCGGGCGGCCCGGCTCGCCCAGGACCCCAACCGGTTCCTGTCCGCGGTGCAGATCGGGGTCACCCTGGCCACCCTGCTGTCCGGCACGGTCGGCGAGGCGACGCTGGCCGGGCACCTGAGGGTAGCCCTGCTCCATCAGGGCCTCAGCTCCGGCTGGGCCGCCGCCCTGTCGCTGATCATCGTCACCGTGGTGATCTCCTACTTCACCCTGGTACTCGGCGAGCTGGCCCCCAAGCGCCTGGCCCTGCAGCGGCCCGAGAAGGCGGCGATGATCGCCGCGCCCACCCTGGACCGGATCTCGGTGCTGGCCCGTCCCCTGGTGTGGCTGCTGTCCCGGTCGATCAACCTGGTAGTCCGGATCCTCGGTGGTGACCCGGCCGCCGGGCGCGGGGTGATGACCGAGGAGGAGCTGCGCGACCTGGTCGCCGGGCACCAGGCGCTGAGCGCCGACGAACGGCACATCGTGGGCGAGGTATTCAACGCGGGCAAGCGGCAGATCCGCGAGGTACTGGTGCCCCGGACCGAGGTGGAGTTCCTGGCCGCCGACACGCCGCTGTCCGACGCCATCCAGACCGTGGCCGGCGAGCCGTACTCCCGCTTCCCGGTCTACCAGCAGTCCTACGACGACGTGATCGGCTTCATCCACGTCCGGGACCTGATCGATCCGCAGTTCACCTCGCGTCAGCTGACCGTGGGCGAGATCTGCCGGCCGGTGAAACTGCTGCCGATGAGCAAGACCGTGCTGTCGGCCCTGTCGGAGATGCGCCGGGACAAGGCCCACCTGGCCATCGTGATGGACGAGTACGGCGGCACGGCGGGCATCGTCACCCTGGAGGACCTGGTCGAGGAGCTGGTCGGGGACATCCAGGACGAGTACGACGTGGACGAGGGCCAGCCGAAGCAGTTGCGGGGCGGCGCCATCGAAGTGGACGGGCTGCTCAACCTGGACGACTTCGCGGAACAGACGGGCATCGAGTTGCCCGAAGGCCCCTACGAAACGGTGGCCGGGTACATGCTGGCCATGCTGGGCCAGCTGCCTACCGGGCATGAGGCGGTGGAAATCGGCGGGCACCGGCTGACCGTGCTGGCCATGGACGGACGGCGGATCGCCCGGGTCCGGGTGGATCCCGCGGAGCCGGACGGCGACGGGTCATCCCAGGACGGTGCGCCGGCGTCCCGGGACGGGGTCATTCCGAGTCTCGCGGCCCCGACAACGCCTGCAGCCCCTCCGCCTGCAGCCCCCCCTCCGCCGGCAGCCCCTCCGGCCTCCGGAGCCCCTCCAGCCACCTCAGCCCCGGATGGCTCGGCGGCCCCGGCAGCCCCACCAAGCCCGGCAACCTCTCCAGGCCCGTCACCCAAGTCGTGATCAACTGAATGGTGACGTGATAGGCGCACCAATCGGTTGATCACGCCAAGGTGGGGGTGAGGTGGCCGGGGCGGGGTCCGCGGTGGAGGGTGGCCGGGCCGCGGCGAGGGGTAGCCAGGGCCGGGCCGGGGCCGCGGCGAAGGGGTGCCGGCGCACCTCGTCCGGCGTTCCGCGACCCGCCTATTAGACTGGCCATTTCCGAGGGAAAGGCAGCGGCGTGCAGCCCAGTCCGGACTTTGACACCGTGCTGGTGGTCGACTTCGGCGCCCAGTATGCGCAGCTGATCGCGCGCCGGGTCCGCGAGTGCCAGGTGTACTCCGAGATCGTGCCGGCCACCATGCCGGCCGCGGAGATCCTGGCCCGCAAGCCCAAGGCCATCATCTTGTCCGGCGGCCCCGCGTCGGTGTACTCCGATGGCGCGCCGCCGCTGCCGCCCGGGCCCCCTGAGCTGCTCAGCGCGGGAGTCCCGGTGCTCGGTATCTGCTACGGCTTCCAGCTCATGGTGACCGCCCTGGGCGGCACGGTCAGCCACACCGGCTCCGGCGAGTACGGCGCCACCCGGCTGATCCTGGCCCCCACCAGCGCCGAGGAGACCCGCAAGGTGGTCGACGCGGAGACCGCCCAGCCGGGCGGTCTGCTCCCGGACGAGCCCTGGACGGCCGAGCCGCTGCCCCACGAGCACCTGCTCGGCGGGGCCCTGCTGGACGGTCTGCCGGAAACCCAGCAGGTCTGGATGTCACACGGGGACACCGCCACCGCCCCGCCACCCGGGTTCACGGTCACCGCGGGCACCGCGGTCAGCCCGGTCGCGGCCATGGAGGACACCAGCCGGAGGCTGTACGGGGTGCAGTTCCACCCGGAGGTGATGCACACCGAGCACGGCCAGGCGGTGCTGCGCCGCTTCCTCGAGCTGGCCGGCTGCCGCACCGACTGGACCATGGGCAGCATCATCGATGAGCAGGTCGCGCAGGTCCGCGCCCAGGTCGGCGACCACGGCGCGATCTGCGGCCTGTCCGGCGGGGTGGATTCCGCGGTCGCCGCAGCCATCGTCCAGAAAGCCATCGGCAACCGGCTGACCTGCGTCTTCGTAGATCACGGGCTGCTGCGCCAGGGGGAGGCGGACCAGGTCGAGAAAGACTTCGTGGCCGCCACCGGAGTCGACCTGAAGGTCGTGGACGCCGCCGCGACGTTCCTGGACGCGCTGGCCGGGGTGACCGACCCGGAAGAGAAGCGCAAGATCATCGGCCGGGAGTTCATCCGGGCCTTCGAGCGCGCCGCCCGGGAGATCAGCACGGCAGCGGGCAGCCACGGCACAGCCGCGGACTTCCTGGTCCAGGGCACCTTGTACCCGGACGTGGTCGAGTCCGGCGGAGGCACCGGCGCGGCCAACATCAAGTCCCATCACAACGTCGGCGGCCTGCCCAGCGACCTGGCG
This sequence comes from Streptosporangiaceae bacterium, assembly GCA_035642895.1. Taxonomy (GTDB): domain Bacteria; phylum Actinomycetota; class Actinomycetes; order Streptosporangiales; family Streptosporangiaceae; genus RYN-230. Next base: position 2,182 of record DASQRM010000089.1, on the reverse strand, counting down.
TTCGGACTGGTGGAGCCGTTGCGCGCGCTGTTCAAGGACGAGGTGCGGCGGGTCGGTGAGGCCCTCGGGCTGCCTCCGGAGATCGTGTGGCGGCAGCCGTTCCCCGGCCCGGGCCTGGCCATCCGGATCGTCGGCGAGGTGACCGCGGAGCGGCTCGCCGTCGTGTCCGCGGCCGACGCCATCGTCCGCGAGGAACTGTCAGCCGCGGGCCTGGACCGGGAGATCTGGCAGTGCCCGGTGGTGCTGCTCGCCGATGTCCGCTCGGTCGGCGTGCAGGGCGACGGCCGCAGCTACGGCCACCCGATCGTGCTGCGCCCGGTGACCAGCGAGGACGCCATGACGGCCGACTGGGCGCGGCTGCCCGGCGAGCTGCTGGGCCGGATCTCGACGCGGATCACCAACGAGGTGCCCGAGGTCAACCGGGTGGTACTGGACATCACCAGCAAGCCCCCGGGCACCATCGAGTGGGAATAGCCCACCCGCTCAGGTCCCCAGCCGGAGCTCCCGGAACTTCTTTTCCCTAACGCCCTCGCGGGCAGGCCACTCACCCACCCTGAGCCGGTGGCTCCGGGACCGGGGGAAGACCGGCCCAGGCCCCGGTCTCGAGGATCTGGCGCAGGGTGTCCATCGCGTCCCAGACGTCGGTGAAGCGGGTGGTGATCGGGGCCGGCCCGAGCCGGAGGCGGTCCGGGGCCCGGAAGTCCCCGATAACCCCGGCGTGGATGAGGGCCTGGCTGATCCGCCCGGCCTCCGGGTGGTGCAGGGTCACGTGCGACCCGCGCTGGGCCGGATCCCGCGGAGAGGCGAGTTCGCAGCCCAACGGCGTCAGCCAGGCATCGGCCAGTTCGATCAGGTAGCTGGTCAGCTGGATCCCCTTGTCGCGCAGCGCCGCGATTCCCGCCTCGGCGAGCAGCCGGGTGCCCTCCTGCACGGCGACCGTGCCGGGAATGTTCGGCGTCCCGGTGGTGAACCGGGCGATCCCGGGCGCGGGTTCGTAGCGGGGCCCCATCATGAACTGGTCCTGCTGGCCGAACCAGCCCTGGATGGGCTGGGTCAGCTGGTCCTGCAGGTCCCGGCGGACGTACAGGAAGGCTGGGGCACCGGGACCGGCGTTCAGGTACTTGTAGGTGCAGCCGACCGCCAGGTCCGCGCCGCACCCGTCCAGGTTCACCGGGACGGAGCCGGCGGAGTGGCACAGGTCCCAGAGCACGAGCGCCCCCGCCTTGTGTGCGAGCCGGGTGATCGCGGCCATGTCGGCCAGTGCCCCGCTCCGGTAGGCCACGTGCGAGAGGCAGACCAGTGCGGTGTCCGGCCCGATGGCGGCGCGGACGTCGTCCGGCGCGATCCCCTCGTCCGGGTCGGTGCAGATCATGCGCAGCTGGCCGCCGGACCGGGCGGCGATGCCCGCCAGCACGTACCGGTCGGTGGGGAAGTTGTCGTCGTCGGTGACCAGGACCGGCCGGCCGGGCCGGGCGTCCACGGCCGCGCAGGCCAGCTTGTAGAGGTTCACGGTGGTGGAGTCGCACACCGTCACCTGGCCTGGGCCCGCACCCAGCAAGTGCTCGCCGAGCAGGTCGCCCACCTGCCCCGGCAGGTCCATCCAGTGCGCCCAGGACCGGATCAGCGCGGCGCCCCAGTCCTCGCGGATCACGTCGGCCAGGCGCCTCGCGGTCGCGGCCGGCAGCATGCCGAGTGAGTTGCCGTCCAGGTAGATCAGGCCCGGTTCGAGAGGCGCGAACCGGTCCCGGAACCCAGCCAGCGGATCCGCCGCGTCCAGGTCCCCGGCCCGGGACCGGGGCATGGCGAGGGCTGGCCCCGGCTGGGCTGGTGCTGGCCGGTCTGGCCCTGGCCGGTCTGGCCCGGGCTGGGCTGGTCCCGGCGGGATCGGCACCGGGTGTCGCCCCGCGTCAGACGCGGGACGCGCGGCGGCGGCGGCGCACGATCCGGAACAGCACCGCGGCGACGATGAGGAGGCCCGCGACCGGCGCGACCCGCTTGAGCAGCGGCAGGCCGGCCACGCTGAGCAGGTCGAGGGCGTCCTCGTCCTGGGGCCGGGCGCCGCGTGGCGGCAGCAGGCCGTTCGCGGCCGAGCGGTCCGCGGGGGCAGCGCCCGGGTCCCAGGTCCCGGTCGGTGCGTCCGCGCCGACGGCCGCCGGACGCGGCCCGCCGGTGCCGGTGGCCG
>DASQRM010000088.1:0-31083 GCA_035642895.1 Streptosporangiaceae bacterium | reverse complement strand
CATGATCGCGAGGAGACCAGCTTGAGATTCGCGCTGCGCCGCCTCGGCTTCTTCGTGATAACGCTGTGGGCGGCACTGACCCTCAACTTCCTGCTCCCCCGGCTGATGCCGGGCAACCCGGCACTCGCCATGCTGGCCAAGTTCCACGGGCAGATCGGCCCTGGCACGCTGCACGCGCTGGAAGTGCTGTTCGGGGTCAATACCCAGCAGAGCCTGTGGTCGCAGTACATCGCCTACCTGCACCATGTATTCACCCTCAACTTCGGGCCGTCGCTCGATTTCTACCCAGAATCGGTGACCTCGGTGATCGGCAGCGCGATCTGGTGGACGGTCGGCCTGGTCGGCGTGGTCACGGTGCTGGCCTTCGTGCTCGGCACCGGGCTGGGCATCATCTCCGCCTGGCGGCGCGGCAGCCGGGTGGACAGCGTGCTCCCGCCGGTATTCGTGATCACCTCCGCAATCCCGTACTTCTGGATGGGCATGGTGCTCGTGCTGATCTTCGGGATCACCCTGGGCTGGCTGCCCACCCAGGGCGGCTACTACGTGTCCACCGACAGCCCGGGCCTTAACCTCACGTACTTCCAGGACGTGCTGTCGCACGCCGCGCTGCCCGCGATCGCCCTGCTGATCACCACCATCGGCACCTGGATCCTGACCATGCGCAACACGATGATCACCACGCTGGCCGAGGACTACGTGCGGATGGCCCGGGCCAAGGGCCTGCCGGGCCGGCGGATCATGCTCGACTACGCGGCGCGCAACGCGATCCTGCCCAACCTGACTGGCTTCGCCATGTCCCTCGGCTTCGTGGTCGGCGGCGCGATCCTGATCGAGTACGTGTTCAACTACCCTGGGGTCGGTTACATGCTGCTGCAGGCCGTGCAGGGCGAGGACTACCCGCTCGAACAGGCGCTCTTCCTGCTCATCACGGTCGCCGTGCTGGTGGCCATCCTGCTCGCCGACATCGCCACCGCACTGCTCGACCCGCGCACCAGGACGGGGAGCTAGCCATGTCCCTGCCAATCTCCGGCGTCCCCACCGCCCCGGACACTGCCGGCCCGCTGCCCGGCACCGAGTCCACCAGCGCCGGGGCCGGGCCGTCGGGGCAGCAGCCGTCCCGGCACGCGATGGCCCGGATGGGCCGGGCCATCCGGTCCAACCGCAAGGCGACGGCGGGCACCATCCTGCTGGCCATCTTCCTATTCGCCGCGCTGTTCCCCGGGCTGATCGCCAAGGACGACCCGGCGGCCGACGCCTACCAGCCGAAACTCGGGATCTCCACCGCCCACCTGCTCGGCACCACGGCGCAGGGCCAGGACATGTGGGCTCAGCTGGTCTGGGGCACCCGGGACGTGATGATCATCGCGTTCGTGGTCGGGCTGGCAGCGACCGGGATCGCCGTGCTGATCGGCGTGGCCGCCGCCTTCCTGGGCGGGCTGTGGGACGGCTCGCTCAGCCTGCTGACCGATGTGCTGCTGGTCATCCCGCTGTTCCCGCTGCTGATCATCATTGCCGGCTACGCGCACGGCGGCGGCACGCTGGTGCTCATCCTGGTCATCACGGTCACCAGTTGGTCCTACACCGCCCGCCAGCTCCGGTCGCAGGCGCTCTCCCTGCGCAAGCGGGACTTCCTGGAGGCGGCGCGGGTCCGCGGCGAGCGGCGGCTCTACATCGTCGTGGTGGAAATCATCCCCACGATGACCTCGCTGATCGTGGCGGCCTTCCTGACCAACGCGCTGTACGCAGTGCTGTTCGCGTCCAGCCTGCAGTTCATCGGCCTGGGCGACCCGAACACGCAGAGCTGGGGGACGATGCTCTACTGGGCGCAGAACAACGCGGCGCTGCAGACCGGCCAGCCCATGTGGGCCGTGGCCCCCGGCGCCTGCATCGCGGCGCTCGGCGCCGCGTTCGCCCTGCTCAACTACGCCTTCGACGAGATCGGCAACCCCGCGCTGCGACCGGTGCGAAGGAAGCGGGTGACCCGTGCCTGACCCGATCCTCCAGGGCCCTGTTCTTGAGGTCCGGGGCCTGACCGTGGAGTACGCGATGGACCGCGGCACGGTGCGCGCGGTCGAGGACGTCAGCTTCGACCTGGACCCCGGAGAGTTCATCGGGGTGGTCGGCGAGTCCGGCTGCGGCAAGTCGACGCTGCTGTTCGCGATCGCCCAGCTGCTGACCCCGCCGGCCGAGATCACCAGCGGCAGCGTGACCTTCCAGGGCCGCAGCATGGTCGGGCTGACCGACCGCCAGCTGGCCGCGGTGCGCTGGAAGGACCTGTCGGTGGTCATGCAGAGCGCGATGAACGCGCTCAACCCGGTCAAGTCGATCGGCGCGCAGTTCAAGGACGCGATGCGGGCGCACGGCGTGACGTCCAAGTCCGAGATCGCCGGGCGGTCCGCCGAGGTGCTCCGCATGGTCGGCATCGACCCGGTGCACCTCAAGAGCTACCCGTTCCAGCTGTCCGGCGGGATGCGGCAGCGGTCCATGATCGCGATGGCCATGCTGTTCACCCCGGACCTGGTCATCATGGACGAGCCGACCTCCGCGCTGGACGTGGTGGCGCAGCGCTCGCTGATGGTGCAGATCAAGGACCTGCAGCAGCGGCTCGGGTTCGCGATCATCTTCGTCACCCACGACATGTCGCTGGTCAGCCACTTCTCCGACCGGCTGATGGTGATGTACGCGGGCCAGGTGGCCGAGTTCGGCCCGACCCGGCAGGTGTTCGACGCGCCGCTGCACCCGTACAGCATCGGGCTGCTGGACGCGTTCCCCTCGATCCGCGGGCCGCGGCTGCCGCTGACCGGCATCCCGGGCGCCCCGCCGGACCTGGCCCGGCCCCCGGCGGGCTGCCGGTTCGCGCCGCGCTGCCCCCAGGTGATGGACGCGTGCCGGGCCACGCCGCCCGAGCTCTACGTCGCCGGCCCGGTGCAGGTCCGCTGCCTGCTGCACAGCCCAGATCAAAACCTCCGCAACGAAAACCCGCCGCCCGGCTCGGCCACTGGCAGCGTGACCAGTGTGGCGGCGGCTGGCCCCGCGGGGAACGTGGCCACGGAGGAGGGCAGCGCCGATGACTGACGCCCCGGCCCAGGAAGGCCCAGATACGACCGGCACCGGGCCACTGCTGCGAACCGAGGGGCTCAGCAAGCACTTCAAGATCGGGAACGCGCTGTCCCGCCGGCTCCTGCACGCGGTCGATGACGTCAGCCTTGACATCGGGGACCGGGAGATCGTCGCCCTCGCCGGGGAAAGCGGCAGCGGCAAGAGCACCATCGCCCGGCTGCTGGCCAAGCTGTATAAGCCGACCAGTGGCGAGATCTACTTCCAGGGCCAGCCGGTGTCGGGGCTGCGCTCCCGCGCCGAGACCCTGCGCTACACCGGGCTGGTCCCGATGGTGTTCCAGGACCCGTTCAGCTCCATCAACCCGGTGCTGCGGATCTCGCACGGCGTGCTGCGCGGCCTCAAGCTGCACCGGCCGGAGCTGTCCGCCGCGGAGCGGATGGCCGAGGCGGAGCGGGTCTTCGAGGTGGTGGGGCTGACTCCGGCCGCGGAGGTGCTGCAGCGCTACCCGCACGAGCTCAGCGGCGGCCAGCGGCAGCGGGTCGGGTTCGCCCAGGCCCTGGCCCTGCGGCCGAAACTGATCCTGGCCGACGAGCCGGTGTCCATGCTGGACGTGTCCATCCGGATCGGGCTGCTGAACCTCATGGCCCGGCTGCGTGACGACGAAGGGGTCTCGATCCTGTACATCACCCACGACATCGCCAGCGCGCGCTACATCGCGGACCGGCTCATCGTGATGTACGCGGGCCAGATCGCGGAGTCGGGCCCGGTGGAGGAGGTACTGGCCGCGCCGAAGCACCCGTACACCCAGCTGCTGCTGTCCGCGGTGCCCGACCCGCGCGCCCCGCTGGACGTGACCGCGGAGACCGACCGCGGCGAGCCGCCCCGGGTCATCGACCCGGTACCGGGGTGCCGGTTCCGCTGGCGCTGCCCGCTGGCCATCGACGAATGCCATCAGGCCACGCCGGTGATGGAAGAGCTGGAACCCGGGCACGCGGCCGCGTGCTTCGTGGCCCAGGCCGGCGCGGAAGTGAAGGCGTTTTGATGGCGATCAGGCGTGGTGATGAGGATCAGGGTGTGACGATCGAAACTACGGCATTTCGATGAAAAGGGCACTTCGATGAAGATAGCCGTGGTGGGCGGCGGATCGACGTACACGCCGGAACTGGTCGACGGGGTGGCCCGGCTTACCGGCGCCCTCAAGGTCACCGAGCTGGCCCTGGTCGACCCGGACGAGAGCAGGCTGGCCGCGGTCGGGCCGGTGTCGGCCCGGATCATGCGCGCGTACGGGCACCCGGCCCGGGTCAGCTGGACGACCAGCCTGGATGAAGGGCTCGACGGGGCGGGCACGGTCCTGCTCCAGCTCCGGGTCGGCGGCCAGGCCGCCCGGCAGCGGGACGAGACCTGGCCGCTGGAGTGCGGCTGCGTCGGCCAGGAGACGACCGGTGCGGGCGGGCTGGCCAAGGCGCTGCGCACGGTCCCGATCGTGCTGGACATCGCGGACCGGGCCCGGCAGCGGGCCGACCCGGGCGCCTGGATCATCGACTTCACCAACCCGGTCGGCATCGTCACCCGCGCCCTGCTGGACGCCGGGCACCGCGCGGTCGGCCTGTGCAACGTGGCCATCGGGTTCCAGCGGCTGTTCGCCCGGCTGCTCGGCATCGGGCCGGACCAGGTCCTGCTCGATCACGTCGGCCTGAACCACCTGACCTGGGAGCGGGCCGTCATGGTGGACGGCACCGACCGGCTGCCGGAGCTGATCGCGGCCCACGGCGAGGAGATCGCCTCGCACACCGGGCTCCCCGCCTCGGTCCTGCACGACGTGGGCGCAGTGCCGTCCTATTACCTGCGCTACTTCTGGGCCCACGACGCGGTGGTGGCGGAGGAGCGGACCCGGCCGACCCGGGCCGAGGAGGTCGCGGAGATCGAGCGGGAACTCCTCGCCATGTACGCCGACCCGGACCTGGATCACAAGCCCGGCCTGCTGTCCGAGCGGGGCGGCGCGTTCTACTCCGAGGCGGCGGTGGCCCTGCTCGCCTCCCTGGTCGGCGACACCGGGGACACCCAGGTGGTCAACGTCCGGAACGCCGGCACGTTCCCGTTCCTGGACGCGGACGCGGTGATCGAGGTACCGGCGGTGATCGGTGCGGACGGGCCCCGCCCGCTGCTGGCCGCGCCGCTGCCCCCGCTCATGCGCGGGCTGGTCGCGCACGTGTCCGCGTACGAGGAACTGGCCGTGGACGCCGCGCTGCGCGGCGGCCGGGACCGGGTCCGGACCGCGCTGCTGGCCCATCCCCTGGTCGGCCAGCTCGACCTGGCCGACGGCCTGACCGACCGCCTCCTGGCCGAGAATCACGCCTTCCTGCCCTGGACCAATGAGTAGGGATCAGGCGGCCGTCCTGGCCATCGACGGCGGGAACAGCAAGACCGACATCGCCCTGGTGGCCGCGGACGGGACGCTGCTCGCCAGCGGCCGCGGCCCCGGGGTGCGCACGTTCCCCACCCCCGAGGTGCTGGACGCGATCGGCGCGGCGATCGGGGCGGCCGCGCAGGAGGCGGGACTTGCGCCCGGGTGGCCGGTGGCGGACTGCACCGTGGCCTGCATGGCCAACGCCGACCTCCCCGAAGAAGAGGAACGGCTGGCCGCGATGATCACCGCGGCCGGGTGGAGCACCACCACTGTGGTGGCCAACGACACGTTCGCCGTGCTCCGGGCGGGCCTGGACACCCCTCGCGGCCTCCCCTGGGGAGTGGCCGTCACCTGCGGCGCCGGGATCAACTGCCAGGGTGTCGCCCCGGACGGGCGGACCACCGGGTTCCTCGCGCTCGGCGGCATCACCGGCGACTGGGGCGGCGCCTACGGCCTGGGCCGCGCCGCGCTCTGGTGGGCGATGCGCGCCGAGGACGGCCGGGGTCCCCAGACCGCGCTGCGCGACGTGGTGGCCGGCCACTTCGGGATGACCGAGGTCCGCGACGTCGCGGTGGCGCTCCACCTGGAAAAGATCGCCGAGGACGACCTGCAGGGCCTGGCCCCGCTGGTGCTGGCCGCCGCCCTCCTGGGCGATCAGGTCGCCCACGACCTGGTCAGCCGGCTGGCCGACGAGATCGTCACGATGGCGGCCACGGTGATCCGCCGGCTCGGCCTGACCGGGCAGCCCTTCCCGGTCGTGCTGGGCGGCGGCGTGCTCACCGCCCGCGACCCGCAGCTCATCGGCTGGATCACCGAACGGCTGGCCGGCCAGGCACCGGACGCCGAGGTGAGCGTGGTACCGGTCCCGCCGATCGCGGGCGCGGCCCTGCTCGGGCTGGACCGGTCCGGAGCTGGCCCGGAGGCCGAGCGCCGTCTGCGTGACTCCTATCCCCCGCCGGCCTCCCCGGCGTTCTGACCCCGCCGCCGGTGATCAGCCAGTTCTGCGAGGTCACGCCGCGCGTCGCCCGCTGCTCGCCGGGAGCCAGTCGTGCTCCCGGAAGGCCTGCACATGCTCGAGGTTGGGGCTCCCGGCCATGGACGCGAGGATCCCCTCGGCGGCGGCCGTCCCTGTCTCCTCGTCCCCGGCCAGCACCGCGGCGATGCGCCCGCGGAGCAGCTGGGCCCCCGGCCGGCCGGAGTCCCAGACCCGGATCAGGTCCGTCGCGGTCCTGATGCCGAGCATCCGCAGGCCCTCGCGGGGCTGGCGGTCGCCGGACTCCTGGGGCACGGAGAGGCAGAGCAGCGCCTGATCCAGCCAGTCGATCAGGGTGTTCACCGGAACCCGGGTGCCGAGCAGCAGGTCGACGAGGTTCGCCGTGGCCAGTGCGTGCACGTCCTCGATCCCCTCCTCGAGCAGCCTCGCCTGATCCCACACGGTGAGCCCGTCGAGATCACTGAGCGGGAACCTGACTGACATGGAGGGAATGGCCTGGCTGAGCAGCTTGCCCGTGCCGGCCTTGAGCAGCTGGATGCCGATCTGGGGGAACACCCCGATGAAGAAGGCCAGGACGTCCAGCCGGGCCGGCGGTCCCACCGGGATGAGGGCCACGGTGGCCACGGTGATCGTGACCACGATGAGGCGGACGCTGGCACTGACGTAGGCGGCGGTCTTCAGGTCCTGCCGGAAGTACCGGCGGGTCAGGTCCTGCAGGATGAACCAGTATGCGCCGATGAAGCCGAACTGCAGGGCCGTGTACGGCAGGTGCGGCTGCCCGCTGAAGGGCAGATGGCCGAGCAGGTTGAAGTCGTGGTAGAGCTCCGGCTGAACCACGACGGCCCAGCCCAGGGTCAGCAGGGCCGTGGCCAGCACGACCGGGTAGAGGCCTTCGCTGCGCGCGGGACGTTTCGCCGGATCGGCGAACAGCTCGCGCGTGCTGACCGCCTGCTCGCCATAGACGGCCTCGAACTTGCGCCGGTACAGGTTGTCCCGGCCCGGGTTGGTCAGCTTGTCATGCTCGGCCGACCACTCGGCGTAGTAGCTGGTGTGTCTGGGTGGCGCGGGAAGGTTGCAGTAGCGGTCGATCTTCAGGCGGAAGAGGTTGATGACGTATTCGTCGTACAGGCTCTGCCCCTTGAACCGGACGAACTGCACGTACAGCAGCCCGGGCAGGGAGGCGAACACCACGACGGCGGCGACCTTCAATAGGAAGATGCGGCTATGCGGCTGGAACAGCACGGCAGGCAGCAGTGCCGCGGTCACCGTGGCCAGCAGCAGTGAGGCATAGAACGCCTGCACGGCCCGCCCGCTGGCCCGCCACGCGGCCAGCGGCCTGGCCGGCGGACGCGGGGCACCGGGGGACCCGCCGGCCGTGCCCCGGCGCCCGCGGCCCTGGTCATGCTCCGGACCTCCGGAGCTTGATCGGGCGCTGGTCTCCCGCTCGATGATGCTCACGAGCCGTCCTTGCGGATGTCGTTCGCGACCCCAGCCAGCTTGACCGCGTACTGCGGGTCCTGCGCCCAGGTTCCGGCCAGACCGCGGAGCCTGGGTGCGGCCCCGCGCAGGTGCGAAGGCAGCGGACGGGCCGCCAGCGCCTCATCGATCAGCTGGTTCTGCGCGGGGCTCCCCGTGCCGCTGGGCAGCGCATAGGCGAGCAGGCGGCCGGTGTGCGCGTGGACGGCGGTCTTCAGGTCGGGGAACGACAGCCCCACGCCCGGCTCACCGGTAACCCCGATGCCCGCGAAATTCCGCCGCGGACGCTGCGACCAGAACGAGGTGAGATGACTGGTCTCCTCAGCCATCTGCGCCACGACCAGCAGCGGGTCAAGACCGACGGCCGAGGCCGTCGTGTAGTAGAGGCCGACTATTTTCGTGACGTCACCGCCGCTGTATCCGCCGTGCGGCCGGGCGAGCAGGTAGTGCTCGGCGCGTGCGGCGGGCGCGGACGCGGGGGCCAGCAGCGGGCTGTCCGGTGTCACCGGGGCATGTCCGGCAGGCTGCGGGTGAGAACCAGCGGGCTGCGGGTGAGAACCGGCTGGATGCGGGTGAGGATTGGTCTGCGGCCCAGCCGGGGGCTTGAACGCGTGGCCGAGGAAAGCGCAGGTGCCTTCGGCCAGGGCCTCGCCCTGGGCCCGGTTCTCGGAAACCGGGTAGTTGTGCACCCGGCGGATCTCCGGGATGAGCGCCGGCATGTCCGTACTGTTCAGGAAGAAGAGCCCGGGGCGGCGCACATCGGCGGCCCGGGGCAGCCCGTGGGCCTTGAACGCGGCGCCGATGTGCTCGGCCAGAGCCTGGCCCTGGGCCGAGGCGTACAGCCCGGAAAATCCGTCCACCCCGCCCGACCAGTCGAAGTGCACCTCGATGGCCACCCGGGGCTGAAGCTGGTTGGCCCGCACCGCCGACCCGCGGTAGTCGGGATCATGGGAGGCACCCTGGGCGGTCTCACTGACTACGGTGAGCCCGGACCGCCGCATCGCGGCCAGGGCATACGTGCAGACCTCGAACGCTTCCTGATGCTCCTGCCGCCCGTCGGTCCCGATGGCGCCCGGATCAAAGACCCCGTTCGGCTCGACCCCGTGGCCGACCGCGAGATAGACGTCGAGCTTGCCGTTCTGCTGCATGATGGTTGTCCCTTCTGCTGTGTGCGCGGATACCGCGCTTTGCCAGCTACGGGGACCGCCACCGCGGCCAGATACATGAATAGGACTGGGCGCCGTTCCATGACTCCCGCCGGACTAGCCAGCAGGCGGCGATACACCGACCATTGATGTATCTCGGCGAGTCGTGCGGCCACACAGTCATAGGACGGCAGCCGCCGTCGGGGGGGACTCACGACATGGAGGCAGCAATGACCACGGCCAGCCCGGAACCGCACTACAGCGCCAGCACCGTCGAGGACGGTGCACGGCACACCGATCTGTTCACCGCAGAGCGTGTGTTCACCGCAGAGGGATTGAAGAGCGGGCACGGGGCCGGGACCATCGCCTGGCTCCCGGCGCCGGCGTACGAGATGCCACCGGTGCCGTGGCAGCCGCCGCAGCAGCCGCCGGTGATCGCGCTGCTGGACGGCAAGGTGCAGCCGCATGACTGGCTGCCCCAGGGCGGCGACGTGCCGTTCGTTGTGGATGCCGCCTCGGAGTACCAGTGGTCCGCCCCGGCGCTGCACCAGCCGGCCCCACTCCCGTTCTACGGCAGCCACTTTGGGCACGCCACGTTCATCGCTGGGCTCATCCACCGGCAGGCACCCGACGCCCAGATCCTGTCCATGCAGGTGATGAACAACGCGGGCCAGGTCAGCCCAGACCATGTGGTCAAGGCGCTTACCTGGCTGGCCAAGCATCCCGAGACAGGCGTTCGCATCGTGCTGATGTGCTTCGGGCGGCCGGCCGAGTCCGGGGATGCCGACCTGAATCGCCTCAGGAAGGCCATTGCCGGGCTTAACCAGATGCCGATCGTCTGCTCGGCTGGCAACGACGGCTCCGACCACACCGTGTACCCCGCGGCGCTGGCCGCCGAGCAGAAGCTGCATGTGACCAGCGTGGGGGCATTTACCACGCCCACCGAGCGCGCGCCCTACAGCAACTACGGCCCGTGGGTCCAGGAATGGCGGAAGGGCACCAACCTGGTCAGCACCATGCCCCTGACGACCACGGACATCGGCAAGAACGGGGAAGAACGTCAAACCGCCTCTGGTACCCCTGACGTGTCAGCCACCGGCAACGGCTACGCGTGGTGGAGCGGCACCTCCTTCGCGGCGGCCCTGTACGCAGCGTGGTTGGCCAATCAGATGTCGGCGGGCTAAGGCCCTCCCCGAGCGGGCGACTGGAGCCGTAGCATGGCGATTGTGGCGCTCGGTAGCGGCAGGGCCGACACCGGCCGGGGCGGGGCAGCGCGCGCGGACCGGGTCAGTGCCTACCTGGAGCGGGCCAGGAACGGCGAGACGGCCGCGCTCGGCGAGATCGTGCGCGAGCTGAACCCGCTGCTCTGGCATGTGGCCCGGGCCGAGGGCCTGACCAGCGAGGAGGCCGCGGACGTCGTCCAGACCACCTGGCTGGAGCTGCTGCGGCGGCTGCACGACATCCGGTCTTCGCGGGCGGTGACCTCCTGGCTGGTCACCGCGGCCCGCCGGGAGGCATGGCGGGTGCGCGAGCTGTCCCGGCGGCGGGTCCCCGATGGCGCTGCGCAGCTGGAATCGGTCGCCGACCCGGACCCCGGCCCGAGCGAGCGGCTGCTCTCCGACGAACGGGACCAGGCCCTGTGGCGGCACTTCCAGCGGCTGCCGGAACGGTGCCGCACCCTGCTGCGCATCGTCGCGCAGGTAGCCCGGCCCGACTACGCGACGGTCGCCGAGGCGATGGGCATGCCGATCGGCAGCATCGGCCCCACCCGGGGCCGCTGCCTGGCCAAGCTGCGCGAGATGCTGCGGGCCGACCCGGGCTGGAGCGCATCATGACCGACCCCGCTGACCTGCCGCTGGACGACGACGATCAGGCCATCCTGGACCAGCTGGCCGCTGTCCACGCGATGCTCGACCCACCCCCGGCCGACCTTGACGAACGGGTCTCGTTCGCCATCGCGCTGGATTCGCTGGACGCGGAGGTGGCGCGGTACCGCGAGCAGGAGATCATCGGGTCCGGGGCCCGCGGCAGCGAGCGCACCCACACCATCACGTTCGACGCCGACAGCCGGGCCGTGATGATCACAATCGCGGTGCGGCCGGACAGCCTGGTCCGGATCGACGGCTGGCTGGCCCCCGCCGCGGAGCTGCAGGTCGAGCTGCGGCTGCCCGAGCCGGCCCCGCCCCGGGTGGTGACCGCGGACGCGGCCGGCCGGTTCGCCTTCGACGGCGTTCCGCACGGCATCGCGCAACTGCTGGTCCAGCCGCCCGGGGACAGCACCTCGCCGCGGGTCGTCACGCCAGCGTTCACCCTCTGACGTGCGCGCGGCCCCGCTCGCGGACCGGGCCGCCCGGCTGCACGCGGCCGCCCTGGCGTCCAGCGACGATGGACGGCCCGCATCGGCCGTGCGCCAGCTGCGCGCAGGGCTGCGGCTGATCGGGCCCGCGGCCGACAGCGGCGACCCCGCCGTCGCCGAGGTCCGCGGCCGGTTGTTGATCAGCCTGGCCTGGGCCGAGTCCGAACGCGGCCGGGTGGACGCCGGCTTCCGGCTGCTTGACCAGGCTGAGCAGCACATCACACGGGCGCAGCGACCGGTCCTGCTCGCCCAGCGCGGCCTGCTGCTCAAGCGCAGCGGCCGCAACGACCTGGCGCTGCGGCAGTACGACGAGGCGGTGGCCCTGCTGACCGAGACCAGCCCGCTGGACCTGGTCAAGGTGCTCAACAACCGCAGCCTCGTGCATCTGGAGGCTGGCCACGTCCGGCTGGCCCGGGCCGACCTGCGCCGCTGCGGGCAGGTCGCGGCCCGGCACGGGCTCGCCCTGCACGCTGTCCTCAGCCGGGTCAACCTCGGCTGCATGGACGTCGTGGCCGGGGACCTGCCGTCGGCCCTGGGCGCGTTCGCCGCCGCCCGGGAAGACTTCGAGCTGCTGGCGCCAGGCCGGCTGGCGAGCCTCGCGGTAGAGCGGGCCCGGGCTCTGGTGGCGGCCGGCTTGTTCACCGAGGCCGACCGCGAGCTGGCTTACGCGGCCGAGCAGGCCGCGGTGCAGCGGCTCAGCCACACCTATGCCGACGCGGTGCAGGTCCGCGCGGAAGCCGCCCTGCTCGGCGGCCGGCCGCAGGCCACCGCGCGGTGGGCGCGGGAGGCCCGGACCCGGTTCCTGGGCCGGGACAACGCCCGCCGCGCCGCGCTCTCGTCACTCCTCGAACTCCGCGCTGACCTGGCCATGGCGACGGAGCCAGCCGCTGCGATCGCCGCCCGGGGCCAGTCCCTCGCCCGGCGGCTCAGCCTGCTGGGGCTGCCGGAAGACGCCCGGGTGGCCAGCCTGGTCGCGGCCCGCGCGCTGATCTCGGCCGGGCGGCCCGCCCGGGCCGCCCGGGCCGCGGGCCGGTACGGCCCACCTGGCCGTGTCGACCGCCTGGACACCCGCCTGCTGTGGCGGCTGACCCGGTCCGAGCTGGCCGCGGCCGCCGGGCAGCCGGCCCAGGCCTCCCGGCACCTGCTCGCCGGAATGGCCGCGCTGCACCGGCACCGCACCCAGTTCGGCTGCCTTGACCTGCAGACTGGCGCGGCCGTGCATGGGCAGGATCTGGCCCGCGCCGGGCTGGCCGCGGCACTCGCCCGCCGCGCGCCGGACGCCGTGTACCGGTGGTCGGAACGGGCCCGGGCCCAGGCGCTGCTGTTGCCGACGCCGCGCCCCCCGGGCGACCCCGCGGCTGCGGCGGCCCTGGAGGAGTTGCGGCAGGCTCGGCACACGCTGCGCGCGCAGGAACTGGCCGGGCGGCCGGTCAGCGGCCTGCGCGCCCGCGTGGAGGCGCTCCAGCGGAGCATCCGCGAGCAGTCGTGGACGGAGCCGGGGCAGCGCGACGCCCCCGCCCTCGCGCCCGCCCCGCTCCGCGCGATCCGGGACAGCCTGGCCGGGGCCGCACTCGTCACGTATCTGCGGGACGGGCCCGTGCTGCGGGCCCTGGTCGTGGCCGGTGACTCGGTCTGCCTGCGGACGGTGGGCGGATACGCGGCGGCCGAGGAGACGGTGCTGCGGCTGCGCGCCGACCTCGACAGCCAGGCGGGCCGTGCGCTGCCCGCTCGGCTCGCCGCCGCAGTCAAGACTGCGACCAGCCACGATGCCGCCGCGGTCGGCGCTGCGGTGCTCAGCCCACTGCTGGCCGACATCGGCGACCGCGAGCTGATCGTGGTGCCGACCGGCATCCTGATGACGGTGCCGTGGGCGGCGCTGCCCGGCTGTGCGGGACGCCCGGTCACCGTGGCGCCGTCGGCCACCGTCTGGCGCGACGCCATGCGCCGGCGGGCGGACCGCCGGCCCGGTGCCGGCGGGCCGGGCCCGCACGCGACCGTGCTGGTGGCCGGGCCGGGAAACGCCCGCGGCGACGCAGAGATACGGGCGATCGCCGCGCTCCGCCCGGGCACCTCGGTCCTGACCGGGGCGGCCGCGACACCAGCCGCCACCCTCGCCGCCCTCAATAGGGCCGCCGTCGCCCACCTCGCCGCGCACGGCCAGCATCAGGCCGAGAACGCGCTGTTCTCGACCCTGGAACTGGCGGGCGGGCCGTTGCTCGGCTATGACCTGCAGTGGGCCGGGCGGGCACCGCTCATGGTCGTGCTTTCTTCCTGTGACGTGGGGCTGACCGACGTGCGGCCGGGCGACGAGACGTTCGGCATGGTCACCGCCCTGCTGAACGCGGGCTCAGCCACCGTCGTCGCGAGCGTGGCCAGGGTCGCGGACGAGGCCGCGATGGCCGCCATGGTCGGCTTTCACCGGGCGGTCACCGCGGGCCGTCCGCCCGCCGCTGCCTTGGCCGCCGCCCTGCAGGGGGAGGAAACCGCCGGCTTCGTGTGCTTCGGCGCCGGCTGACCATGCACCCGACTCGCCCGCCGACCCGACCACGCGGCCGGCGACGCCCGGCCAGGTGCGTGGATGTGAATTGCTGCGGTTAGGTTAGGTGTGCCCCAAACTTTCACCCATGCCATCGAGAGTCGGGGGTGGCGGGGCTGAGGAGGGCGGCGGGATCGGGATCGGCGGGGAGGTGAGGGCGTGGCAGGCGATGGCCGCGGCCGCGACGACGTTGAGGGAGTCCACTCCGGCCGCCCGGGCGTGCGGGGCCATCGGGATGCACACCGCCAGGTCGGCCTCGTGCATCCAGCGTGAGGACAGGCCGTCGCCCTCCGTGCCGAGCAGCAGCGCGACCCGCTCATCCGGGCGGTTGCCGGGCCCCAGGGCGGTGCCGATCGGCGCCGCGGACTGGTCCGGGGTGAGGGCGAGCAGCCGGAACCCCGCCTCGCGCAGTTGCGCGAGGCCGCCGTACCAGTCGGTCATCCGCGCGTACGGGATCGCGAAGACCGCGCCCATGGATACCTTCACCGCCCGCCGGTAGAGCGGGTCGGCGCAGCGCGGCGACAAGATCACCGCGTCGGTGCCGAACGCCGCGGCACAGCGGAAGATCGCGCCCACGTTGCCGTGGTCAACGAGGTCCTCCAGCACCACCACCCGCCGCGCGCCGGTCAGCAGGCCGGCCACCGCGGGCAGTTCGCGGCGGGCCATCGAGGCCAGCGCCCCCCGGTGCACCTGATACCCGGTGAGCTGGCGGGCGACGTCGTCGGCCACCACGTACACCGGGGCGCCGCACTCCTGGGCCAGGTCGCCCAGCCGGGCCAGCCGGCCGGCCGTGACCAGCAGCGACCGCGCCGCGAACCCCGCGGCCAGCGCCCGGCGGATTACTTTTTCCCCTTCGGCCACGAAAACCCCGTCCCGCGACTCCATACTGATGCGGAGGGCGGAGTCGGTCAGCGAGACGTAGTCGGCGAGCCGCGGGTCAGCCGGGTCGCGTACCTCGATGGGGCCAGTCACCCTGACAGATTACAAACCGGGGAACTGCCTGATCTGCCCCGCATTGCCCCGATAAAGTCGAGAGCCAAAGGCCGTGGGGACCCACGGATTTCCTGATCGAGGGACACCGTGAACGCTGGAGTCACCGGGCATCCGGGGAGCGGCGACCGGCGCGGACGCCCGCGCCGGCTCGCGTTGGTGATCACGCTGACGCTGACCGGCGTGATCGCCGCCACGCTGCTGGTCGCGCTCGGCGCGAAGGCCGTCGTGGCCCGCACCTCCTGCACGGATCATCCGGTCGTGGTCAACCTGGCCGCGGCCGATGAGGTCGCCCCGGCGATCAGGCACGTGAGCAAGTACTTCAACGCCCAGCGCGTCAGCGTGGACGGGCACTGCGCCGTGGTCCACGTGGTCGGCGAGCAGCCGTCCGCCGCGGCCGCGGCGGTGTCCGGGCTCAACTCCGCGTCCGGTCACGCCAGATTCGACGCCTGGATCCCGGACTCCTCGCTCTGGGTCGACGTGGCCCGCAGTTCCCCGGCGGGATCGCAGCTGGTCCAGCCCACCGGCGTCACCGTGGCCAAGTCCCCGCTCATGATCGTGATGCCGCGGTCCGTGGCCGCGCAGATGCCGGCCTTCGGCAGCGAGGCGGGCTGGCAGTTCCTCCTCCCCCAGCGCGTCGGCGGCCCCGCCAGCGCACTCGGGCTGCATGTGGAGTTCCCCGACCCGGCGCAGAGTTCTGCCGGACTGGCCACCCTCATCGAGCTTCAGGGACTGCTTCAGCATCAGCTCCACACCACCGCCAAGACCCTGGCCGCATTCACCGACTTCGTGTTCAACGTGCAGGTCACCAAGGATTCCGGCAGTGACGGGGCGCTGGCCACGCTGGCCAGCCTGGCCCAGCCGCCGCGGGACGAGCGGCCGGTCACCATCGCCTCCGAGCAGGCCGTCGCGCAGTTCGACCGGTCCCACCCCCAGGATCCGCTGTCCGGGCGCTACCCAGTGCAGGGCGCACCCCAACTCGACTATCCCTACGTGCTGACCACCTCGAACCGGCTCAAGCTGAAGGCGGCCCGGGAATTCGAGAAGACCCTGCAGTCGAGCTACGCCACGTCCTACGTGCGCTACGAGGGCTTCCGGTCCGCCACCGGGAGCGCGCCGTCCTGGATCGGCCAGTACGGCCTGGACACCGGCCAGCCGACCCTGTCCCCGGCCACGGCCAGTGGCGAGGCGGAAACCAGCCTGCAGGCCTGGCAGCGGCTCAGCCTCGGATCCCGTGACCTGGTGCTGCTGGACGTGTCGAAGCAGATGGCCACCCCCGTCGCGCCCGGCGGCCCGACCCTGGAACAGGTGCTCGCCCAGGCCGCGAAGCTGGGCCTGGCCCAGTTCCCGGACAGTACCCAGATGGGTGACTGGGCCTTCGCCAGTCACCTGAACGGGAACCTGCCCTACAAGCAACTGGTGTCGGTTGGGCCGCTGCCCGCCCCGCTCGGCCTGATCACCCGGCGGCAGCAAGTCGCGGCGGTGGCCAATACCGGCAAGCCGGTCCCCCTGCCCGCGGCCCTGTACGGCTCGATCCTGGCCGGCTTCAAGGAGATGACCAAGACCTACCAGGCCCGCTACGACAACGCGGTCCTGGTCATGACGGCCGGGGTGGAAAACGCCCCGGGCGATATCTCCGCCCCGCAGCTGATCAGGCAACTGCGCACGCTGTACAACCCCAAGCGCCGGGTCGAGATCATCATCATCAAGTTCGGCAACGCTGGCGACTTCAACTCGCTGCAGCAGATCGCCAGCGCCACCGGCGGCCAGGCGTACAACATCACCAATCCGGCGCAGATCAGCAAGGTGTTCTTCAGCGCGGTCGCGCGCCGTCTCTGCTCCCCCAATTGCGGGGCCTAGCAGGCACGATGATCGGGTCGCCGGCCGGCCAAAATTTTCTTACCGGTTTATGACAACCCCCCTGGGGAGCGCCGCGTCTTCATTGTGAGGCCCGACGAGAGCGGGGCGTCGGGCCTCACGGTATTTCTCCGGCCGGGCCCTCGGCAGCAGGTTCGCAGGGGGCATCAGCCGGAGAGCAGGGCGTGGGGTCCGGCCAGAGCGGGGTGCCGGACCTCACGGTAGCCCCCTGGCACGGTCGGTCCGGCGCGAGTTTTCACCGGGCCACTAGCCGGGGACGGGACATGAGGCCCGGCAAGAGCGGGGTGCCGGGCCTCATTTCCTTGTCCGGGCTCAGACACCCTCGTCGAGCAGCCGGTGCGCCCGCTGGATGATCAGCGGGACGGCCGGCCCCTCCCGCTCGAACCCCTCGCCCACCGTCTTGTTCTGCAGGAACCGGGCGTGGATGCCCTCGAGCACCACGGCGAGCTTGAAGCACCCGAAGGCCATGTAGTAGCCCAGCGCGCTCACGTCCCGCCCGGTCGCCGCGGCGTACCGGCCGGCGATCTCGGCCCGGGTGAGGAACCCCGGGCCGGTGGTGACCTCGGGGGCCCACTGCACGTCCAGGGAGTCACCGTCATCCGGCTCTGTCCAGTAGACGAGGGCCAGCCCGAGGTCGGCCAGCGGGTCGCCCAGGGTGGACATCTCCCAGTCCAGCACGGCCGCGATCGCGGGCCGGGCCGGGCCGGGCCGATCATTGGCGTCACGGGCCAGCGTGACCAGCGTGTTATCCAGCCGGTAGTCGCCGTGCACGAGAGTGCCTTCCGGGGCCGGGAGGGCCCGGCCCGGCAGGCCGGCCGCGAGCCGCTCGGTGAGCCCGGTGTACCCGGGCACCTCCCGGCTGGCGGACAGCTCCCACTGCTTCTGCCAGCGAGCCAGTTGCCGTTCCATGTACCCCTCGGGACGGCCGAAGCTCGACAGCCCGGTGGCGGCCAGGTCCACCCCGTGAATCGCGGCCAGCATGTCCGTGAAGTCTTCGGACAGCTGCCGGGCCTGGACCGGAGTGAGCCGCTCCCCGTCCTCGGCGCTGCGCAGCACCAGCCCGGGCACGTACTGCATGAGGTAGAACGGCGCCCCGATGACGTCGGGCTCCGGGTACAGGGCCACCGGGTCCGGCACCGGGACCTCGGTGCCGGCCAGCGCGCTCAGCACCCGGTACTCGCGGCTCATGTCATGCGCGGTGGGCAGCACGTGGCCCAGCGGCGGCCGGCGCAGCACCAGCGGGGCGGCCTCGTCCCCCGGCTCCAGCAGGTACGTGAGGTTGGACCGGCCCCCCGCGATCAGCCGCACCCGGGGCGGTGCCTCGGTGGCCGTGATGCCGCTGCGCTGCAGCCACCGGCCGAGCCGCGGGACATCGTCGATCCCGGGGACGTCGTCATCCGCCACAACCCTCACTCCTGTCGCACGCTCGTGCCCTGAGCCGTCCGCCAGGACCGGAACTGTGCCCTGGACTAATGGGCGGCCCTGGCGTAGGTACTTAAGGGAGCCAGATCGGCCATAGATCCAGGCCCTCGGAAGGATCGTAGTGACTGACGCGTGGATGCCGGGGGCTCAGCGACTCCCCGCGGGTGCTGACGGCGGCACCCTGAAGGGCGGCGCCCCGCGGGCGGTCTGGCTGGTGCTGCACGCCGACCCCATCACGGTGTCCGCCCGCGACGCGGCGGAGCGCCTCATCGAACTGGGTCGGCCCTGTCATCTGGTGTGGAATCCGCTGTCCGGTGAGGTGGCCCAGCTCATTCCCGTGGTCCGGGCCGGGCGGGCGCTCGGCTGGGCCGACGGCCCGCGGTGGGGGCCGAGATCAGCGGGGCCGGGGTGGGGACCGGGACCCGGGGCGGGACAGCGGGGCTGGGGCAGCGGGTGCGGCTGGGCGGAGGCCCCGCCCTGGGCTCCCGGGACGGAGGCGGAGGGCCAGGACTGGGCCGCAAACAGCGACTGGATGCAGCCGGGCGACTGGGCGCAGCACCGCGAGCGGGCGCCGGAGCCAGACTGGACCCAGGACCCAGACTGGACGCCGGGCGCCGGCTCCACCCATGGGGCGGACTGGACGCAGGGCATCGGCTGGACCCACGGTTCGGGCGGGAGGCCGATGATCGCCGCGGCGGGCCGGCCCCCGGAGGAGCCATTCGTGCCCTCGGCCCGGGACGGTCTGGCCGGCGTCAACAACGAGGGGCGGGTCTGCGTGCAGATCGGCGTGATCGGCCACGGGTGGGCGCCGTTCACCACCGGCCCGGTGCAGCGCGCGCGTGAGATCGTCAGCTGGCTCGACTCGTGGCACGTGGCCCGCAGCTGGCCCGCCGGGCATCCCGCGCCTTTTCCCGGCTCCGCCCGGGCCGGGCAGCAGCGCCGCCGCCATTGGGCCCGTGGTGGCCATTTCGGCGCCTCCCAGGTGCCCGGCTGCAGTGGCGCCGGGCCGGGCGCCATCGACATCGAACGGCTGACCGGACCGCTCACCGGTCAGCGGGGCGCCAGCGTCCCCCGCAGGTCCGGGAGCCCGGCCACGATCTCCGCGATGACCTGGCAGCCGCGGCTGACCGCGGCCAGGTCGGCCGCCCCGTAGCCGAGCATCAGGCCCTCGAGCGTGGGCGGCCCGCCGAAGTAGCGGTCCAGCGTGGCCACCTCGACGCCGCGCTCGCGGGCGGCCGCGGCGATCGCCGTGGCCGTGCCGGGCGGGAGCTCCAGGACCATATGCAGGCCGGCGGTGTCACCGGTCGGCCGCCCGGCGAGGGCGGTCACCATGACGGCACGGCGCCGGGCGTATTCATGCCGCATCCGCCGCACGTGCCGCTCCAGCTCCCCGCTGGCCAGCAGTTCCGTCACGGCGTGCTGGACCGGCCCGGACACTCGCTCGCCGAGGTCCACGGCGGCCGCGGTGAGCGCCGGGATCAGGTCCGGCCGGGCGACCAGCCAGCCCGCGCCGAGGGTGGGAGTGAGGGTCTTGCTGGTGGTCCCGAGGTAGACGACGACGTCCGGGTCGAGACCGAACAGGGTAGGCAGCGGTGCGACGTCATAGCGGAACTCCCCGTCGTAGTCATCCTCGAGGATGAATGCCCCGGTGGACCTGGCCCAGGCGGCCAGCGCCTGGCGCCGCGGCACTGGCAGGCGGCCGCCCAGCGGGTACTGGTGTGCGGGGGTGGTGTAGACGAGCCGCAGATCGCCGGGGAGCTCGTCCACCACCAGGCCGTCCCCGTCCACCCGGCACGGCACCAGCCGCGCACCGCGGGAAGCGAAGACCGCCCGGGCGGCCTGGTAGCCAGGCTCCTCGACGCCGACCCGGTCCCCCGGCTGGAGCAGGGCCGCGGCGACCAGGCCCAGACCAGCTGACACGCCGCGGGTGACCAGGATCTGGTCCGTCGTGGCGCACACGCCGCGGCTGCGCCGCAGATAACCGGTGAGGGCCTCGCGCAGGGCGACGCGGCCGCAGGGATCGGGCTGGGCGGTGACCGGCTCGGTACCCGCGTGCCGCCAGGCCCGGCGCCAGGCCGCCGGATCGATGCCGGCCTGCCACGGGATGCCCGGCCACAGGTTGACCGGTGGCACTGGGTCCGGCTGCAGCCATGCCGCCCGGGGCCCGCCCGCCCGGTCGGCCGTCGCCGCCGCGGCCAGGGCCGGGGGAAGGGGAGGGGCCGAGGGAAGGGGAAGGGCCAGGGCCGGGGAAAGAGGCAGGGCCGAGGGATGGCTCCGGGCTGGGGGAAGGGCCGGGGCCGGCGAAGCCGGGCCGGGATCGGGACCGGCCGCGACCCGGGCCGGGCCCGCGGCCGCCCCCAGCGGCGCGACGGCGCCCGCCGCCACGTACGTCCCCGAGCCGTGCCGTCCCTCCAGCCAGCCCTCCGCGAACAGCTGGGTGTAGGCCGCGGTCACCACCGTCCGGCTCACGCCCAGCGCGGCGGCCAGCGCGCGCGTGGAGGGCAGCCGTTCCCCGGCGGCCAGCCGGCCCCCGGTGAGCACGTCACGTAGCTGGGCCGCAATCTGCTCGGTCAGTGGCAGCTCCGCGTGCCGGTCGGCCGACACCGCCAGCTCCACCGGCAGCTTCACGGGCAACCGCGGTGCCGCCTGCCGGGCTGCGGCCTGCTCCGCGGATGTCCGCGGCGCAGATCCCTGCTGCGCGGATGTCCGCGGCGCAGATCTCCGCTGCGGGGCTGATGCGGCCGTCGAGGAAAAAGTGGTCATCAGATCTTCCGGTGAAGTGGCTACAGGCAACAGTCCACTTCCTCGGTACCGTAGTCCATCATGAGCACCGAGACTCCGCTATCGACCACCCCGCTATCGACCACCCCGCTCTCCACCACGCCGCTGTCCACCACGCCGAAGACCACCCTGCACCGGCACAAGGAGCGCGGCCAGACCGACCGCGGCGACCTGTACGCGGTCCTCGACGCGGGCCTGATCTGCCACCTGGGCGTGATCATCGACGGCGCCCCGGTCGTGCTGCCGACCGCCTATGGCCGCCAGGGCGACCGGCTCTACCTGCACGGCTCGTCCGCCAACCGGAGCATCCTGGCCGCCGACGGCCAGGAAGTCTGCGTCACGGTCACGCACCTCGACGGGATCGTCTGCGCCCGGGCGGTGTTCAGCCACTCGATGAACTACCGCAGTGCGGTGGTCTTCGGTACGGCCCGGCTGATCCAGGACGAGGGCGAACGGATGAACGGATTGCGGATCATCACCGAGCAACTGGTACCGGGCCGGTGGGCGGCGGCGCGGCCGCCATCCCGCAAGGAAATGGCCGCCACCGCGGTCCTCGAGCTTCCGCTCACCGAGGCATCGGTCAAGGTGCGCACCGGGCCGCCCGGCGATGACCCGGCGGACTACGGGCTAGACGTCTGGGCTGGGGTCCTGCCTGCGTTCCTCACGCTCGGTGAGCAGCAGCCCGACCCCAGCCTGGCCCCGGGCATCGGCGTCCCCGAGCACATCGCGGCGCTGGCGGGCCGGCCCCACGGCGCTGACCTGGCGGGGGACGTGGGCGAGGGAACGTCGCCGAGGCTCTAGTCTTGGGGGATGACTGACCGGCTCGTCTGGATCGACTGCGAGATGACCGGGCTTGACCTCGCCCGCGACGCCCTGATTGAAATCGCCTGCCTGGTTACGGACGGTAACCTAACCGTGCTCGACGAGGGGGTGGATCTCGTGATCAAACCTCCCGCGGAGGCGGTGGACGGGATGCTGCCCGTCGTCCGTAACATGCACACCACCTCCGGCCTGATCGATGAGCTGGGGGCGGGCGTCACCCTGGCCGAGGCCCAGGAGCAGGTGCTGCGGTACGTACGCAGCCACATCCCGGACGCCCGGAAGGTGCCGCTGTGCGGTAACTCCATCGCCACCGACCGCGCCTTCCTGGCCCGTGACATGCCCGAACTCGACGCCTTCCTGCACTACCGGATGGTGGACGTGTCGAGCGTCAAGGAGCTGGCCCGGCGCTGGTACCCGCGGACGTACTTCGCCAGCCCGCCCAAGCACGGCGGGCACCGGGCGCTGGCCGACATCCGGGAGAGCATCCAGGAGCTGCGCTACTACCGCGAGGCGATCTTTGTCCCGCAACCGGGCCCCGACTCGGCCACGGCGCGGGAAATCGCCAGCCACTACGGCGTCGCCGCGGCCGGCCAGGCCGCCCCCGACGGGGACAGCCCGGGCACCCCGGCGGCCGGTCCGGCGGGCGGCTGACCCGGAGGCTAGTCTGGTATCCGGTTCAGACTTCTTCCCCGGCGCCGCTATGCTTCATGCAGCCGTCGGCGATGGTGGGTGTAGCTCAGTTGGTTAGAGCGCCAGGTTGTGGTCCTGGATGTCGTGGGTTCGAATCCCATCACTCACCCCACAGAAGAAGCAGGTCAAGGAACTCCCTCCCGGTCTGGGAGGGTGTTTCCTGACCGGCAGGTCCGGTTCCTGAAACGTCCATCGGCGCGATCCGGCCGTGCGCGATCCGGCCGCTTTCACGGACCTTCAGCACCAGCGCGTCCGCGCGCCCAGGCCTGTTCCGCTCCGCGCAATGCGGAACGGGCACGACGAGCGAAAATTGCCAGGTTTCTGGTCTTCCCCCGGCTCCGGTGGACTTCGACCCCGGATCGGGCCAGAGTTCGGGTAGCGCGGGACACCGCGCAAACGGTCAAGGAACTGCGGAATCAGGGGTACGTGGTCCCCGTCCCCGGAGTAGGCACATTCGTGCGCAGCTGCGGCGCAACAGACGTGGGAGGTCCCCGATGCCGCCCCTGAGCGGTCTGCTCGACAAGTGGCGGGAAGACCTGGCCGGCTGGGCCATTCCTGAGCACATCACCTCTGCGGTCAGCGAGTCCCCCTGGGTGCTGCCCCGGGACGTGTTCGCGCGCCGCGCTGACCGCCTGCGCCGCGCACCGGGCGGGCCTTCCTATGACCGCGAACGGGCCGTGCTCGACCCCCCGGGAAGCGTGCTCGACGTGGGCGCCGGGGCCGGCGCGGCCTGCCTCCCGCTGGCCGGCCAGACCACCGCGCTGACCGTGGTGGACACCGACGACGGCATGCTCGGCCGGCTGGCCGACCGGGCCCGCGAGGCCGGCCTGGATCCCCGGCTGCTGCAGGGCCGCTGGCCGGCCGTGGCCGGTCAGGCGGACCCGGCCGACCTGGTCACCTGCCACCACGTGCTGTACAACGTGCCGGACCTGGTCCCGTTCATCGAGGCGCTCACCCGGCATGCGCGCCGGCAGGTGGTCGTCGAACTCACCGCCACTCATCCGCTGGTTTCCCTCAACCCGTTGTGGCTGCTCTTCCACGGCCTGAAGCGGCCGGAAGGGCCGGCCGCCACCGACGTCCTTGCGATCCTGGACGCGATGGGGCTCCGGGCAGGGCACACTGAATGGAATCGTCCGGCTCAGGCCGATTATGCGACAGGGAGTGAGCTGGTGGAGACCACCAGGCGCCGGCTGTGCCTGCCACCCGAGCGGGCCAGCGATGTAGCGGCGGCGCTTCGCGACGCGGGGCACCTCGGCCAGCCGCTCGACCTCGGCACTTCCGGGAGCTCAGTAGTGACGATCTGGTGGGAGGGTTCCGCGTGAGCGACAGGTCAGATGACTGGTTCCGCGATCCCGCGCCGCGGCCATCAGGGCGGGGCGCTTCCGGGTACCCGGGCGCCAGTGAGCCGGCCGGGAGCGTGTTCGGCAGCGGGAACCCGGGCTCCGTCTGGGAGTCCGGCGGCCAGCAGGCCGGCGCGTCCGGCTACCGGAGCCCCGGCGCCTGGCCCGAACAGCCCCCGGTGCAGGGTGGGCGGGGCGGACGTGCGCCGCAATACCAGGGTGGCCACCCGGCGGGATCAGGCGGCTACCAGGGCCGGGGCTCGTCCGGCCGGGGCCGCCGGTGGCTGCGCCCGCGCCGGATCCTGGCCATCCTCGCCCTGGTCGTCGTGGTCGTGCTGGTGCTCAGCGGGATCGGCTACTTCTACCTGAACTCCAAGCTGACCCGGGCCAACGTGCTGGTCGACTACGCCGGGCGCCCGGCCGCCTCGGACGGGCAGAACTGGCTCATCACCGGCTCGGACAGCCGCCAGGGACTGACCCGCAAGCAGGAACGCCAGCTGGCCACCGGGCGGGGCATCGGCGGCCACCGCTCGGACACGGTCATGCTCCTGCACATCCCGTCCAGCGGGGCGGCCGTGCTGGTCAGCCTGCCCCGCGACTCGTACGTGCCGATCCCCGGGTTCGGCACGAACAAGCTGAACGCCGCCTACGCCTTCGGCGGCCCCAAGCTGCTGGCCAAGACGGTGCAGAACGCCACCGGCCTGCAGATCAACCACTACATGGGGATCGGCTTCGGCGGCCTGGTCAACGTGGTGGACGCGGTCGGCGGGGTGCGCATGTGCATCCCCCAGAACCTCAACGACCCGGCGTCGGGCCTGCACCTGAAGAAGGGCTGCCAGAACCTGAGCGGCGCGCAGGCCCTGGGCTTCGTCCGGACCCGGCACCTGTTCGCCACCCAGGACCTGCAGCGGGAGCAGAACCAGCGGGTGTTCATCAAGGCGCTGCTGACCAAGATGACCAGCGTTGGCACGCTGGCCAACCCGTTCACGGCGTTCTCGGCCGCCAATGGCGCCGCCAGCTCGCTGACCGTGGACAAGGGCACCCAGCTGTACCAGCTCGTCCAGGTCGCGTTCGCGCTGCGCCACGCGAAGACCACGACGGTGCCCATCGGCGGCTCGGAGGCGCTGGCCGTGGGCGACGTGCTGGTCTGGGACCACACCCAGGCGCTGCGCATGTTCAACGCGATGAGGAACGGCCAGCCCGTGCCCAAGAGCCTGATCACCGGCTCGAAAGTCGGCTGACCAGCCTGCCGCGGCGCGGCCAGGTCGAGCCGGGGCGGTGCCGCACCAGGCAATCGTGTGCAAGTTGTGCCATATTGGCCCCTTGCGCTCATGGCGGCCGCCTTCATACCATGCGTCGCATCCCTACCGCTGGTAGTCGTGCCTGGAGGTTCGATTGAGGACCGGCAGCATCCCCAGCTTGGCCCGCCCGCTCGGCTTGTCCCTGCGCGAAGCCGAGATCATGACGCTCATCGCGGAAGGTCATTCCAACCGGGAGATCGCAGCCCAGCTGGTGCTCGCCGAGAAGACGGTCAAGAATCACGTGAACCGCATCTACGCCAAGCTCGGGGCGCAGTCCCGGGCGGCAGCCATCACCCGCTGGGGCGAGCGGGACGCGACCTGACTGGCCGCCGTAGGCCGGCCGCCGGGACGAAGGGGGCTGGGCCGTAGGCCGGCCGCCGGATGCCCGGGGCCCGGGGATTGTCCTGATCATCAGGCCAGCCCCAGGGCACCTTCAGGAAATCCTCAGGTTCACGTTGGAAAATGCAGGTCATGACCATGCCGTCGATTAATGGGCGGGCCCAGCCGGCTGCCAGGCTTCTCGTTGTCGAGGACGAGCCCAACATCCTTGAGCTGCTGTCCGCCAGCCTTCGCTACGCCGGGTTCGATGTGCTCACCGCCACGGGCGGTAGTGAGGCGGTCCAGGCCGCGCAGCGGCACCGGCCCGATCTCATCGTGCTTGACGTGATGCTGCCCGATATGGACGGGTTCGACGTGGTCCGCCGCCTGCGTGGCGGCGGGGCCCGTATCCCGGTGGTGTTCCTGACCGCGCGGGACGCGATGGAGGACAAGGTCCGCGGCCTCACCCTGGGCGGGGACGACTACGTCACCAAGCCGTTTAGCCTGGAAGAGGTCATCGCGCGGATCCGCGCGGTGCTCCGCCGGACCCATGGGGCCGGGGCCGAGCCCACCCCCCGGCTGAAGTTCGCCGACCTGGAGCTAGACGAGGAGAGCCACGAGGTGTGGCGGGCCGGGCAGCATGTCCAGCTCTCCCCCACCGAATTCAAGCTGCTGCGCTACTTCATGAGCAACGCCAACCGGGTGCTATCCAAGATGCAGATCCTCGACCACGTGTGGGACTACGACTTCCGGGGCGACACCGGGATCGTGGAATCGTACGTGTCCGTGCTGCGCCGCAAGATCGACACCACCGAGCCCCGGCTGATCCACACCCTGCGCGGGGTCGGCTACGTGCTGCGCCTCCCGTCGTCCTAGCAGAATTGGCCATGACAACGAGTCCCGGGCCGCGCCGCTGGCGGGAGAACCTGCGTCAGCTGCCCGGGCGTACCCCGCTGCGGGTCAAGATGATCACCGCGCTGCTCGCGCTGGTCATCATCGCGCTGACCATCATCAGCGTGGCCTCGGTCTCCGTGTTCAGCAACTACCTCCAGGGCCAGTCCGGAGGCCAGGTCACCAACCTGTACAACCAGCGGATGTCGCTGCTGGACCACAGCGACCAGCTCGGCCCGGGGGGCGGGGGCCTGAACTCCTACGAGTTCGGGCTCTTCGGCGCGTTCGTGGTGGAGCTGCTCGACACCAAGGGACAGATGATCCCGCCGTTCGGCCCGATGGGGGAGTCTGGACAGGTCCTGCCGGGCCCGAACGTGCCCACCAGCGCCTCCTGGCTGAAGGCCAATTCCGGCACGCTGGCCACGGTCGGTGGCAACTCAGGCAGCGGGGACTGGCAGGTCATCACCAAGGAGATGAACGTCCGGCTGCAGAACGGAGCAACCGGGCAGGTCATCGGCCAGCAGCGGGTGATCCTGGTGGTGGCCGGCAGCCTGGCCAACATCGACCACACGGTCGCCTGGCTGGCCAAGATCGACCTGCTGGTCAGCGCGATCATCGTGCTGGCCCTGGCCATCGTGGGCGTGGCCATCGTCCGGGCCAGCCTGCGCCCGCTCAGGGACATCGAGCGGACCGCGCAGGCCATCGCCGCGGGCGATCTGTCGCGCCGGGTGCCGGACCAGGATCCGATCACCGAGGTCGGCCGGCTGGGGCGGTCGCTCAACACCATGCTCAGCCAGATCGAGTCGTCGTTTTACGCCCAGGCCCAGTCCGAGGCGGCCGCGCGGCGCTCGGAAGAGCGGATGCGCCAGTTCGTCGCGGACGCCAGCCACGAGCTGCGCACGCCGCTCACCGCGATGCGCGGCTACGCCGAGTACTACCGGCAGCGGGGCGGGATGCACGACGATCCAGCCGGCCGTGGCCAGCCTGGTAACGGCGAGGCCGGTCACGACCTCGGCAGCCACAGCCAGCTCACCCGGGCCGACATGGACCGGATCATGCAGCGGGTCGAGCAGGAGTCGGCCCGGATGGGCGTGCTGGTCGAGGACATGCTGCTGCTGGCCCGGCTGGATCAGCAGCGGCCGATCGAGCACCGGCCGGTGGACCTGCTCACGCTGGCCGCGGACGCGGTGCAGGACGCGCGGATCATCGCCCCGGACCGGGAGATCACCCTCGACGTGGGGTCCGGCGCCGCGTTCCTGATCCTCGGCGACGAGGTGCGGCTGCGCCAGGTCATCGGCAACCTGATGAACAACGCGCTGACGCACACCCCGGAGGGCACGCCGGTCGCGGTCCGGGTGCTGGCCGGGCCGCGCCAGCCGGTGCCCAGCGTCGTGCTCGAGGTCGCCGACCAGGGCCAGGGCCTGCGCCAGGACCAGGCGGAGCACGTGTTCGAGCGGTTCTACCGGGCCGACCAGGCCCGGACCAGGAAGGCCGGCGGCACCGGCCTCGGCCTGGCCATCGTGGCCGCGCTGGTCGCGGCGCACGACGGCACCGTCGCGCTGAAGACCGCGCCGGGCCAGGGGGCGACGTTCCGGATCACGCTGCCGCTGGCCCCTGAGGCCCAGGGTGATCAGCTGGACGAGAGCGACCAGCCTGGCCAGGCCAGCCCGGCCGAGGCCACGACCGCCCCGGGCGAGTGGGCGGGGCCGGACGCCTGATGGGGTTCGTTGCGGAGAAAACCGGGGCGGCGCAGCGGCGCGCCGCCGGGCTCCTGCATCAGCCCGCGGCGAGGGCGGCCCGGGCCGCGGTCAGCACCGACTCGCGGTAGGAGCTGCCGAACAAGCAGGCGTGCACCAGCAGCGGATGCAGCTGATGCAGCGGAACCCGGCCGCGCCAGCCTGGGGCCAGCGGGGCCACGTCCTGGTAGGCGCCCAGGATCCGGTCCAGCTGCGGGGCCCCGAACAGGGCCAGCATGGCCAGGTCGGTCTCCCGGTGGCCGCCCTGCGCGGCCGGGTCGACCAGCCAGCCGCGGCCGTCCGACCACACGACGTTGCCGGACCAGCAGTCCCCGTGGATCCGGCTGGGCGGCTCGGGCGGTCCGGCCAGGCTGGCGATCCGGCTGATGACCTCTTCCACCAGACGGGTGTCCGATCCGGTCAGCGCTCCGGTGCCCGCCGCGCGGCGCAGGTACGGCAGCAACCGCTTGCTCGCGTACCAGGCGGCCCAGTCACCGGCGCCGCTGGTCAGCGTGGCCGGGCTGCCGGGCCCCGCGTCGGTGCTCAGCGAACCGGGCGCGGTCGCCTCGGCGGTCACGGTGACCGTGTCCCCGGAGCGGTCGCCCAGCGGCAGGGTGGCGATGAACCCGGGCCACGGGGTCCCGAACCGCTCCGCGCCGGACGCGTGCAGCACGGCCAGGTCGCGCCCGAACTGCTCGGCCGCGTGCTGGTCCGGGGCCTGCTGCGGCAGCCAGGTCACGGCGAGCGTCGTCGTGTCCCAGCCGAGGACCTCGGGCAGTGGCACCGCATGGGCGTCGGCCAGCCAGCGCAGCCCGCGCGCCTCGGCCTCGAAGACGCCGCCCTGGTCCGCGCGGGCGGCCTTGGCGAAGGCCAGCCGGCCGTCGGCCAGCGTGACCTGGTAGTGGGCCCACTGGTGCTGCGCACCGGCCGCGCGGATGTCGCGCACCGCGGTGCCGGTGACCCGCTCCAGCCGCCGGGCGAGTTCGGAGACCCGCCGGGCGAGCCGGGGGGCCCGGGACGCCGGCTCCCGATCCCCCGGGCCCGGATCCGCAGCCCCGTCGTCTGCTGGCATGTCGTCCCCGGGGGCGTCGTCCGCGGGCATGGTCACGCTCCGCCCGCCGGAACCTGGTCCACCTCGGCCAGCCGTCCCACCAGGCCCCGCACCGCGCGCTGGACCATATCCAGGGCTTGCGCGTAACCGGCCGGCGGACCGCCGTAGGGGTCGGGCACGCCGCCGTCCCAGGGATCGTGGGTCTTCGCGGCGGCCAGGTCCGGATCGAACGACCGGAACAGCATCAGCCGCGGCCCGGCCGCCTCCGCGTCGGGGGCCAGGGCGCGCAGCGCGGCCAGGTTGGACAGGTCCATGGCCAGCACCAGGTCGCGCTGGGCGAACCAGGCCTGCTGGATCCTCCGGGCCCGGTGCGCGGACCCGTCGTAGCCTCGCCGGGCCAGTTCGGCCCCGGCCTGCTCGGCCATCGGCTCGCCCAGATGCCAGTCACCGGTGCCCGCGCTGTCCACCTCCACCAGCCCGGCCAGCCCGGCCCGGTCCAGTTCGGCGCGCAGCACGATGTCGGCCATGGGCGAGCGGCAGATGTTGCCCAGGCAGACCAGGCAGACCCGGTACGGGCCGGGGGAACGACGCGGCGGTGGCAGGGTGGGCACATCAGCGGGCATGGCTTCAGGATGCCCGAACTGCGGAGTGCTCACGCACGCCGGGCCGGCCGGCAGGGGCCACGCGACGCACCAGGCCGGGCATGTAACGATGGGCGGATGCCGTCTTACCGGTCGCTTTCCTACTGGCTGAACTCGGTTCCCGGGGACCTGTCGCCCGCCGCGCCGCTGCCCGGCGATCTCGACGTGGACGTGGCCATCGCCGGGGCCGGGTTCACCGGCCTGTGGACCGCGTACTACCTGGCCAGCGCCAGCCCGGGACTGCGCATCGCGGTCTGCGAGCGGGAGATCGCCGGCTTCGGCGCCTCCGGCCGCAACGGGGGCTGGTGCTCCGCGTACTTCCCGGCGTCCCTGGCCAAGCTGGAGCGGATGGCCGGCCGGGACCAGGCCATCGCCATGTACCGGGCCATGGAGGACACGGTGGACGAGGTCGGCCGGGTCGTGGCGGCCGAGAGCATCGACTGCCACTGGGCCAAGGGCGGCGCGCTGCAGCTGGCCCGCTCGCCCGCGCAACTGGAACGGGCCATCGACTACATCAACGAGTCCCGGTCCTACGGGTTCGGCGAGGACGACGTGCGGCTGCTGACCGCGGCGGAGACGGCAGAGCAGGTCACCGCGGACGGGGTGGTCGGCGCCACGTACACCCCGCACTGCGCCGCGATCCACCCGGCGCGGCTGGCCCGCGGGCTGGCCGAGGCGGTCCGCCGCCGCGGGGTCCGCGTGTTCGAGGGCACGCCGGTCACCGAGATCGCGCCCGGCCGGCTGGTGACCACGCGCGGCACGGTCCGGGCGCAGTACGTGATCCGGGCCACCGAGGGCTATACGCCGGACCTGCCCGGCCTGCACCGGGCGATCGCGCCGGTGTATTCGCTGATGATCGCCACCGCGCCGCTGCCGGAGTCCGTGTGGGACCAGATCGGGCTGGCCAGCCGGCCGACGTTCGGCGACTACCGGCACCTGATCATCTACGGCCAGCGCACCGCGGACGGGCGGCTAGCCTTCGGCGGGCGGGGCGCGCCGTATCACTTCGGCTCGTCCGTGCGGCCCGAGTTCGACCGCTCCCCCGCGGTGTTCAGCGCGCTGCGCCGGACGCTGCAGGACCTGTTCCCCGCCCTGGGCGAGGTCGAGGTCACGCACGCCTGGGGCGGCCCGCTCGGGGTGCCCCGGGACTGGTGCGCGTCCGCCGGGCTGGACCCGGCCACCGGGCTGGGCTGGGCTGGCGGCTACGTCGGGGACGGCGTGTCCACCACCAACCTGGCCGGGCGGACC
>DASQRM010000087.1:0-3529 GCA_035642895.1 Streptosporangiaceae bacterium | reverse complement strand
CGCGGCCATCGACTACCGGGCCGGGAACGTGCGCCGGGCGCTGCGCGAGCACACGCCGGACGGCGTGGACGTCTACTTCGACAACGTGGGCGGCGAGATCCTGGACGACGTGCTGACCCGGCTGGCCCTCGGCGCCCGGGTAGTCATCTGCGGTGCGGTCTCGCAGTACAACGAGACCCAGGTGCGCGGCCCGGCGAACTACCTGATGCTGCTGGTGGCGCGGGCCTCCATGACCGGCATGCTGGTCTTCGACTATGTCGACCGGTACCCGCAGGCCCTGGCCGAGCTGGCCGGGTGGCTCAGGGACGGGAAGCTCGTCTCCCGTGAGCACGTCGTGCACGGCGGCGTGGACGCCTTCCCCGAGACGCTGCTGATGCTGTTCGACGGGGTGAACACCGGCAAGCTGGTGCTTGAGCTAGACGGAGGCTGACCGCCGGTCCAGGCCGGTGAGCAGGCCCTCGATGACGGTCGTGGCGCGGTCGATGTCGGGCGCCCGGTCGGCGATCACGTCGGAGTACAGGAAGCCCTCGCTGATCCGGACGATCGCGTAGGCCAGCGTCGGGGTGTCCAGGCTGGCGTCGAAGCTCCCCCGGCCGCGCTCCAGGTCGATGAGCGTCTCCAGCGCGCTGGCCATGCCCCGGTGCACGGTGCTGCGGGTCCCGGTCAGCAGGCGCAGCGCGGTCTCCGGGTCGGACTCGAGGAAGGCCCGCAGCGGGCGGTCCCTGGCGATCGCGCGGAGCACGCCGCCGATCACCGCGACCAGCCGCTCGGTGCCCGCCATCTCCGTGCTGGCCTGTACCTGCTCCGCGAGCAGGCGGCGGGCCCGCCACCAGAGCAGCTCGTCGAGCAGCTGCTCCCGGTTGCCGGCCCGCCGGTAGAGCGTGGCGCGGGCCATGCCGAGGCGGCGGGCCAGCGAGCGCATGTCCAGCCGCTGCCCCGCGACGAAGGTATCTACCGCCGCGGCGAAGATCCCCGCCGGGATCCTCGCGGGCACCCCGGCGCCGCCGGGCAGCACTATCCGGGCATCGTCCGTGCTAGTCGTCATCGGTGCTAGTCGTCGGGCTGGGCATTGGCGACGCGCTTCTCGGCCGCCTCGGCCAGCAGGGCGAGCTCGTCGGTCAGGTAGCCGGCCATGGTGTCCAGGTCCGGCACCAGTTCGCGGGAGCTGACCAGGCCGAAGTGGAGCTGGCCGAGGTAGCCGACCAGGGTGATGTTCAGGCCCTGGCCGTCGGTGACCACCGAGACCGGATAGTGCGCGATCAGCCGGGCGCCGCACATGTAGACCGGGACGTTCGGGCCGGGGACGTTGGAGATGGTCACGTTGAACGGCGGCAGCCGGTGCAGCACGCCGGTGGCGAACACCACCCGGGCCGCCCGCGCGGTCAGCGCCGGCACGGCGAAGTCGCTGATCTGATCGACCAGGCCCTGCGGGATGGCGGCCTGCTGAGCCTTGGCCATCTTCGTCGCGGAATGGACGATATCCAGCCGCAGGCCAGGATCGGTGACGCTGGTGGGCAGCGGGGCCAGCATCGCGGATACCCGGTTGCCCAGCGCTCCCTTGCCGGCCGGATCCCGGACGGACACCGGGATCATCGCGACCAGCGGCTGATCGGGCAGCGCGTCGTGGTCGAGGAGCCAGCGGCGCAGTGCCCCGGCACACATGGCCATCACGACGTCGTTGACCGACACGCCGAAGGCGTTCTTCACCGCCTTGACCGTATCCAGGCTGACGCTGCGGAACGCGAACCGGCGGTGCGGCGTGATCGGCCGGTTGAACGGCGTCGCGGGCGCCCGCCCCGGCCGGGTCGCGATCACGGAACCGTCGCCGCGGTTCAGCCCGAGCATGCCGCCGACCAGCGTGTTCACCGCCGGGGCCAGGGTCGGCAGGATCCTGACGAGCTCGTTGGTGATCCGCACCGTCTGCACCGGGCGCCATGCCAGCCGGGCGGCCGCCTTGACCGCCAGGACGGGCAGGGCCGGCGCGGCGGCGGGACGGAACGGCACGGCCGGGGGCGGCTCGCGGCCGGCCGGGGTGAGGTCGAACAGGACGGTCAGCAGCTCGGTGCCCGAGACCCCGTCGATCGCGGCGTGGTGGATCTTGGTGTAGACGGCGGCGCGCTTGTTGGCCAGCCCGGTGATCAGGTAGAGCTCCCACAGCGGCCGGCTGCGGTCGAGCGGGCGGGCGTGCAGCCGGCTGACCTGCTCGTCCAGCTGGGCGTCGGAGCCCGGGCGCGGCAGCGCGATCTCCCGGACGTGATACTCGATGTCGAAGCCCGCGTCGTCGATCCAGTAGGGCTGGTCCAGGCCGAACGGCACGTTGAGCAGCTTGCGCCGGAGCACGGGCACGAGCGGCAGCCGTTCGGCCATGACCTCGGTGAGCCGGGCCAGGGTGAGCGGCTCGGGGGCGTCGCTGGGGTCGAGCACGCTCAGCCCGCCGACGTGCCCGGTGGTGTTGGCCGTCTCCAGCGCGAGGAAGGAGGCATCGAGTCCGGAGAGCTGCTGCATGTGCTGATCCTTCCTACGGCTTCATCGCGGGTACAGGGCCCGCAAGGCTAGCGGCGGCCGGAACGGGACCCGCTGGCCCGAACCCTGATTCGGGACGGCCAGCCGGTCGGCGATCAGCCAGAGCGTCGCGGGGTCCACGCCGAAGCCGAGGTGGCTGCACCGGACCTCGATGTTCTGGTGCAGCGCCGTCTCCGGCTCCACGCACGCCTGCCAGGGCACGACGCCGTCCCAGCGCGAGTAGACCGACGTGGACGGCACGCTGACGGGCCGGGCCCGCTGCTCCCGGCTTGGCAGCTTGCGGTCCAGGGCGTGCCGGGAGCTGAACTGCTGGTAAGGGCCGTAGGCGTAGGTCTGGCGCGGGTCGTGCATGGCGTAAGGGCTGCCCAGCGTGATGACCTGACGGACCTTGCGGGGATGACGGCGGGCCATTTCCCTGGCGTAGATGCCGCCCAGGCTCCAGCCGATCAGGGAGACGGGACGCCCGGTCCGTTCGGAATGATCGAGAACGGCCCGCGGCAGGCCGGCCAGCACCGCCTCGGTCGGACCCTGGTTACGGCCGAGGGCCCAGCCGCGGACGTCGTAGCCGAGCCAGCGCAGGAACGCGCGCAGCGGCACGGTACTCGCGTCCCCGGCCAGCAGGCCGGGAAAGACCAGCACCCCGTGCCCGTCGCCGCGCGGGGCGGTCAGCAGGGCCGGCGCGGTCAGCAGCAGCGCGGTCAGGTCGGCCAGGCCGCGGATGGGCTCGGTCAGCAGCAGCCCGCGAGCCGGCCGCCCTCTGCCCTGGTTCGCGGGACCAGAACCGCCAGGTCCCCTGAGCCCGCCCCGAACGAGGTACATCGCCGTTCCCTCCGTCGCCGAGAGCCTAGGCAAGGTGGTGATACACACTTAATATATGTCTCACTTACCGGGATTGCCCAGACCGGCGATTGGGGCGGGGATGAGCTTCAACCTTGCGACCATCCTGACCGAAGCGACCCTGGCTACGCCAGACGCCCCGGCCTGCCGCTTCGCCGGGACCACGACC
>DASQRM010000086.1:0-18943 GCA_035642895.1 Streptosporangiaceae bacterium | reverse complement strand
ACCAGGCCGCTGGTTATGACCTCCGTGAACCTGACCAAGCATCTGCCTGCTGAACGTCGCGAGCACGTCGAGGCTCGCCTGCGCAGCAACCTCATGGCGTGGCTGACGACAGTTCGCCCCGGCGGCCAGCCGGACAGCGTGCCCGTGTGGTTCCTGGTGCGCGACGACGAGACGATCCTCATCTACAGCCAGCCGAAAAAGCTCAAACTGCGCAACATCAGCGAGAACCCCAAGGTCACCCTGGGGCTAGACGTGACCGACATAGGCAGAGACATCATCCGGATCGACGGCACCGCAGAGCACGTTGATGACGTACCCCCGGCCGACCGGCAGCCGCAATATGCAGCGAAGTACGCCGAGCGCATCGGGGCGATGTTTGGCACACCTCGCCAGTTCGCCGAGGTCTTCTCAGAAGCTCTGATAATCACGCCAAGCCGCCTGCACGCCTAGCTGAGGCCGTGCGACGCCGCAGTACCCAGGAACCGCGCGCGGCGACGGTCAGGAGATGGCGGCCTTCACCAGCTCGATGACCTTTTTCTCCGCCATGGGGCTCCACTTCTTGAGCGCGTACGCCACCGGCCATATGTCGCCGTTGTCGAGGTTCGCCGCGTCCTGGAAGCCCAGGGTCGAGTAGCGGTAGCTGAACTTGCCCGCGTCCTGGAAGAAGACGACGATCTTGCCGTCCTCGTTCGTGTAGGCGGGCATCCCGTACCAGGTCTTCGGCGACAACTCGGGTGCGGTCGCGGTCACCGTCACATGCACGCGCTCGGCGAGCTCACGATCCTCTGGTGCCATCTCCGCGATCTTGTCCAGGACCGCCTGCAGGCCGTCTGCCTTCTTGGCGCCTTTCTTGCCCTCGGCGCGCAGCTCGGCGGCGCGCTCCTTCATCGCGGCGCGCTCTTCGGCACT
Source organism: Streptosporangiaceae bacterium (assembly GCA_035642895.1). Lineage (GTDB taxonomy): Bacteria > Actinomycetota > Actinomycetes > Streptosporangiales > Streptosporangiaceae > RYN-230. The sequence goes on along the minus strand of DASQRM010000086.1, from coordinate 18,034 downwards.
GAAGCCGTCGGACTCGGCTTTGGCATTCTTCGCGGGCATTCGCGGGCTCCCCTTCGTAACGCGTAGCGGCTCGGCATCATGCCGGCCCTCCGTCGAAGGCTAGGCCCGGCCACACCGTGGCGCTTCTCGATTCCTGACCGGATCGGGAGCCCAGCCGAGGCGCTCAGCGGACCCCGGAGGTCAGGCCTCGGGTTCGTACTTGAACGAGAGCTGGAGCTTGGTGCGGTAGGTGATCGCTCCGGCCTCGTCGAGGGCAATGTCCTGCTTCACGACCTCCGCCACTCGAAGATCGCGGATTGTGCCAGCTGCAGTCCTGATCGCCTCGGCGGCCGCGTCCTCCCATGAAGTGCCGCTTGTCCCGATGATCTCGGTCACCCTGTAAACGCTCATAACACTCTCCCTTGATGACTTGCCAGCCCGTGAGCAGCGACGCTCAGCCGGCCCGCATCCGTCTAACCTCGGCCCGGGACTGGTTCGGATCGGTGGATGAGACATTGGCCGCCGGACTGAGCTTGGCACTCACCCCGGATAACGTCCAGAACCGATGCGCCGCAGATGCGCGACCGTGCTGCGGAGTCAAGGTCACGCGCGGTGGTCGCCGCAGACGGGAAAGTCCGGCTCAACCGGAACGTGGTCAACGGCTCAGAGCCCATGCTGCGGCTGATCGGAGGGCTGCCGGCCGGGACCGCGGTGGCTATCGAGTCCGCTTTCGGCAACGGCGGGACTGCTCAGAGCGGGGCACGCAGTTCAGTGCGCAATTCATGACTGCCGTATTTGGTCGCGCTTTCGTAGTAGAGACGTAGCTGGCCATTCGGCAGGGCGATAGCTGAAACGTAACGCAGCGCGCCACCACCAAAAGGGCTGGACGCCGGGCCGGCTATCGCGATGTAGCGTGACCCGTTCCACTTGGCTATTCCAGTTCGTTCTTCGAAGTTCTGTGCCGCTGACGCGCGGCCATCGAAATAGGCGTACTCACCGACAATCGCTGTTACCCGGGTACCGCGACTATACCAGGTTCCCGGCTCTGGCACCATTACGGGCTCGCAGTTGTAGGCATCTACGCTAATCATCTGGTCGGCATTCTCGTCACCCTCGGTCAAAGGATGCAGCGTTGCCCATATGCGCAGATCCTGGTGGCGAACCAGCACTGGGTCTTTGATGCCGAACGCCGCGCTCCCAGGGAAGATCGTCTTGCGAGTCCCAGCACTGAAATCTTGTGGACGGTCCGCGCTCAATCTTTCTATCCGCCAGTGCTTGGAATTAAATGTAGCGCAGCTCAGGTACATGTCCCAATCACCGTTAGGCGTCACGTCCAGAGCCGGGCGTTCCAATGACTCTGCATCCATGTCATCTTTATCGATGATGCACAAGGTATCGAAATTTATGCCGTCGTCAATGGGGGAGCGGGCTACATAAGCGCGGTTGCCCCGACCCTTCTCTACCGGGTGCCTGTCACGGTAGGCAAGATAGATATGGTCACGGTGAATAATAGCACTGGCGGCACCGATCCAGTTTCCAATTCCGTGCGCCGCGGGCAACACCAGCTGGCTATTCTCCCACCGAGGCAACATGACTTGGCGTCCTGGCACAGTTCCCACGCGCAGTGATCCCGGTAGTCTTTGCTTATTCGGCCCGGCCCCAGATCCCGGGTCAAGAGTTGCACTCGCGTCAGTGCCCGGGACGGCCACGCTTAGCGTATCAAGCGGAGATGTTCTGCCTGAGCTGGGCACTCAGCGATCTCGCACCGACGTTCCCCGGCAACGTCCGCTCGTAGCTACGCAACGTCACCCCAGCGCAGCGCCTACGCTGGGCCGATGGCTGGGTGATTCCGCGCCTGGTCCCCGCAGCTGCCGCGCAGGGGTGGCGCCCAGATCAGGGAGTTTGCCTCATGAGTGTCCCCGGGACGGACCCCGCCGGGGATGCGGAGCGCACGGCTGGCGCTGCGGCGGCCGCGCCCGGGACGGCCGCGCCCGGGACGCCGGCTCCGGGTGACGACCCGCGGCTGCCCTGGCAGGGGAAGCCGCGGGCCGCCGACATTCTCTGCTGGCTTGGCATCGTGCTCAGCGGCTTGTCCTACTGGGCCCTGCTGCCGTTGCGGGTGTCGCTGATCGGCACTCACCCGGTGGTGGCTGAGCTGCTCAATGGCAGCATCGAAGCGATCATCTCGGCCGCCGCGTTCGCCAGGACCGGGCACGGGACGCTGGCCGTGGTGCTGCTCGCCGCGATTCCAGGGCTGATGAAGTTCGACCTCTTGTACTGGTGGGCCGGGCGCCTGTGGGGCGAGCGGTTCATCATGGCCCTGCCCGGGAGCAAGCGCGCGGCTAAGCACATGGCGCGTGTGCAGCGGACCGGCCGCAAGCTCACCTGGCCAGCTGTGCTGGCCAGCTCATTCCTGCCCATCCCCAGGGCGATCATTTTTGTCATAGCAGGCTGGGCCGGGATGAGGCTGGCCGTATTCCTCATCCTGGACCTGATCAGCGTCCTGCTGTGGGCCGGCCTTCTCGCCGGGCTGGGGTATGCGCTCGGTCACCACGCGGTCGTCGCGGCCATGACCATCTCCCGCTACAGCTGGTGGTTCACGATCGGGATCGTGGCGCTGACCGTGGTTTCGGTCGTGCGCTCGCAGCGCCGGCTGAAAGCGGCCCCGGCGGCCTCCGCGGGCCCGGCCGACCAGAACGGCGGACCGCCCCTATGATGGCAAATCCGCTGGTCAGCGGGCTCCGAGCTAATCAGCGGGCTCTGGGCTAATAAAATGAGCGCCCCCGGCAGGATTCGAACCTGCGCACCCGCCTCCGGAGGGCGGTGCTCTATCCCCTGAGCTACGGGGGCCCCAGGACGGAGAAAGAATATCAGTCCCCGGCCACACCATGGACCGGCGTGGGCACAGCTTGGCGACGCCTTGGGCATGTCGTCGCGGGAACTAGCCGGGACACGCTAGCCTCACGCCGTGGCGCAGGCTCTGGGACGTGTGCTGGTGGTAGACGATGATGAGGTGATAAGGCAGCTCATCGCCGTCAACCTGACCCTGGAAGGGTTTGACGTCGCCACCGCCGTCGACGGCCAGGACTGCCTGGACAAGGTCGCGGCGATCGATCCGGACGTGATCACCCTCGACGTCATGATGCCCCGCCTGGACGGCTGGGTGACCGCCGGCCAGCTCCGCCGCAACCCGCAGACCAGCCGGATCCGCGTCGTCCTGATCACCGCGCGAGCGCAGGAGGACGACAAGAACCGCGGCCGCGAGATCGGCGTGGACGCCTACCTGACCAAGCCGTTCGACCCGGGGGAGATGATCCGGGTCGTCCGCGAACTGGCCGGGGCCGCGACAAGCGAGGCCCGCCAGACCGACGAGAACCCTCCATCAGATAACGGAACCAGCCAGCCCTCCAGCGAATCGTCCGGGCCGTCCTGACGGCCAGGGATCGTTGAGCGGCACGGCCGCCCGGACGTGCTGACGAGGGCCCCGGGGCCGGGGCCGGCCGCAACGCGGTCCGTCCTCCCGCAGCCTGCGCCCAGATAGCCTGCTCATCTGTGATCATCGGGGACCTCAGCGCCGCCCTCGCGACCGCCGCGGCCGCGGCCGTGGCATCCGGCGGCCTGACGGGCGACGGCGGCCTCGGCGCTGACCCTGGCCTGGCCGTCGGCACCTGGCGCCCGGTGCCGTCTGAGGTCGGCGGCGGCCCCGGCAGTTATGCCACCACGCTGCCGTTCGTGCTGGCTCATCGCCTGGCGGCGGATCCCGCCCGGGTCGCCGCCGTGCTGGCCGCGGCGCTGCGGTCGATACGGGCCGGGGCCGAGATCAGCGACATCAGCGTGACCGGGGGCGGGTACCTGTCCCTCACGATCACCCCGGACACGCTGGCCCGGCTCGCGGCCCGGATCTCCCAGGCCGGCCCGGGATGCGCCGGGAGCCAGGCCATGGACGGCGTCCGGGTGAGCGCGCCCCGCGACGCGCGGCTGGCCAGCGCGCGTGACTGGGCGGATGCCTGGCCGCGGCTCACCTCCGAGCAAGGCGGGCGGCTGGCCCAGGCCGCGGGCGCTGAGGTCACCTGGGTGCCGCTTCTTCCCGAGAAAAATGCGCCGGGAGAAGGTGGGCCGGTCGCGGAGGCCGTCGCGTATGCGGGGGAGGACGCGGTCCGGTTCGCGCTCAGCCGGCTCGCCGGCGGTCCCGCCAGCCGGCTGCCCCGGGCTCACGAGCCGGGCCTGGCCCCCCGGGCCATGGCCGCGCAGCACCTGGGCAATCCCGCCTATGCTGTTCGGTACGCGCACGCTCACGCCGCGTCTGCGCTGCGGCAGGCTGCTGACCTCGGGCTGCCGGAACTGGACGTGGAGCGGTTCCAGCCGCGCCTGCTCGCGCACCCCAGCGAGCGGGTGCTGCTCGACGCGATGTCCTGGCTCCCGGAACGGGTGGCCGGGGCGGCGCGCCGTCGGCAGCCGCACGTGGTCGCCGCCTACCTGGAGGACCTGGCCAGCCGGTACCTCGACTGGCAGGAGGCCTGCCCGGTGATGCGGCCCGGCTCGGTTCCGCCGCGGCCGGACCCGCGGCCGGCGGGGCGCCTGCCCGCGGGCGGAGAGCTCATCCAGGCCCGGCTGCAGCTGGCCAGCGGCGCGCGGACGGTCCTCGGGACCGGCCTGCGGTTGCTGGGCATCGCCGCCCCCAGCCGGATGTAGCCAGCTCCGTCCCGGCCGGCCGCCCCGCCTGGGACGGCCGCCGGACCGGCCACCCGGCCCGCCGGCCAGCCGGGCCGCAGCCAACACCGCCGCAGCACACGACACCAGACCGACCAGCAAGGGACCGCGCCATGAGCCGTGTCGCCCACCCCGCCGGACCACGGCACGCCGATGTGCTGCCCGCCGAACATCCGCCCACTCCGCCGCAGGACCTCAACGCCCTGGACCCGGAGATCTGGCCGGGCTCGGCCCGCCGGGCAGCCGGCGTGCTCACGGTCGGCGGGCTGGACGTACGCGACCTGGCCGCTGAGTTCGGCACCCCCCTGTTCATCTGCGACGAGGCCGACTTCCGGCAGCGCTGCCGCAGCTACCGCGAGGCATTCGGGGCGCAGGCCGGGGTGTTCTACGCGGCCAAGGCGTTCTGCTGCCGCGGCGTACTGCGCTGGGTCACCGAGGAAGGCCTCGGCGTGGACGTGTGCACCGGCGGCGAGCTGGAGGTCGCGCTGCAGGCGGGCGTGCCCCCCGAGATGATCACTTTGCACGGCAGCAACAAGCTGGAGAGCGAGCTGGCCCGCGCGCTGGACGTGGGGGTGGGCCATATCGTGGTGGACTCCTTCGAGGAGATCGCCCGCCTGGCCTACCTGACCGATCCGCCGGTGCCCGGCCGCGGCGCTCGCATCGCCGATGGGCCAGGCGCAAACGGGGATGCGCACGGAAACGGGGCAGGCGGGCCTGGCCCCGCGTCCCGGCCCCGGGTGCTGGTCCGGGTCACCACCGGAGTAGAGGCGCACACCCACGAGTTCGTGGCGACCGCGCACGACGACCAGAAGTTCGGTTTCTCGCTGTCCTCCGGCGCGGCCGACGAGGCGGTGCGCCGGGTGCTGGCCTGCCCGGGGGTGGACCTGGCCGGGCTGCACTCGCACATCGGGTCGCAGATCTTCGACACCGACGGCTTCGAGGCGGCCGCCCGCCGGGTGCTGGGCCTGGCCGTCCGGATCCGCGATGAGCACGGCATCGTGATCAGCGAGCTGAACCTCGGCGGCGGGCTCGGCATCGCCTATACCCCGGACGATGACCCGGCGGACGTCAAGGTCATCGCGCAGAACCTGCACGAGATCGTGCGTGGCCAGTGCGCCGCGGCGGGCCTGGCCATGCCGCGGCTGACCGTGGAGCCGGGCCGCGCTATCGCCGGACCCGGCACGGTTACCCTGTACGAGGTCGGGACGGTCAAGGACGTGGACGGGCTGCGGACCTACGTGAGCGTGGACGGCGGGATGAGCGACAACATCCGGACCGCGCTCTACGACGCCGAGTACACGTGCGTGCTGGCGTCCCGTGAGTCGGCGGCGGCGCCGATGCTGTCCAGGATTGTCGGCAGGCACTGCGAGAGTGGGGACATCGTGGTCCGGGACAGCTACCTGCCTTCCGACCTGGTCCCGGGTGACCTGCTCGCGGTCGCGGCCACCGGGGCGTACTGCCGCTCCATGGCCAGCAACTACAACCACGTCGCCCGGCCCGCGGTGGTGGCCGTCCGGGATGGTGCCGCCCGGGTGCTGCTGCGCCGGGAGACCATCGACGACCTGCTCCAGCTGGACGCCGGATGAGACGACCTGCTCCGGCCGGACGCCGGATAACTGGCCAGCACCAGATGATTGGCTTGCCCCCGGCGATTAGCCTGCACCAGATGATTAGCCAGCCCGCGATGATGAGCCAGCACAGATCTAGGGTGATGCCGTAGTGCGGACGTTGAAAGTAGCGTTGCTGGGCTGCGGCACGGTGGGCTCAGAGGTGTACCGCCTGCTCGCGCAGCAGTCCGATGACCTGGCCGCCCGGATCGGCGCCCGGCTGGAGGTGGCTGGCGTCGCGGTGCGGCGGCCGGGCCGGGCCCGCGCCGTGCTGGTCGATCCCGCGCTGCTCACCGGTGACGCCATGGAGCTGGTCACCCGGCCGGACGTGGACATCGTCATCGAGGTGATCGGCGGCATCGAGCCGGTCCGCTCGGTCCTGCTCGCCGCGATGAAGTCCGGTAAGTCCGTGGTCTCGGCCAACAAGGCGCTGCTCGCTGAGGATGGTGCCACCCTGCACGAGGCGGCCCGTGAGAACGGGGCCGACCTCTACTACGAGGCCGCGGTGGCCGGGGCCATCCCGCTGCTGCGGCCGCTGCGGGAGTCGCTGGCCGGCGACGAGGTGCACCGGGTCCTGGGCATCGTCAACGGCACCACCAACTACATCCTGGACCGGATGGACACCTCGGGCGCCGGGTTCGCGGACGCGCTGGAGGAAGCCCAGGCGCTGGGCTATGCCGAGGCCGACCCCACCGCGGACATCGAGGGCTTCGACGCCGCAGCCAAGGCGGCCATCCTGGCCGGGCTGGCCTTCCACACCGGGGTCACCGCGGCCGACGTGTACCGGGAGGGCATTACCGGCGTCACCCCCGCGGACATCGCCAGCGCCCGGGAGCTCGGGCACGTGGTCAAGCTGCTCGCCATCTGCGAGCGCCGCAACGGCGGCGTCTCCGTCCGCGCCCACCCGGCGATGATCCCGCGCACCCACCCGCTGGCCGGTGTGCGCGAGGCCTACAACGCGGTGTTCGTGGAGGCGGAAGCGGCCGGGCGACTGATGTTCTACGGGGCAGGCGCCGGGGGAGTGCCCACGGCCAGCGCCGTCCTCGGCGACATCGTCGCGGTCGCCCGCAACCGCATGGCCGGTACCCGCGGACCCGATGCATCCACATACGCCCGGCTGCCAGCCCTCCCGATGGGCGAGGCCATGACGCGCTATCACGTCGCCCTGGACGTCGCGGACCGGCCTGGAGTGCTGGCCCGGGTGGCGGAGACCTACGCCCGGCACGAGGTGTCGATCAAGGCGGTCCGCCAGGAGGGCCGCGGCGAGGACGCCCAGCTGGTGATCGTGACGCACATCGCCCCGGACGCCGCACTCTCGCGCTGCGTCACGGAACTGGAGATGATGGACTCCGTCCGGGCAGTGGCGAGCGTGATGCGGGTGGAAGGCGAGCCGGACGAATGACGCGCTCTTTGCCAGGTTGGGTCGGCCAGATAGGACGCAGTCGTGGGCCCGCCCTCCCGCTCTACCGGTCGGCGTGCCTCCGGCACGACCAAGCGAAGCGCCCGCGAGGGGGGCAGGTAAACCAGCGATGACGGCCGACGTGACGTCCGCCACAGCGGGCTACACGCCCTGGCGCGGCGTGATCCAGCAGTACCGGGAGTTGCTCCCGCCGCTGCCGGACGGCGCTCCGGTGATCACGCTCGGCGAGGGGGCCACGCCGCTGCTGCCCGCCCCGGTGCTGTCCGAGCGGACCGGCTGTGAGGTGTATCTCAAGGTCGAGGGGGCCAACCCGACCGGGTCGTTCAAGGACCGGGGCATGACCATGGCGGTCAGCATGGCCGTCAGCCGCGGCGCGACGGCGGTGATCTGCGCCTCCACCGGCAACACCAGCGCGAGCGCCGCCGCCTACGCGGCCCGCGCCGGGCTGTCCTGCGCGGTCCTGGTCCCGCGCGGCAAGATCGCCCTCGGCAAGCTGGCCCAGGCCCTGGTGCACGGGGCCAAGCTGCTCCAGGTGGACGGCAACTTTGACGACTGCCTCGAGCTGGCCAGGAAGCTGGCCGCCGATTACCCGGTCGCGCTGGTCAACTCGGTCAACGCGGACCGGCTGGAAGGCCAGAAGAGCGCGGCCTTCGAGATCGTCGACGCGCTCGGCGACGCCCCGGACGTGCACTGCCTGCCGGTCGGCAACGCGGGCAACATCTCCGCGTACTGGATGGGCTACACCCAGTACGCCGCGGCCGGGCGGGCCACCAAGACCCCCCGGATGCTCGGCTTCCAGGCCAGCGGGGCCGCGCCCATCGTCCGCGGCGAGCCAGTCCGCGCTCCGCAGACCATCGCCACCGCGATCCGGATCGGCAACCCGGCCTCCTGGGGGCTGGCTGAGGCCGCCCGGGACGCCTCCGGCGGGCTGATCGACTCGGTCACCGACCGGCAGATCTTCGCGGCGTACCGGCTGCTCGCCGCCCGGGAGGCGGTCTTCGGCGAGCTGGCGTCGGCGGCCGGGGTGGCCGGGCTGCTCCAGGCCCGGGAACAAGGCCAGCTGGCGTCCGGTTCGCGGGTGGTGTGTACGGTGACCGGCAACGGCCTCAAGGACCCGGACTGGGCGGTGTCGGCCGCGCCTGCCCCGATCACCGTCGCCGCGGACAGCGGGGCTGCGGCGGCCGCCCTCGGCCTGGCCTGAGGAGCTACCCGTGAGTGCCGTCCGGTACCGGCTACCGAGCCTAGGCCGTCAGGCCTGGGCGAGTGGCTGGTGGGGTTTGGTTGGCCGGACGGCGCGAACGCCCAAGGAGACAGAGTGAGCGGATCCCGATGGCGGGATAAACCCGTCGTGGTCCGGGCCCCGGCGAGCAGCGCGAACCTCGGCCCCGGCTTCGACGCCCTGGGCCTCGCGCTGTCCGTGCACGATGTGGCCGTGGCCCGGGTGACGGGCGGGGGACTGGACATCGAGGTCTCCGGCGAAGGCAGCGGGACCGCGGCCACGGGGGAGACCCATCTCGTGGTGCAGGCCATGCGGGCCGCGTTCGACGTACTCGGCGGGCAGCCGCCCGGCCTGGGCCTGCGCAGCCTCAACGCGATCCCGCACGGCCGCGGGCTCGGCTCGTCGGCCGCGGCCGTCGTGACCGGCATCCTGGCCGCCCGCGGGCTGGCCACCGACGGCGCGGAATTGCTGCCCGACGACGCGGTACTGGCCCTGGCCGCCAGCCTGGAAGGGCACCCGGACAACGTGGCCGCGTGCCTGCACGGCGGGCTGACCATCTCCTGGGTCCCGGAGCCGGAAACGCTTGCGGTGGCGGCCGCGGGGAACGGCTCCGGCCCCGCGGCCGCCCCGCCTGGTCCCCGCGTAGTCCGGCTGCCGGTGCTGGCGGAGATCCGGCCGGTGGTTTTCGTTGCGGAGGAGAGCCTGGCCACGCGGACCGCGCGGGGCGCGCTGCCGGCGGCAGTGCCGCATCGGGACGCGGCCGCGAACGCCGCCCGCGCTGCGCTGCTGGTGGCGGCGCTGACGCGGGCGCCAGAGGTGCTGTTCGACGCTACCCAGGACTACCTGCACCAGCGGTACCGGGCCGAGGTCATGCCGCGCACCGCGGACCTGCTGGGCCGGCTGCGCGCGGCCGGGGTGGCGGCCGTGGTGTCGGGCGCCGGGCCCTCCGTGCTCGCGTTTACCGTGGCGGGCGGGCTTGCTGGCCCTGACCTGGTGGATTCAATCGCGGCGGAAACGGGTATCGCATGGGATATACGCCCCCTGGCCATCGACCGGCAAGGCGCAACCCTCCAGACCGCCGTGCCAGGCGAACGCTCCAGAGACAGCGCGCGGTGACGCGTACTCGGACGCAGTGTCTTCGGACGCAGTGTTTGTGGATGGAATTCCCGGACACGGACGTCCTGGACACAGACCTCCTGGACGCCTGCCCCGGCTGCTCTGGAAGGGTCGCGCGGAGACGCCGCAAGACGGGACAGGGTCATCCACGACACACGGACCGGTGCCGAGGGAATGCTGTGGGCTCTCCTAGTGTTAAGGTGGGTGCTGCACCAGATACCCCATCATGGGGCCAGGTGCTCGCCCGTCACTTGCTTCGTGACCGGCTTGACCGCCGGGCGGGGTCAGTGACGCTCCGTCAACTTTCCGGGTCACTTCTTCCTCTCCGCATACACGAATCGCGGAGCGGGCGTCGCGATCCGGGGGCGGGCGGGAGGTCGAGGCGCGCAACCCCAGCCGTCTGGGCTCGTTCCGAAACCCCTGCTCCGGCTGTGGAATCCGGGTTAGTCCTGTGGCCGCCAGCCGGGTTCGGGTCCGGGTACGTGGCACAGGCGGACGCGCGGAACGCGACGGTAAAGGCAAGACAGATAAGGCAGTACCTGGTCCGGCTGATTTCGCCGGGCCGTGACACCGGGTCGAACGGCCGCAGGCGCGGCCGACGCCCGCTCCCTGGGAAGGACCCCTCGTGAGCGACACCACCGAACTCTTCACCGGCTCCTCAGGCGTGCCTGAGGCGTCCCCTGGCTACTCCAGTAACTCTGGCCTCTCCGCTAACACGGACGTGGCCGCTGGGGCGCCTGCGGGACCTGGCCTTTCCCCGCCTGCGGCGGGTACGGCCAGCACCACGGCGGGCGGGGACGCCCCGGCCGGTGAGACGGTGACCGACAAGCCGGCCCGCCCAGGCGGTTCCGGGTTGTCCGGCCTGAAGCTGGCCGACCTTCAGCGGCTGGCCCAGTCGATGGGCATCACCGGCACCGGCCGGATGCGCAAGAGCCAGCTCGTTGAGGCCATCCAGAGCAAGGGCGGCGGTGGCGGAGCCCAGCAGGGTGGCGCCCCGGCTCAGGACAGCGACCGTTCGGCGGGCAACGGGAGTGGGGCACTCGACAACTCAGTCCAGCGTGACGCGTCCGCGGGAGCCGGCGCGCCTCGCCAGCGTGAGCAGGACGCCATGGAGTCAGACACCACCACACAGCCCGCTCTGGGCGACGCCGCGCGCGCATCGAGCCCGGCGCAGGAAGCAGCCACGACCACGCGTGAGGCGCGGCGAGGCGGGGCCCGCGACGCAGCGCAGGCCGGTGCCGCCGGACAGAGCGCCCCTGGACAGGGTGCCCAGGCCAACGGCGCCGACGGCCAGCTCGCTTTCTCCCCGGCCGGAGCCGAGGCCGGCCAGGCCGTCAACGGTGCCGGTGAGAGCGCCGGGCGGGCCGAGGGCCAGCAGGACGGGCAGCGCCGCGGCGAGCGCCGCCAGCGCGGCCGGCGCGACGACTCCTCCCGCGACGGCTCCGCCCGCGAGGGTGGCGAGCAGCGGGACAGCCAGCGCGACGGTAACCAGCGTGATGGCGGCCGGGACAACCAGCGCGACAACGGCCGGGGTGGCCAGCGCGGCGGCCAGGCCATGGACCGCGGTGGCGACGACGACGACGACGGCTCAGGCCGCCGCCGCAGCCGCGACCGGTTCCGCAACCGGAACCGCCGCCGCGAGCGGGGCGGCCCGGAAGCCGAGCCGGTGGTGGCCGAGGATGACGTGCTCATCCCGATCGCCGGCATCCTCGACGTGCTGGACAACTACGGCTTCATCCGGACCACCGGGTACCTGCCCGGATCCAACGACGTGTACGTGTCGCTCTCCCAGGTCCGCCGGCACGGCCTGCGCAAGGGAGACGTGATCGAGGGCGCGGTCCGGCAGCCGCGTGAAGGCGAGCGCCGGGAGAAGTTCAACGCGCTGGTCCGGCTGGACAAGATCAACGGCCTGGACCCGGAGCAGTCCCGCGGGCGCCCGGACTTCTCGAAGCTGGTGCCGCTGTACCCGCAGGACCGGCTCCGGCTGGAGACCGACCCGACCGTCCTGACCACCCGGATCATGGACCTGGTCAGCCCGATCGGCAAGGGCCAGCGCGGCCTCATCGTGTCCCCGCCCAAGGCGGGCAAGACGATGATCCTGCAGGCCATCGCGAACGCGATCACCAAGAACAACCCGGAGTGCCACCTCATGGTCGTCCTCGTGGACGAGCGGCCTGAGGAAGTCACCGACATGCAGCGCTCGGTCAAGGGCGAAGTGATCCACTCCACCTTCGACCGTCCCGCCGAGGACCACACCACGGTCGCCGAGCTCGCCATCGAGCGGGCCAAGCGGCTGGTGGAAATGGGTCACGACGTGGTCGTGCTGCTGGACTCCATCACCCGGCTGGGCCGCGCCTACAACCTGGCCGCCCCGGCCAGCGGCCGGATCATGTCCGGTGGCGTGGACTCCACCGCCCTGTACCCGCCGAAGCGGTTCTTCGGCGCGGCCCGGAACATCGAGCACGGCGGTTCGCTGACCATCCTGGCCACCGCGCTGATCGAGACCGGGTCCCGTGCGGACGAGGTCATCTTCGAGGAGTTCAAGGGCACCGGCAACATGGAGCTGCGGCTGCGCCGCGAGCTCGCCGACAAGCGGATCTTCCCGGCCATCGACGTGGACGCCTCCGGCACCCGTAAGGAAGAGATCCTGATGACGCCGGAGGAGCTGAAGATCGTCTGGCAGCTCCGCCGGGTGCTGCACGCCCTGGAGCCGCAGCAGGCGCTCGAGGTCCTCATGGAGCGCATGAAGGAGACCAAGAGCAACGCGGAGTTCCTGCTGCACGTCCAGAAGACCACCGTCGGCCAGGACCGCGGCTGACGGTCCCGGAGACCGCGGCTGACGGGTCCCGGACGGGAATCACCAGGCCCCGCAGTACGTTGCAGGGTCTGGCACACTAGATAGCCATCAACAGCGCGGTACCGGTTCACGCCGGGGCGGCATCCCCGCCCGGCGACCCGGCGACCGCCAGAGGCAGGAGTACAAAGTGAAGCCTGGTATCCACCCGGACTACGTGGTGACTGAGGTGACCTGCACCTGCGGGAACTCCTTCACCACGCGCAGCACGGCCAAGGGCGGCGTCATCCACGCCGACATCTGCTCGAGCTGCCACCCCTTCTACACCGGCAAGCAGAAGATCCTCGACACGGGCGGCCGCGTGGCCCGGTTCGAGCGCCGGTTCGGCAAGAAGGCCGCGGGCTCGAGCCCGAGCTCGAGCTCTAAGTAGCGTTCACAGATCACCGTGCCGGGATGGCATGGCCGGTCTTTCGGGACCTGGACCATGCGGCCACGGCACGGTGATCTTTCAGTTTGACGGATCTTCCGGTTTGACCGGGCCCCGGTTTCCGGGACCCCCAGTTTCAACGAGCCATCAGCACAGAACGAGCTATCAGCACAGGAGGACAACGGTGTTCGACCGGCTGGGTGAGCTGGCAAAGGAGCACGCCGACCTGGAGCGCACCCTCGCCGACTCAGCCGTGCACGCTGACCCCGACCGCGCCCGGGCGCTGTCCCGCCGCTACGGCGAGATCAGCCCGGTGGTCGAGATATACCACCAGTGGCAGCAGGCGGCCGCCGACGAGGCGACCGCCCGCGAGCTCGCCCCGGAGGACGCGTCGTTCGCGGCCGAGGCCGAGGACCTGGGCCGCCGCCGGGTGAAGCTCGAGGAGCAGCTGAACGAGTACCTGGTCCCGCGGGACGCCATGGACGACAAGGACATCATCCTTGAGGTAAAGGCCGGCGAGGGCGGCGAGGAATCGGCGCTGTTCGCGGGCGACCTGCTGCGGATGTACCTGCGGTACGCGGAGCGGCAGCACTGGAAGACCGAGATCCTCGACTCCACCATCACCGGCCTGGGCGGCTACAAGGACGTCACGGTCGCAGTGAAGTCCGGCCGGCACGCCCCCGGCGACGGCGTCTGGTCCCGGCTGAAGTACGAGGGCGGGGTACACCGGGTCCAGCGGGTGCCGGTCACCGAATCGCAGGGCCGGATCCACACCTCGGCGGCGGGCGTGCTGGTCATGCCCGAGGCCGACCCGGTCGAGGTCACCATCGACCCGAACGAGCTGCGGGTGGACGTCTACCGGTCCTCCGGGCCCGGCGGGCAGAGCGTGAACACCACCGACTCCGCGGTCCGGATCACCCACCTGCCCACCGGCATCGTGGTCTCCTGCCAGAACGAGAAGAGCCAGCTGCAGAACAAGGAGCAGGCGCTGCGCATCCTGCGCGCCCGGCTCCTCGCCCAGGCCCAGGCGGACGCCGAGGCCCAGGCGGCGGCGGAACGGCGCAGCCAGGTGGCTACCGTGGACCGCTCGCAGCGGGTGCGTACCTACAACTTCCCGGAGAACCGCATCTCCGATCACCGGGTCGGCTACAAGGCCTACAACCTCGATCACGTCATCGACGGGGACCTGGACGCGGTCATCAGCGCCCTGATCGAGGCGGACCGGTCGGGGAGAGCGGCAGCGGCGGATGGCGGCTGAGCCGCGCAAGAGCCTGCTGCTCGACGAGATCGCAGTGGCCGCGGCCCGGCTGGCTGAGGCCGGGGTGGATTCGCCGCGAGCCGACGCGGAGCAGATCGCCGCGCACGTGCACGGCGTCCGCCGCGGCGAACTGCACCGGGTGCCCGACTCCGCGTTCAACCCGCGGTTCTGGGATGAGATAGCCCGCCGTGAGGCGCGGGAGCCGCTGCAGCACATCACCGGGCACGCCTACTTCCGGTACCTGGATCTCGAGGTCGGCCCCGGGGTGTTCGTACCCCGGCCGGAGACCGAGGTCATGACCGGCTGGGCCATCGACCGGCTGCGCGAGATGGACGTGACCGAGCCGGTCGTGGCCGACCTCGGCACTGGGTCCGGCGCCATCGCGCTGGCCATCGCCCAGGAGGTGCCCCGGTCCCGGGTGCACGCGGTGGAGGCCGACCCGCTGGCCCGGGAGTGGGCCCAGCGCAACATCGAACGCTGTGCCTCCTCCGCCCCGCACACCGCGGGCCGGGTCACGTTGGACGGTGAGGACTTCGGCTCGGCCCTGCGTGAGCTGGACGGTTCTGTTGATCTCGTGGTCAGCAACCCGCCCTATATCCCGTGGGGGGCATGGGTGCAGCCGGAGGTGGGCGAGTACGACCCGGCCACCGCGCTGTGGGGCGGCACGGACGGCATGGACGCGGTCAAGGTCGTTGAGCAGGCCGCCCGGCGGCTGCTCCGTCCGGGCGGCCTGGTCGCCGTCGAACACGGCGCGCCCCAGGGGGCCGCCGTGTACTGGGTTTTCGCCGAGGAGCGGGGCTGGCGTGATACCCGCAACCATAAGGATCTGGCCCGCCGCGACCGGTTCGTCACCGCGGTCTGGCCGGGGCCGCAGCGGTGGGAGGATGGGTCCCTATGAGCGCAAGGTTTGACTGCGCCGATCCGGCGCAGCTACTAGAGGGCATCGCGGAGGCGGAAGCGGCGCTGCGCCGCGGTGAACTCGTAGTGCTGCCGACCGACACGGTCTACGGGATCGCGGCCGAGGCTTTCGACCCGGTGGCCGTAGACGCCCTGCTCAAGGCCAAGGGCCGGGGCCGGGACATGCCGCCGCCGGTGCTGGTCGGTACGGTGCGCGCCGCCATGGCCCTGGTGATGGACCTCGCCGACACCGGGAAGGACCTGATCGACGAGTTCTGGCCCGGCGGGCTGACTCTCGTCTGCCGGTCCAGTCCCACCCTCGTCTGGGACCTCGGTGAGACCAAGGGCACCGTAGCGGTGCGGATGCCGCTGCATCCCGTCGCGCTCGACCTGCTGAAGAAGACCGGCCCGCTGGCGGTGAGCAGCGCCAACGTGTCCGGCCAGCCCGCCGCGACCACGGCCGATGAGGCGATGGCCCAGCTGGGCAACTCGGTCTCGGTGTACCTGGACGCCGGCCCCTGCCCGGGGGATCTGCCATCCACGATCGTCGACCTGACCGGGTCGGTGCCGCGGCTGCTGCGCCCGGGGGTTATCTCAGTGGAACGGTTGCAGGAGGTCGTCCCGCTCGCCCTCGCGGGGGACGAGGTCCCTGAGGACGACGCTCCTGAGGACGAGGTCCCTGGGGACGAGGGTGCTGAGGGCGAGGTCCCTGGGGGCGAGGTCCCTGAGGGCGAGGTCCCCGAGGACGAGGCTCCCGAGGGCCACGCTCCTGCAGGCGAGGCCGCCGAGGATGCTGGGGAGGCGGCTACGGAGAGTCCCGTCGGCTCGGTTCAGGAGGACACGGGTCAGCCGCGCGAGGTGTTCCACGGCCTCCCAGACGGCCCTGACCAGGGAAACCGTGCTGGCGGGGACGCCACAAAGTAACTATGGCCGCGATGGGTGGCTGTGCGGCCTACCCTCAGGTTCGTGCTTTAAAGTTGATCCCTAATGGATGAGGCAACCGAACGGGCCGGGTGAACCGGGATGCGCGAGTACGGCCTCACAATTCTGGTGGCCGCCGCCGTCACTTATCTGCTCACACCGCTGGTACGCCGTTTTGCGATCGCGGTGGGGGCCCTGCACGCGGCCCGGGCGCGAGACGTCCACACCGAGCCTGTCCCGCTGGTCGGCGGGCTCGCGATGTACCTGGGCCTGGCCGCGGCCCTGCTGGTGGCTTCCCGCCTCACCCATCTGAGCACCGTTTTCGCGGGTACCAGGGTGGCCAGCGGCCTGCTGCTGGCCGGCGGGGTGGTTGTGGTCCTGGGCTTCGTGGATGACCGCTGGGGGCTGGGCGCCATCACCAAGATGGCCGGCCAGGTGGCCGCCGGGGTGATCCTGGTCTGGAGCGGCGCCGTGGTGGCCTGGCTGCCGGTGCCGGGCGGGGGCACCCTGTCGCTGACCTCCGACCAGCAGACCGTGCTTACCATCCTGGTCGTCGTGGTGACCATCAACGCGGTCAACTTCATCGACGGGCTGGACGGCCTGGCCGCCGGGATCGTGGGGATCGGCGCGGCTGCCTTCTTCCTCTACTACTACACGCTCACCAAGCGGCTGGGCCTGGACGACCAGACCGGCCCGGCCCTGGCAGCGGCCATCCTGGCCGGGGTGTGCCTGGGCTTTCTGCCGCACAACTTCCACCCCGCCCGCATCTTCATGGGCGACACCGGGTCGATGCTGCTGGGGCTGCTGCTCGCGTACGTGCCCATTTCCAGCCTCGCGTCCCTGGACCCGAACACGCTCACCAACCCGTCGGCCTACAGCGGCGGCACGGTCAACCGGTTCCCGGAAATCCTGCCGCTCCTGGTGCCGGCCATCATCATGCTCATTCCGTACGCCGACCTGCTGCTCGCGGTGGTCCGGCGGACCCGGGCCGGTCAATCCCCGTTCTCGGCGGACAAAAAGCACCTGCAGCACCGGCTGCTCGCCATCGGGCATTCGCACCGGGGCAGCGTCCTGATCATGTACTTGTGGGCGGTTTTGTTCGCCGGCACCGTCGTGCTGCTGTCGATTATCCGGACGAAGCTGCTGGTACTCGGGCTCGTCACCCTGGCCGGTGTGCTGATCCTGCTGCTCGCCTCGATGCCGCGGCTGCGGCCGTGGAACCGGCGCCAGCTGCGGCTGTCTCCCAACATTGCCGGGCCGGTGCCACCGGGTGCGCCGGTGTCTGCGGGTGCGCCGGTGCCTGCGGGTGCGGGTGCCGCCGTGGCTTCCGGTGTGGCTGTGCCTTCAGGTGCGGGTGCGGCCCTGGTGTCGGGTGGGCCGGTGCCTTCGGGTGGGCCGGTGCCTTCGGGTGGGCCGGTGTCTTCGGGTCTGGTGCCCAACGGCGGGCCGGGCGCGTCTGGCCACTCGATCCCGCCACCGGTCTCGGCGGCTGCGGGTACCGCGGCTCAGGGTCGGCGCCGCGCGGATCGCGGCGCCAGCCTGGACCGTGGGCGGCCTGTGGACCGCGGGCTGAGTGTGGACCGCGGGCCTGGAGAAGACGGCGGGGCCGGGGCGGACCGTGGGGGGTCTGCCCCATCGCAGCGACGCGGGGACCTGGGATATGGGGACCCGCCCCGTGGGGGCGTC
>DASQRM010000085.1:0-2055 GCA_035642895.1 Streptosporangiaceae bacterium | reverse complement strand
CGCAGGCCCGGCGGCGGCCACGATCGCGGCCAGGTAGGCCTCGGCGATCTCGTCCCCGTGCCGGGTGATCAGCGGGCTCCCGGCCGCCGCGACCGGAACCCGCGCCAGCGGCCCGAGGCCGGCGATGCGCTTCTCGATCTCGGCGTCAGTGGGCGGGATGACCTGGGCGCCGTCGCTCAGGTAGAGCTTGTATCCGTTGTCGGCGGCCGGGTTGTGGCTGGCGGTGATCATCACCCCGGCTGCCGTGCCGAGATGGCGGACCGCGAACGCGAGCAGGGGAGTGGGGCACGGCCGCGGCAGCATGTGCACCGCGATGCCCGCGCCCGCCAGCACCCCGGCCGCCTCCTCGGCGAACTCCGCCGACCGGTGCCGCGCGTCGCAGCCCACCACCACGCCCCGGCTCGCGGCGCCCTCGCTGGCTAGCCAGCCGGCCACCGCGGCGGTCGCGGCCCTGACCACGGCGCGGTTCATCCGGTTCGGCCCCGCGGCCACCACGCCGCGCAGTCCCGCTGTCCCGAAATGCAGCCGGTCCGCGAACCGATCCCGCAGCTCAGCCAGTGCCGCCCCGTCCCCCGCTCCCGCCCCGGCCCTCGCTCCCGCACCCGCACCGGCCCCCGCTCCCGCACCGGCGCTCGCTCCCGCTCCCGCTCCGGCCCTCGCTCCCGCACCCGTGCGGCCCCCTGCGGCCGGGAAAGCCCGGTCGAACAGCCCCTGCAACTCGGCGCGGTCGTCAGGATCCGGATCGTCCGCGATCCACGCCTCTACTGCCGTCCGCAGCTCAGCCTCACCTGTCACTTTCCCCACTCACCTCGATCTGCCCGCGCCAATGCACGTCCCGTCCGATTCCCGCCGAAATAGCGTGGTGGATAAGGGTTATGCGGTTGATCCGGTGCACAATAGACCCCCAGATCGACCGCATAGCCCGGATCAACCACGCTAATCCTGGCCGGACGGGCGCCAGGCGCCGGGCAACTGCCACACTCATCCCGGGCGCCACTCCCGCTCGGACGCACGCCTCGCCGCCGTGGCGACACGCCGTTACCAAGCGCGTGACGCCCGCCCGTTCGGCGTGATTCATGACTTGACGTAGGGGATGCCCTCGGCCTTGGGCGGCTGGACCTGGCCGACCAGCCCGGCCACCACGATGATCGTCACCACGTACGGGGTCGCCAGCAGCAAGTTGGACTGGATCGGCACGTTCATGGTGGACAGGATCGACTGCAGCTGGGTGGAGAAGCCGAACAGCAGCGCCGCCCCGATCGCGCCGAACGGTGAGTACCGGCCGAAGATCATCGCGGCGAGCGCGATGTAGCCCTCACCGGACGACATGCCCTTGGCGAAGCTCCCGACCGAGCCGATGGTCAGGTAGGCGCCGCCGATGCCGGCCAGCACCCCCGCCGCGATCACGTTGCGGTACCGGGTGGCGTACACCCGGATGCCGACGGTGTCCGCCGCGACCGGGTGCTCGCCGACCGCGCGGGTGCGCAGCCCCCACCGGGTGGCGAACAGGCCCACCTGGACCAGGGCCAGGGCCAGATAGGTCAGGTAGAGGAAGATCGTCGCCTGGAAGAACACCGGCCCGATGATCGGGATGTCGGCCAGCAGCGGGATCTTGACCGCGCTGAAGGTCGGCGGGGAGTTCAGCGTGTTGGCGTAGGGCACCATCAGGTCGTCGTACAGGTACCCGGTGAGGCCGAGGATGAGGCCGTTCAGGACCACGCCGAGGATGATCTGGTCGACGGTGTACTGGATGGCGAAGACCGCGAGCAGCGCGCCGACCACGCAGCCGGCTGCCGCGCCGGCGATCAGGCCCAGCCACAGCGACCCGGAGGCGCTGGCCACCATGGCGGCGATGAACGCGCCGAGCAGCAGCTGGCCCTCGATGCCGATGTTCACCACCCCGGACCGCGAGCAGATCACACCGGTGAGCGCGCCCAGCATGATCGGGATTGACTGGCTGAGCGTGCCCTGCAGCAGGTTCACTATGTTGAACGTCGTGGTCTGGCCGGCCCCCGCCCAGCACATCAGGGCCAGGACGAACAAGAACACCACGAC
>DASQRM010000084.1:0-7264 GCA_035642895.1 Streptosporangiaceae bacterium | reverse complement strand
AGTCGGCGAAGGGGCCGGGCCGCCCCCGGCCCGGCCGGGGGTATTCCGTGCCGGTCAGCCGCAATCTCACCCTGGCGGTGCCCCCGGCCGGGACGGCCAGTGCGTAATGCGCGGCCGCCTTGGTGCCGGTGCCGCCCGGGTCCACCGCCGAGGCGTCACCGCCGACCACGGCCCGGTCAATGCCGTCCTTGACGTACGCCACGTCGTTGGCGGACCCGAACACCCGCTCGTTGTTGGTCTCGTTCCCCGTCACCAGGATGGGCACGGCCTGGTCGGCGTACAGCCACCGGCGGCCCAGCTCGCCGTGCTCGGCCTGAATTGCACTCCAGTCCCGGCCATCCGGGACCGCGCGCAGCAGAGGTTGTTCGCCGCCGCCCGCCCACGACCAGGTATGCCGGAACCACAGCGTGGGCAGCACCTGCAGTGCGGCCTCCACCGGACCCCGGTTGTGCACGGTGACCTGCATGAGGAGATCTTCCGGCGCGGCCTTCGCGTACTCCACCACCACGTCGAAGTACCGGTCCCCGTCAAAGATCCCGGTGTCGATCAGCTCATACTCGGGATCGGTCTTTCCGCGCGCCCGGTTGGTGGCGAGCAGGTCGGCATAGGGGAACTCCGCGTGCGGGTACTTGTAGAGCATCTTCAGGTAGGAGGAGGTCGGGGTCGCGTCGAGGTAGAAGTAGCACTCCTTGACGTCTTCGCCGTGGTTGCCCTCGGCGTTGGTCAGGCCAAACAGCCGCTCTTTCAGCATGGGGTCATGCCCGTTCCACAGGGCGAGGGCCAGGCAGAGCCGCTGCCGGTCATCGCTGATGCCCGCCAGCCCGTCCTCCCCCCAGCGATAGGCGCGCGACCGGGCCTGATCGTGCGTGAACGCCGACCACGTGTTGGCGCCATCACTGGTGTCCTCACGTACCGTGCCCCATTGCCGCTCACTCAGATAGGGCCCCCAGTGCCGCCAGGGAACCCCCCGCGCGTCTGCCTCGTCCAGACGGTCCCGTTCCGCGTTACCCATGGTGTGACCACGCTCTCCCGCCGAGCTGGTTGTATGGTCCCCTCACCCGGCGCCCCCGGCGATTGTGGCTGCCTCCAGGGAGGGGTAGATCGAAATCAGCCGGTCAAGCCCGGTGATACTGAGCAGCCGCCGGACGATCTGGGCGGGCACCACCAGCCGTAGTTGCGTTCCGCTGGCCGCGGCCCGCTGGTAGGCCCGCACGACGGCGTCCGCGCCGGCGTGATCGCAGGAAGCGGTCGCGGTCATGTCCGCGATCAGCGCCCGGGCGCCCCGGTTGATGGCCGACAGCAGCTCGTCGCGGATCTGGCCGGCGTTGGACACGTCCACGTGCTCGGGAAAGGTCACGACCGCCTGCAGCCCGGACCACCGCACCGGAAAGGCGCCCACGGAGTCGGCCGGACCGGCCACGGCACCGGGGACGGGCACCAGCAGCACCCGGGTCAGTTCCAGCCGGGAGCCGGTGATCCGCTGGATGAGCCCGGAAAGCGCCGCCTGATCCGGCAGCTCGGCGCGCAGGGTAGTCGTGCCTGCTCCCACGGTCACCTGGCAGTCGCCGAATTCCGAGTACAGCACTGGGCTTACCTGGCCGGTCACAGTGATCTCGTACGTGTGTGCTCGCACTCGGGTATGCCACCCTCACATGTCCCGGCTCATGTTCAGTTGTCAGCGTGCCGGGCGGCAGCGCCCGGGTCACCCCCCGTCCAGGGTGATATCCCTTCCCCGTGGTCCTGGCATGGTGCTGTCATGTGGCAGTCGATTCCGGGGCTGCGGGTGGCCAGGTCCTACCGGCGCCAGTGGCTGCCCAGGGACATCATGGCGGGGATCGTGCTGACCACCCTGCTGGTCCCGCAGGGCATGGCCTACGCGGAGCTGGCGGGCCTGCCGCCGATCACCGGCCTCTACACCTCGGTCCTGTGCCTGCTCGGGTACGCGGTGTTCGGGCCGTCCCGGATCCTGGTGCTGGGCCCGGATTCCTCGCTGGGGCCGATGATCGCCGCGACGATCCTGCCGCTGGTGGCGGCCAAGGGAGATCCCGAGCGTGCGGTCGCCCTGGCCTCGATGCTCGCGCTCCTGGTGGCGGCGATCATGATCCTGGCTGCGGTGGCCAAACTCGGTTTCATCGCCGACCTGATCTCCAAGCCGACGATGATCGGCTACATGAACGGCCTGGCGCTGACCATCCTGATCGGGCAGTTGCCCAAGCTCTTCGGGTTCAAGGTCAGCGCCGAGGGCCTGATCGGTGAGGTCACCGGCTTCGTCAAGGGCCTCACCAGCGGTGAGGCGGTACCCGCCGCCGCGGCGGTCGGAATCGCGGGGATAGCGGTCATCGTGGTGCTCCAGCGGTGGCTGCCGAAGGTGCCGGCCGTGCTCGTCACCGTCGTCCTGGCCATCGCGGCCGCTTCGGTCTTCGGTCTGGCCAAGCAGGGCGTCAGCCTGGTCGGGGTGCTCCCGAAGGGGTTCCCGCCCCTGACCGTCCCGCGCATTCGGCTGTCCGATCTCGGGCCGCTGTTCGCCGGTGCGCTGGGGATCGCCCTGGTGTCGCTGACCGACACCATCTCCACGGCGTCGGCGTTCGCGGCCCGTACCGGTCAGGAAGTCCGCGGCAACCAGGAAATGATCGGGATCGGCGCCGCGAACCTGGCCGCCGGGCTGTTCCAGGGCTTCCCGGTCAGCACCAGCGGGTCCCGGACCGCAGTGGCGGAGCGTTCGGGGGCGAAGACCCAGCTCACCGGGGTAACTGGCGCCGCCCTGATCATCTTGATGATCGTGCTGGTGCCCGGGCTGTTCCGCAACCTGCCCCAGCCGGTCCTGGCCGCCGTGGTGATCACCGCAGCGCTGTCGCTGGCCGATATCCCGGGAACGGTGCGGCTGTGGCGGCAGCGCCGGGCCGAGTTCCTGCTCTCGGTGGCCGCCTTCCTGGGCGTCGCCCTGCTCGGCGTGCTGCCGGGCATCGGCATCGCGGTCGCGCTGTCGATCCTCAACGTATTCCGGCGGGCGTGGTGGCCGTACCAGACCAGGCTGGGCCGGGTCGAGGGACTGGAGGGCTATCACGACGTTCGCTCCTACCCGGCCGCGGCCCACCTGCCGGGCCTGGTGATCTACCGGTTCGACGCCCCCTTGTTCTTCGCCAACGCCAAGACCTTCCGGGACGAGATCAGGCAGCTCGCCCGGTCGGAGCCGCCGCCGGCCTGGATCGTGATAGCGGCGGAACCCGTGACCGACGTGGACACCACCGCCTCCGATGTGCTGACCGAACTCGACGAGGCGCTGAACAGCCGGGGCATCAGCCTGGTGTTCGCCGAGCTCAAGGACCCGGTTCGGCGCAAGATCGAACGCTACGGCCTCACCCGCACAATCGACCCGGACCACTTTTTTCCCACCCTCGACGCCGCCATTACCGCGTTCCGCGAGAAGACCGGCGCGGACTGGGTGCCCGCCGGCGCGGGCCCGCTGAACGACGTTCCCGAATCGCCGACGATGGCCTGAGCCGTGGTCCTGGCCGCCGCCGGAGGCCATGCCTGCCCGGTATCTCATCCCCTTGGAGGGATGCCGCCCCCGATGGCGTGAGGTCAGATCAATAGGCGCCGCCTCGCGGGGAATCGCGCGGTCGCGATCGGCTAGGACCCCGGCCACCGGCGACGGACCGGGTGAGCAGCGACGAAGAAGGGACTGGCCGCCGTGGCTGACAAGACGGCACAGCGCATCGCGGAACTGATCAGGCCGCTGCGGGTCAAGCCGGGGTCGAAGGTGAATCTGGCTAAAGACTTTGATCCCCGCTACAAGCCCGGCCACCTGAAGAAGCGGGACAGCGCCGGCCTGCTGGGGACGGGTATCGCCCTGCTGGCCGACTATCAGCGCCGGCTCGCCGCGCAGGACACCTACGGAGTCCTGCTCTGCCTCCAGGCCCTGGACGCCGGCGGCAAGGACGGAACGATCCGTCACGTGATGAGCGGGGTCAATCCGCAGGGCGTTCAGGTTAGCGGGTTCAAGGTGCCGTCGGCTGAAGAACTCGACCATGACTATCTCTGGCGATACGCCTGCCGGCTGCCCGGGCGCGGGCAGATCGGGATCTTCAACCGGTCCCATTATGAAGAGGTCCTGGTGGTGCGGGTACACCCGGAGAACCTCGACCGGCAGAAGCTGCCCGCCCGCGGGAAGGGCAAGGGGGTATGGGACCGGCGCTATCGCGAGATCAACGACTGGGAGCGCTACCTCACCGATAACGGCTTCAGGGTCGTGAAGGTCTTCCTGAACCTTTCCAAGGACGAGCAGCGGGCCCGCTTCCTCAAGCGGATCGACGTGCCCGAACGCAACTGGAAGTTCTCGGTGGCCGACGTCCGGGAGCGTGAGCGGTGGGACGACTACCAGAAGGCGTTCTCCCAGATGCTGTCGGCCACCAGCACGCCCTGGGCGCCCTGGTACGTCGTGCCGGCCGACCGCAAATGGTTCGCCCGCATCTGTGCCGCCGCGATTCTGGCCCATACCCTGATCGAGATCGATCCGCG
This sequence comes from Streptosporangiaceae bacterium, assembly GCA_035642895.1. GTDB lineage: Bacteria > Actinomycetota > Actinomycetes > Streptosporangiales > Streptosporangiaceae > RYN-230. The sequence continues at coordinate 2,746 of DASQRM010000084.1, read as the reverse complement.
GTACCCGGAGGTGGACTCGGAGCGGCGGCAGCAACTTCTGGACGTGCGACGTGACCTGGGGGGCGAGGCGCCCAAGGATGCCCCCACCCAAGAGCCCAAGGGCGATGAGCCCCCAGTCGCCGATGAGGCCGGGACGGCGGCCCGGGCCAGAACGTCCGGCCGGGCCAGGTCCGCGGCCGCGTCGGTGGCCGCGGCCGCCGACGGGCAGGCGAGGTAGCCATGGCGCAGGACACGCCGGAGCAGTCATCCGGTCCTGTGGCCGCCACCCCGGCGACGGCCGAAGGCCCTCAGCCGCCGCCGGAGGACCGGGAATTGCCGGCGGCCGGCCGGCCCCGCAAGCTGTTGTACGTCACACTCCCCGGCTGCTGGGGCGCGCTCGTTTTTTCTTGCCTTTCCTTTACGCCCTCGCTGCTGCCCCGCGGCGGCCTCACCCAGGGCGTGGTCTGGGGCATCACCGCGGCCATCGGCTACGGGCTGGGGGTGGTGGCTGCGTGGATCTGGCGCGCCTTCGCCGATCGAGGCCCACGGCCGCCGCGGCGCTGGGCCTGGCCGGTCTTCTTCATCGCCGGGGGCGCCGCACTGGCGGTGTTCTTCGGGCTCGGCCAGTACTGGCAGCACGAGATCCGGGGGCTCATGGGCGTGACGGACTACAGCATCCCGCTCGTCATCGCCTCTCCTTTCGCCGCGGCCCTGGTCTTCTGCCTCATCGTGGCGATCGGGCGGGGCCTTCGCGGCCTGTACCGGTGGCTGGCCAAGCTGCTCAGCCGCTGGTTCGGGCGGCGGGCGGCGGTCGCGGTCGGCTGGATCCTGGTGGCCGGCCTCACCTACGTGGTCATCACCGGAGTGCTGCTGAACGGCATCGTCGGCCTGGCCAACCAGGCATTCTCGGTCCGCGACACGACGACCCCGGAGGATGTGCACCAGCCCACGACCACCCTCCGTTCGGGCGGCCCGGGCTCGGCCGTGCCGTGGGACACGCTCGGGTTGCAGGGCCGCATTTTCATCGGCAGGGGCCCGTCGGCGGGCGCCATAGAGAAGTTCACCTCTCATCCGGCCATGGAGCCGATCCGCGCCTACGCCGGCCTGGATTCGGCCCCGGACGCGGAATCGCGGGCCGCCCTGGCGGTCAAAGACCTCGAGCACGACGGCGCTTTCCACCGCAAAAACCTCCTGGTCGTGACCACGACCGGCAGCGGCTGGGTCGACCCTGCGCTGGTTGACAGCTTCGAGTATCTGAGCGGCGGAGACTCGGCCACGGTGGCGGTCCAGTACTCCTACCTGCCGTCGTGGATTTCCTACCTGGTCGACCAGTCCAAGGCCCGTGAGGCGGGACGAGCGCTGTTCGACGAGGTCTACGGCGTGTGGTCACAGCTTCCGCAGAACCAGCGCCCGCGGCTGTTCGTCGCCGGGGAGAGCCTGGGGTCGTTCGGCGGCGAGGCCGCCTTCAGCGGCGAATATGACCTGCGCACCCGGACCTCGGGCACGCTGTTCGCCGGGCCGCCCAACTTCAACGAGCTGTTCCGGGAGTTCAGCGATCACCGTGATCCGGGCAGCCCGGAGGTTCAGCCGGTCTACCAGGACGGGCGGATCGTGCGGTTCGCGGATGATCCCACCACGGACATCCCGCCGTCGGGCCAGCCGTGGAACGGCAGCCGGGTGCTGTACATGATGCACCCGTCCGACCCGATCGTCTGGTGGAGCCCGCACCTCGTCTTCAGCCCGCCGGACTGGATCAGCCAGGCGCCCGGCCGGGACGTGCTCAAGGGCATCGTCTGGATGCCGTTCGTAACCTTCTGGCAGGTCACCGCCGACCTGCCGTTCGCCACCGGCGTTCCGGCCGGTCACGGCCACAAGTACACGAGCGAGTACGTTGACGGATGGAACGCCGTGATGCGGCCCGCCGGCCTGACTTCGCAGGACCTGGCCGGGCTGAGGAAGATCATCGCCAGTGCACCGTGACCCAGGCGACGGCGAGCGCCAGGCCGTTGGTCGCGGCGTGGGCGATGACCGGGGCGATCAGGCTCCCGGACCGCAGCCGGAGCCAGCAGAACGCGAGACCAGCGACAAAGGTCACGGCGATCGAACCCAGGACCAGGAGCACCTTCCCGCCGTCACTCGCGGCCAGGCCGGCCACCGTGTGGTTGTCCGCCATCGTGTGGAGGGTCGGCGCGATATGCCAGAGGCCGAATGCGAACGAGGTGATCACGCTGGCGCGCCGCGGGCTCCACAGCCGCAGCGCAGATCCCAGCAGGACGCCGCGGAACGCGAACTCCTCGGGGATCGCCGTGAGCAGGACGATCGACACTCCCAGTTCGTAGAACAGCCGCCCGGCTCCGATTTGCGCCCGGGAATCATGAAGGAAGCCGTTCGTCAGCGGAATCGCGGCTCCGGCCAGCAGCACCAGCAGGACAACCACGAAGGCGCCCGCGCCGTAACCGAAGCCCGCGCCCGCGCTTGCCCGGTCGATTCCAAGGTCAGCCAGGGTGGTACGGGCACGCCAGGCGATCAGGGCCAGGGCTGCGGTGAGAAGGCCCACGGCCACGTACGGCGGCCCCAGCACGCCGAACGCCCGCCCCACGGTGAACAGGACCAGGACGGCCAGGGTCTGCACGAAGCAGGATCGAGCTTTCACGTCAATTCCGGGGATCTTGGCCCCAGGCGTACACCACCGAGGTGCGCAGGACGACGTCGGCCGCGGACCGGTTGGCCCGGCTCACCGCCACATAGAAGATGCCGATGGGGAACA
>DASQRM010000083.1:0-12338 GCA_035642895.1 Streptosporangiaceae bacterium | reverse complement strand
TCAGCCGTCCCGGGTGCGGCGCCCCTCCAGAGCAGGGCCAGGGCCCCGGAGCCGAAGACGAGGACCACAGACACGAGCGCGATCCACAGGCTGATCCCCGACCCGGCGAGGCGGGCCAGGATCAGCGCCTCGTACAGGGTGGCCACCGAGTGGTAGAGGATCGGGGACGCACCCAGTACCGCCGCCAGCGCAGCGGACCGCCGCGACGGCGACGCGTAGAGGGTGAGCAGGGCGGCGACACCCATGGTAATCAGGAAGTAGGCGCTGGTCAGATCGGGGTAACGGCCATCAGCGAGGCTGCCGTAGGCGCCGTGGAGCACCAGCCCCGAGAGGCCCGCCGCGGCGATCCCGTACCCCCAGCCCCACAGCCGGGTGGCCAGCACGTATACGGCCAGGGCCGTGAGCACCAGGAGAGCGGGGGCGATCACGGGGTACAGCACCAGCGGCGGCAGGCCGGACAGCCGGGAGAGCACGGCGCTCACGGCCGGGAAGCCCGGCGGGTAGATCAGGTAGGACCGGTACGATCCGTGGCTGAGCATCTGCTGAGCCATCAGGGCGTGCGAGAAGTGGTCGAGCCCGCGGATGGAGGGCCAGTCGTAGCGGATCACGGGCTCGTAGGCGCGGGCCGCGGTGGCCACGAGCACGATCGCGAGGGCCCACCCGCGCAGGGCGGCCCCCGCGGGCCGAGACCCCCCGGTAGCCGCGCGCGGCACCTCCTGGTCAGGGATGACGTCCGGGCCCCGGGCCGGAGCCTGGTCCGGGCCCTGGGCCGGGAGCTCCCCCGGGACCTCGTCCGGCCCCCGGCGGGGGCGGCCGAGGACGGCCGCCAGCACCAGCAGCAGGAGGATCGCCACGTTCAGCCAGCCGGGCGCCGGACTCGAGCGCAGCACCGAGACCACGGCCGCCACGAAGGCCACGGCCAGCAAGGCCAGCGCGCGGGGATCCCGGATCGCGCCGGGGGCGGGCAGGATGGGCTCCGCCGTCCCGGGTGCGGCGCCCCTCCAGAGGAAGGCCAGGGCCCCGGAGCCGAAGACGAGGACCACCGACGCGAGCGCGATCCACAGGGTGACCCCCGACCCGGCGAGGCGGGCCAGGACCAGCGCCACGACCGGGACGCTGGCCAGTGACAGCGCACTGGAGTAGCCAAGCCGCTCAGCCAGGCCGCCGCCCGGCCGGAGCAGGGCGGCCCAGAAGTAACCGGGCAGCACGACGGCGGCGATCGCCGCACCAAGCGCGCGCAGGAGGTCCAGGAGCATCAGGCACCCGCCAGGAGAACAGCAGCGCGGACGACAGCGCCCTGGCAGACCCCCGCCGCAACGTTCTTAACCGAAGTGCCCGGAGTGTACCGAAGCAACAGACCGGGCTGCCCCGGGATTTAGCTTTCCCGCGCGGCCCCGAACCGGCGGGTTCATGGCGTGGCGGGCGAGCGCCGACCGGTGGGGCCGGCCCGGGACCCCCGCTTGACTTAAAGTTGACTTCAGCTACCAGTATGGGGCATGCACCCGGAAACCTCGGAGGAACCATGCCTACTGCTGTGATCACCGGAGCATCCCAGGGCCTGGGCCGGGCTACCGCCCGCGCCCTGGCCGAGCGCGGCTGGTCCCTGGTCGTGGACGCCCGCCACGCGGAGGAACTCGCCGCCGCCGTCCGCGGGCTGACCGCCGTGACCGCGATCCCCGGCGACGTGACCGACCCCGCGCACCGGGCCCGGATCGCCACGGCGATCACCCCGGCGGGACGCCTGGATCTGCTCATCAACAACGCCAGCCGCCTCGGGCCCAGCCCGCAGCCGGTGCTGCGCCGCTACCCGCTGGCCGAACTCGGCCAGGTCTACCAGACCAACGTGCTGGCGCCGCTGGCCCTGATCCAGTTGCTGGGCGGCCCGCTCTCGGCGGCCGGCGGCACGGTGGTCAACGTCAGCTCGGACGCGGCCGCCGACGCCTACCCAGGCTGGGGCGGCTACGGCTCAGCCAAGGCCGCGCTCGACCAGCTCACGGCGGTCCTCGCCGTCGAGGAGCCCGCGCTGCGCTGCTACGCGTTCGACCCGGGCGACATGCGCACCGCCCTGCACCAGCAGGCCTTCCCCGGCGAGGACATCTCCGACCGGCCCGAGCCGGAGGTGGCCGCGGCGGCGCTGCTCCGGCTGCTGGGTGAGCGGCCTCCCAGCGGCCGCTACCGGGCCAGCGACTACCCGGCGACCGGCCTTGAGCGCAGGCCGGCGGTGGCCCGGTGAACCGCGCCGCCAGCCAGCCGCCCGAGGCTCGCGGGCTGGCCCGGGACGGCGTCCGGCTGCTGGCCGCCACCCCGGACGGCCTGGTCCACGCCCGCTTCCGCGACCTGCCCCGCTTCCTGTCGCCGGGCGACCTCCTGGTGGTCAACACCTCCGCTACCCTGGCCGCCGCGCTCCCCGCGCAGCGCGCCGGCGGACGCGCGGTGACCGTCCATCTCTCCAACCAGCTAGATAACGGAACCTGGCTGGTCGAACTCAGGCAGGGCCAGACCGCGCCGCGACGGCTCAGTGACGGGGTCCCCGGTGAGGTCATCACGCTCCCCGGGGGCGGCTCGGTCACGCTGCTCCGGCCCTACCCGGACCCGGCGGCCACCCGGATCTGGGCGGCCGCGGTGACGACGGGTGACGGCCCGGTCCACGGCTACCTGGCCCGGCACGGCCAGCCGATCCGCTACTCCTACGTCCCCGGCCGGTGGCCGCTGACCGCCTACCAGACGGTGTTCGCCCACTCCCCCGGCAGCGCGGAGATGCCGAGCGCGGCCCGGCCGTTCACCGCGGACCTGGTCACCAGGCTGATCGCGGCCGGAGTGGTGATAGCCCCGATCACCCTGCACACCGGGGTGGCCTCGCTGGAGGCGGGCGAGGCACCGCTGCCCGAGTGGTTCGAGGTCCCGCAACCCACTGCGGACCTGGTCAACCTCACCCGGGCCGCGGGCCGCCGGGTGATCGCGGTCGGCACCACCTGCACCCGGGCCCTGGAGAGCGCCGTGGCCGGGACCGCGGGCCAGGCGGGCCGCGTCACCGCCCGCCGCGGCTGGACGAGCCTGGTGCTCGGGCCCGAGCACCCGGCCCGCGTGGTGACCGGCTTGATCACCGGCTGGCACGAGGCCGGCGCCTCGCACCTGGCGCTGCTGGAGGCCGTGGCCGGCCGGACGCTCGTCGAGGCGTCCTACCGCGAGGCCGAGGCGGCCGGCTACCTGTGGCACGAGTTCGGCGACAGCTGCCTGCTGCTGCCCCCGGTGCCAGCCGCCCGGTCCGGCGGCCGGCTCGGCCGGGTGCTGGCTCAGTCGGCCGCCGGGGCGGCCGGCAGCCAGCGCTTGATGCAGCCGAGCAGTTCCTCGGTGTCCACCGGCTTGGTCACGTAGTCGGTGGCCCCGGCGGCCAGGCTCTTGTCCCGGTCTCCCTGCATGGCCCGGGCGGTCACCGCGATCACCGGCAGGTCGGCGAACTCCGGCATCTCGCGGATGGCGGCGGTGGTGGTATAGCCGTCCATCTCCGGCATCATCACGTCCATCAGGACCAGATCGATGTCCTGATCGGCGCGCAGCGTGTCGATCCCCTCCTGCCCGCTGGGCGCGTGGACGACGGTGAGCCCGTAGAGCTCGAGGACGCTGGTGATCGCGAAGACGTTCCGCAGGTCGTCGTCGACCACCAGAACCCGGCGGCCGTTCAGCCCCGCGTACGGGCCGTCCTGCGGGGCAGGCTGGGCCGGCGGGCGGATCACCGCGGCCGCCCGGTTGACGGTGCTGCCCCCGTCCAGTTCGGCCGCCGCGCCGTTGTGGCCGGCCGGGGCAGCGCCCGTGCCGACCGCGCCCGTGCCGATCGCAGCGGTTCCGTTCGCGGCGGTTCCGTTCGCGGCGGACGTCCCATTGAGCCCGGCCGGGTGGCCCGCGGGCGACGATGGGACGGCTGGCGCCGGATTCGCGGCGGATGTCCCGGCCGGCGGGACCATCCCGGGCTCCGCGGGGGCCGGGGTGACCCTCGCGTCGTCACTGCCCTGGTAGCTGGCCGGCAGATACAGGGTGAAGGTGCTGCCGCGGCCGGGGACGCTCTGCGCGGTGATCCGGCCGCCGAGTACGGCGGCGACCTCGCGGCTGATCGCCAGCCCCAGCCCGGTGCCGCCATAGCGGCGGCTGGTGGTGCCGTCGCCCTGCTGGAAGGCCTCGAAGATCGTCTTGAGGCTGTCGTCGGAGATGCCGATCCCGGTGTCCGACACGGAGAAGGCCAGGCCCGCCTCGCCCCCCTGGACCTGCGGGGTCTCCCGGCGGATCCGCAGCTCCACCCGGCCTTCCTGGGTGAACTTGACCGCATTGGACAGCAGGTTGTGCAGGACCTGACGGAGCCGCTGCCGGTCGGTGACGACCTCGGCGGGCACGTCGGGGGCCGACACGACCGCGAACTCCAGCCGCTTCTCGGCCGCGAGCGGCTCGAACACGGTGCGCAGGTCCTCGGCCAGCGACCCCAGCGCGAACGGCTCGGGGTGCACGTCCAGCTTGCCGGCCTCCACCCGGGACAGGTCCAGGATGTCGTTGATCAGCAGCAGCAGGTCCGACCCGGACGAGTGGATCACGTTCGCGTACTCGACCTGCTTGGGCGACAGGTTCGCGGCCGGGTTCTCGGCCAGCAGCCGGGCCAGGATAAGCAGGCTGTTCAGCGGGGTGCGCAGCTCGTGCGAGACGTTCGCGAGGAACTGGGACTTGTACCGGGAGGCCAGGTCCAGCTGCCTGGCGCGCTCCTCGATCTCCTGCCGGGCGTGCTCGATCTCGGCGTTCTTGATCTCGATGTCGCGCTTCTGCCGGACCAGCTGGGCCGCCTTGTCCTCCAGTTCGGCGTTGGAGTCCTGCAGCTCCTCCTGCCGGGCCTGCAGTTCGCCGGTGCGGGACTGCAGTTCCGATGCCAGCCGCTGGGACTCCTGCAGCAGGTGATCGGTACGGGAGTTCACGATGATCGTGTTCACGTTGACGCCGATGGTCTCCACCAGCTGCTCCAGGAAGTCCTGGTGCACCTGGGTGAACCGGCTGAACGAGCCCGCCTCGATCACGCCCAGGACCTGCCCCTCGAACACGACGGGCAAGACGATGAGGTTGACCGGGGCGCCGTCGCCCAGCCCGGAGGAGATCCGCACGTAGTCTGGTGGCGCGTCGGTGACGAGGATGGGCTTCCTGGTCTTGGCGACCTGCCCGATCAGCGACTGGCCCAGCCGGAAGTGGCTGGGCGCCGTGATGTCGGCCCGCAGGCCGTACCCGGCGATGAGGCGCAAGATCGTGCCCTCGCTGGTGTCGCCGACGATGAAGAACGTGCCGTGCTGCGCTCCGACCAGGGGGATCAGCTCGTCCATGATCAGCTCAGCGACCGTGGCGATGTCCCGGTGGCCCTGCATCAGGCCGGAGATCCGGGCCAGGTTGGTCTTGAGCCAGTACTGCTCCTGGTTGGCCTTGGTCGTCTCGCGCAGGGACTGCACCATCGCGTTGATGTTGTCCTTGAGCTCGGCGACCTCACCCTCGGCTTCCACGGAGATGGACCGGGTCAGGTCGCCGGTCGCCACCGCACTGGTCACCTGGGAGATGGCCCGGACCTGACGGGTGAGGTTCCCGGCCAGCTCGTTGACGTTCTCGGTGAGCCGCTTCCAGGTCCCGGATAGCCCTTCGACCTCGGCCTGCCCGCCCAGCCGCCCCTTGCTGCCCACTTCGCGGGCCACCCGGGTGACCTCGGCCGCGAACGAGGACAGCTGGTCGACCATGGTGTTGATGGTCGTCTTGAGCTCGAGGATCTCACCGCGCGCGTCCACGTCGATCTTCTTCGACAGGTCACCCTGGGCGACCGCGGTGGTCACCAGCGCGATGTTGCGGACCTGGCTGGTCAGGTTGCCCGCCATGAAGTTCACCGAGTCAGTGAGGTCCCGCCACGTCCCGCCGACCCCGGGGACCTGGGCCTGGCCGCCGAGGCTGCCCTCGGTGCCCACTTCGCGGGCCACCCGGGTCACCTCGTCAGCGAACGCCGACAGCTGGTCCACCATGGTGTTCAGGGTGTCCTTCAGGGCCAGCATCTCGCCCTTGACGTCCACGGTGATCTTCTGGGTGAGATCCCCCCGGGCCACCGCGGTCGCGACCTGGGCGATGTCGCGCACCTGCCCGGTCAGGTTGTCGGCCATGGCGTTGACCGACTCGGTCAGGTCCTTCCAGGTCCCGGCGACCCCCGGGACCTGGGCCTGGCCGCCGAGCTTGCCGTCGGTGCCCACTTCGCGGGCCACCCGGGTCACCTCGGAGGTGAACAGGGCCAGCTGGTCGGTCATGCTGTTGAAGACGGCAGCGATCTCGTCCATCAGCGGGTCGCCGGTATGGGGCAGGCGAGTGCTGAAGTCCCCGCCACGGACCGCGGTCAGGCCCTCGAGCAGCCGCTGCAGCCGCGGGTCGGCGGGCTGGCTGCTGGCCAGCATTGCTTCCGCCATGACGACTCCTCCTGCTGGTGGCCGCCGACGCGGCCAGCCTCTGTGCGTTTGTGACAGACCGATACTGCCACTGCCGTTGACGTGCTTAAAAACAGGCGTTAAGGACAGCCTGAGCCCGGTAACGTAACAGTCAAGCCGCTGAACCTCCCGGGAAGGCCTCCTACCGTGACAGTACCGAGCGGCGCAGATTTCACGCGGCTAAGTGATCTAATTGCCCGGCAGCGGCGTGAGCTGGACCGGATGCAGTCCGGGGCGGCTGGCCGCTCGGTGGTGGACCTGGCCCGCGGCATGCTGATGGAGCGGCTCCGCTGCTCCCCTGCGGAGGCGCAGGCCCAGCTGGCGCATCTCTCCGCGGAATCGGGCATGAGCCTGGCCGAGCTCGCGGCCCAGATCACCGGGCAGATCACGGCGCAGCCGGGGACCGTGCGTGATCCCGGCGAGCAGGACGACCCGGACGCGCCCGAAGCCGCGATGCCCAGCACGCACCGGGTCGCCCTGGCGGGGGCCGCCGCGGAGGCGGCGCACGACGGCGGCGGCATCGCGGCGGCCGTCCTCGAGGAGGCGCTGGCCCCGACGGGCGCGGTCGCCGTGGCCCTGTGGCTCGCCGAGCCCGACGGCGGCCTGGAACTGGCCGGCCAGGCCGGTTTCTCGGCCCGCGATGCCAGCCGCTGGCGGCGCATCCACCCGGACATGGACACGCCGGCGCAGCGAGCCGCGGACGAGGGCGCCGAGTACTGGTGGCCGACGGGCCGCCCGGACGCCGCGCTGGCCCCGCTGATGGGCGACTGGCCGCAGGGGGCCCGGGCGGTGCTACCGCTGCCCGGCCCCGGAACCGCGCTCGGCGCGATGGAGATCTGCTGGCCCGGACCACTGGAGGAGTTCCCTGACCAGCTCCGGCGGCACATCAGCGCGCTCACTGACGTCTGCGCCCAGGCTCTCGGCACCCGGCTGCCCAGTGGGGACCTGGCCGCGGATCACCGGGCTTCGTGGGCGTTCAGCCTGCTGGACAGCCTGGTCAGCTCCGCGCTGTTCGCCACCGTGCTCCGCGACGACGCCGGGGCGATCAACGACTTCCGGATCAGCTACCTCAGCCAGGGCTTCGCCGATCCGGCGGGCCGGGAGGCGGCCACCCTGACCGGGCGCCCGCTGCTGGAGGTCTATCCGGCCGCGGCCCTGTCCGGCGGGCTGTATGACCGGGCCGTCGAGGTGCTGGCCACCGGCAAGGCGCAGTACACCTCGGGAGAGATCATCGCCGCGCCCGTGGCCGGTGGCCTGGCCACCCCGGTCCTGGAGGTCCGCATCGCCCGCCTCTATGACGGCGTGGTGATCTCCTGGCGCCCCGCTGGCGAGGTCGAGCGGCTCGGCGCGCTGCTGTACCAGGCCCAGCGGCTGGGCCGGATTGGCGGCTGGGAGGAGAACCTGCTGACCGGGGAGGTGCTCTGGACCGAGCCGACGTTCGCACTGTTCGGACAGCCGCCGGGCGACCCGGTCCCGGTGGCCAAGCTGCACGTCCACGTCCCCCCGGACGATCTGCCGATGGTGGACAGTTTCCGCGCCACGCTGCTGGAGGACAAGCGGGAGGCCGCTGCCGCGTTCCGGATCATCCGGGCCGACGACGAGAGCGTGCGGCAGATGCGCGCGTTCGCCGAGCCGGTCACCGACCAGGCCGGCACGCTGGTCGCGGTGCGCGGCGCCTACCAGGACGTGTCCGCGGACTACCACACCCAGGTGGCCTTCGCGGCGACCCGGGACCGGCTGGCCGACACCGAGGAGCGGGCGGAGGAGGAACACCGGCTGGCGCTGCGGTTGCAGCAGGCCATCACCCCGCGGACCGCGAAACCGGTGGAGATCGCCGGCCTGGACATCGCCGCCCGCTACCGGCCCGCGGGACCCGGAAACCTGGTCAGCGGGGACTGGTACGACACGGTCCGGCTGCCCAGTAATGAAGTGCTGCTCGTGGTCGGGGATATCGCTGGTCACGGCATTGACGCGGTGACCGGCATGGTGGCGCTGCGGAACTGCCTGCGCGGCCTCGCGATCACCGGCGCCGGGCCGGCCCGGCTGCTGGGCTGGCTGAACGGCGTGGCGTGCCATCTCACCGACGGCATCATCGGCACCGTGGTGTGCGGGATCTACGACCCGGCCCGCCGCACGCTGCGCTGTTCCCGGGCGGGGCACCTGCCGCCGCTGCTGGTGCGGGACGGGGTGGCGCGGGAACTGGCGCTGCCGACCGGGGTACTGGTCGGCGCGGACCCCGACGCCACTTACGAGGAGGTGACCATCACGCTGCAGCCGGGCGACGCTCTCGCCATGTTTACCGACGGCCTCATCGAGCGGCACGACGAGGCGATTGACGATTCGATGAACGCGCTGCTGTGCCTGGCCAGCGGCCCGGTCGATGATGTGGCCCGGTTCGCCGATCACCTGATGGGCAGCTCACGCTCTGACACCAGCGACGACGCCTGCGTGATCGCCATCCAGGTCCGCTGAGCGGCTGACCGCGGAGGCCAGCCGGGCCATGCGGCTCAGCCGAAGAAGACCTCGGCCTCGGCGTAGCGCTCCGGTGGCACCGTCTTGAGCTCGCGGGTGGCCTCGGTCAGCGGCACCCGGATGATGTCCGTACCGCGCAGCGCCACCATGGTGCCGAAGTCGCCGTCGTGCACCGCACCGATCGCGTGGATCCCGAAGCGGGTCGCGAGCACCCGGTCGTATGCGGACGGGGTCCCGCCCCGCTGGACGTGGCCCAGTACGGTGCAGCGCGCTTCCTTGCCGGTCCGCTTCTCGATCTCGTCGGCCAGCATCATGCCGACGCCGCCCAGCCGCACGTGGCCGAACGCGTCCAGCCGCTGGTCGCTGACCTGGACGTCCTCTTCCTGGGGCGTGGCCCCCTCGGCCACCACCACGATCGGCGCGTACCGGGTCTGGAACCGGTGCTCCACGTACGCGCAGACCTTCTCGATGCTGAAGGGCTTCTCCGGGATGAGGATGACATTGGCCCCGCCGGCCAGCCCGGCGTGCAGCGCGATCCAGCCCGCGTGCCGCCCCATCACCTCGCAGATCAGCGCGCGGTGGTGGCTTTCCGCCGTGGTGTGCAGCCGGTCGATGGCCTCCATCGCGATGTTCACCGCGGTGTCGAAGCCGAACGTGTAGTCCGTGGCACCCAGGTCGTTGTCGATGGTCTTCGGCACCCCGACCACCGGGACACCTTCCCCGTGCAGCCGGGTGGCCACCCCCAGGGTGTCCTCCCCGCCGGTCACCACCAGGGCGTCCACCCCGAGGCCGGACAGGTTTTCCTTGATCCGCTCCACCCCGGAGCGGCCCCCGCTCGCCGCGCCCTCGGCCAGGGGGTTGGTGCGCGACGAGCCGAGGATCGTCCCGCCCCGGGGCAGGATCCCCCGTACCGCCTGCACGTCCAGGGGCACGGTGTCGCCTTCGAGCGGCCCGCGCCACCCGTCGCGGAAGCCCACGAACTCGTAGCCGAACTCCGCCGTGCCCCGGCGGACCAGCGCGCGGATGACCGCATTCAAGCCCGGGCAGTCTCCGCCACCCGTCAGCACTCCAACTCGCATGGGACAACACTAGTCCCATGAGCGTGCTGGCCGTGGACGCTGGAACAACCGGCGTCACTGCATTGGTCGTGACCGAGGACGGCCTGGTGTCCGGGCGCGGATACCAGGAATTCCGGCAGTACTTCCCGGAGCCGGGCTGGGTGGAGCACCTGCCTGAGGACATCTGGCAGGCGACCCTGACCGCGGCCCGCCAGGCCCTCGCCCGGGCCGGTGATCCGCCGGTCAGCAGCCTCGGGATCACCAACCAGCGGGAGACCGCGGTGGTCTGGGACCGGGGCACGCTGGCCGCCCCGCGGCGGGCCATCGTGTGGCAGGACCGGCGGACGGCCCGGATCTGCGAGACGCTGCGCGAGGCCGGGCACGAGCCCCGGGTGACCGCGCTGACCGGGCTGCGCCTCGACCCGTACTTCACCGGGACCAAGATCACCTGGCTGGCCGAGCACGATCCGGGGACCTGGCGGGGCCTGGCTGATGGGTCACTGGCCTGCGGCACGGTGGATTCTTACCTGATCGCCCGGATGACCGCGGGCGCGCGGCACGTGACCGACGCATCCAACGCCTCCCGCACGCTGCTGTTCGATATCGGGGCCGGCCAGTGGTCGGCGGAACTGTGTGATCTGCTGCGGGTCCCCCAGCGCGCGCTGCCCGAGGTGGTGCCGTCCACCGGGGTGGCCGCGCGCACCGACCCGGCCTCGTTCCTCGGCCTGGACGTCCCGCTGGCCGGCATCGCCGGTGACCAGCAGGCGGCGCTGTTCGGCCAGGCCTGTTTCAGTCCCGGCGACACCAAGTGCACGTACGGGACCGGGTCCTTCGTGCTGGCCAACACCGGGGCGGACGTCGTGCGCTCGGCGGCCGGGCTGCTGTCCACGGTGGCCTGGATGGATGGCTCTGGCCAGCTCACCTACGCGCTGGAGGGCTCGGTGTTCGTGACCGGCGCCGCGGTCCAGTGGCTGCGGGACGGGCTCGGCCTGCTGGATGACGCGGCGCAGAGCGAGGCGCTCGCGCGGAGCGTGCCCGACTCGGGCGGCGTGGTGTTCGTGCCCGCCCTCACCGGCCTGGGCGCGCCCGACTGGGATCCGGACGCCCGGGGGGCCCTGTTCGGCATCACCCGCGGCACGACCCGGGCGCATGTGGTCCGGGCCACGCTGGAGGCGATCGCCTTCGAGGTGCGCGACGTGGCCGACCTCATGATGGAGGGCGGCCGCGTGCTCCGCGCCGACGGCGGGGCCAGCGCCAACGACCTGCTCATGCAGATCCAGGCAGACCAGCTGCAGGTCCCGGTGGAACGCCCGGTGGTCGGTGAGACCACCGCGCTGGGAGCCGCGTTCCTGGCCGGCCTGGCCACCGGGACCTGGTCCTCGACCGACGAACTCGCCGCGACCTGGCGGCTGGACCGCCGGTTCGATCCCGGCCCCCGGGATGAGGCGGCCTACGCCCGCTGGCGCCGCGCCGTATCCCGCACCAAAGGCTGGTCCGCCCCCTAACCCGGTCTCCCCCGCCCCGGCCAGGACCCCAGGCACCCCCACACACCCCAGCTGCCCCGCAGGCCCCGGCCGCCACGCAGGCTGATACGGCCACCGTGCGGGGGCCGCATCCATGACGAGATAACGTCATGGATGCGGCGCCCGCACGCCTGCTGGCCTTACCAAAGGTGCGCGGCGGAAGGGGTTAGCGGGCGCCAAGGGCGTTGCCCAGGGCCCGGTAGTCGCTGTCGAAGCGGACGAGCAGGGATTCCAGCCCGGTGCTGGCCACCACCTGCTGGTACTGCGCCGCCGACGTGACCGCGGCGAGCCTCGAGAAGTCGCGGCTGGCCAGGCTCGCGTCCGACTGCACCCGATCAGCTGCGGCCGTAGACGCGGCGTCGGGCATCGACTTGCCGCTCATATCCTGGGCAAACGTGCCGAAACCCCGGGACATCTCTGCGTCAACCTTGTTGACGCAGCTGAGATTGCCGTGGCACGCCGAGACCTTCGAGTCGAACGTGGACAGCGTGCTGCTGAGCGTCGCGAACGAGCCCTCGACCGAGATCGCCGCCTCGGCCCGGGTGACGCCGTTGCTGCCGGAGGTTGCGGCGACCACGGTGATGAGCACCACGTAGCCGACCACAGCGGCCACACCCAGCACCAGGAACAGGGTGACCAGCCGCTTGGCCGCCTGGGACAGGACCAGCCGCCAGGGCTGGTCCCCGCCGAGCCAGCGAACGGGCGCGCCGGGCTGGCCGTACCCGGCAGGCTGGCCGTAGCTCGGCGGGGGCTGGCCGTAGCTCGGCGGGGGCTGGCCGTAGCTCGGCGGGGGCTGGCCGTAGCCGGGC
>DASQRM010000082.1:0-13074 GCA_035642895.1 Streptosporangiaceae bacterium | reverse complement strand
CACTATCCGATTCATTTTACTCCGTCCAGGATCGGACGTGAGCAAGTACTGTTGCTCGGCCACCATCCTCACGGAGAGACGATTAAATCTTCGTTTCTGACTTCCCCCGAGCTTAATAGAAATAGGACACGGATCAAATATGCGGCTGATACGATGCCCGGTTCTTCAGGAGGAGCAATAGTGAATGGCGGCGGGCGGCTGGTAGGACTTCATCACTACGCTTCGAGGACGGACAAGCATGGTGTTCCTATTGCCGCTGTCGCCCGAGACCTCAAAGCACGCAAATTTGACTACCTGTTCGAGCAGACGCCTCACGAGCAGAATGTGACACATCTGGGCCGATACTCCCTGAACGCCAAGAGGCAGATCTGCGAGGCGCTCGTTAGCGATTGGCAGTCGCTGACGGAGCATCTGGGGGTGCCCGACTTTGTCACCAGCGCGGATGCTTTCTGGGATTGGCTGTCTCTCAACAACAAGCTCCGCAAACTCCGCGACGCGCTCGAGGCGGCTCGGCGTACTGAGCTTGTGCGGATCCTGGACGAAGACGTCATCATAGTCGACCAATCAGCCATCAATAACATCCAGGGTCTAGCTGATCAGCTGGTTGTGTCAGCCGAATCCGCCGCGGCTCCAAGTAGTTACCTCAGGTCGGCTATGCGTGCGCGATCTCTGGCCAGGATGCTGGTCGACGAGATCGAATCATTGAGCTCTGCACCCGATGATGATCGAGCACAATTGCATTGGCGCACAACATGGCAGAGCGAACTCGGCTGCGCAGCCAGTAATCTCGACGGACTCCTGCAGCTACTGCCGGATACAGCCGAAGATGCATCCTTCACCCGTCCTTATCTCCAAGGCATGATCCGAACCGCCCATGACGTTCAGTCAACCGTATCGACGTTGGCTGAACTTAGTCAGAACCCCGAATTGTCCGCTAGATGACCATCGATGGGCACGCCGGATTCATCTAGCCTCAGTACTCTAACAGAGGACGTTAAAAGAGATCTGGTTGGCCTGTCCGCAAACCTAAGGAAAAGCCTCTACAAGGATAGCGCAGTAAAAACACTGTATACTTCAGTGATCAAGCTTGGCGGTATGATTCAAAAAGAACTTTCGCATGACCCATACTATACAAATAGGAACGCCGTGAGAGGCGCATTGAGCAGCTTGCGGTCAGTCGAGGGCTCAATACAACTACTTATAACAGCCTCCAATGAATATGTGAGCTCCCGCGATCTCGCCGAGAAACATGAGATTCAGGATACATGGATAAACCGTAAGAATAGGCTGTTGGATCAGGCCGACTTGTGTGCCGAAAGCCTGGATGTTGTGCTGGCATTTGCCGACGACCTGGGTTCGCAGGCATCCACTGGCGAACCGGGCGAAGGAACGAAAGCAGGGTAGAACCTCCCTGACAACACGACAGCTCGAAAGCATCGGGGCCGTACACCGCTGGTGTCGCCATTTTCCGCCAGCAGGAATCCCAGGCAGAATGCTGCGACTGCGCTGGCGGCGGGGTGGTCCGCGTCGATGGCGCGCCGGGAGCAGTGCGCCCGCCGCCACCTCGGCGGCTCCGGTGCTGGCCGCTCGCTGGTAGGCATTCTCTGCACCGTCCGCGTCGCCTTCCCTGGCTAGCAGGTTCCCGAGGTTGAGCGCTGCTTTGGCGATGGCCTCCGGAATGGGCGGGAGGCTCGGGGGCGGCGCTGCGGCGCGGGGGCGGGGGCTGCGGCGCCCTGCCATGCCGTGGCGGTGGCCTCGGCAGCTTGTCCCACCTACCTGGCCGGTGGGACTGATAGCCGTCGCTCACAACGACAGGCCGGCCTCTTGCGTTACTCAGCCACCGCCCGGCCATGTTGCTGCGGACCGTTTAGGATCCCGGCCGTACCGCCCGGCTGGAAGTCTCCGGCGCCGCCTCCCTGTTCCCGCCGCCGTGTTCGCTGGTGCGCAGGAGGAGGGCGAAGGTGGCGATGAGCAGGGGCAGCAGCGTGACGTGATAGACGATGTCGGGAAGATCGCCGCCCTGAGTCGTGATGCTCAGCCCGTAGAGCACTCCGATGATCGCGAACGCGGTCACTGCGAGGGCAGTCCCCCGCCCTCGCGCTCCGGGGCGCAGGAGGGAAATGGCCCCGCACGCGACCACGATGCCGATGACCGCCTCCGCGATCCCGGCGCCGGTGGCGGTGAAGGGCCTGGCATGGCCGTGCACGAACCCGGTCAGGTGAAGGAGCGACGCTACCAGCAGGGACGCGGCCTCCAGGCCCATCACGGCGGCGATCCTGCGGCGCCGCCGTGGCGGGGCCTGCTGACGTTCCTGATGGATGGCCATGCGCCCAGCCTCGCGCCCGTTCCCAGGGCTGTCGTCAGCCATCAGGCCAGTCACGTCTACCACGCAGAGCTGACATCGGCCGGCTTCGGCTGCACCTGGGACGGATCCGGAACGGGTGCTGCCCGGGGACGGTCAGGGCGCTTCTGCCGATCCGCGCCTGCCGCGCCGGGCGTACCCGAGGGCCCTTCGCCTGCGCCAGGCCGCGCAGCCAAGAGTGTCCCGCAGCCTAACGACGCCAGCCGGCGGGGTGGCGAGGCTGGATCTGCCTGGCCCAGCCGAGCAGTAAGGCCGCCGGGCAGACCCGTCATCGACCTTGAAGGGAACAGCCTGATGTCCGTCGTCACCATCCCGACCGCACGCCCCGATTCGCCGGCGAGGCCGCCCGGCCCACCCAAGCTGTCCGGCGCCGCCCTGCGCCGGGCCCAGGCCGAGACGCTGCGCACACCGCAGTTCCGGTACAGCATCCCCGCCCGGCTGCTGTTCTGGATCGTGGATGTGATCTACGGCCGCCCGCGGACGCTGCAGAAGTTCATCGTGCTGGAGATCGTCGCCCGGGTGCCCTACCAGGCGTGGGAACGCGCCGCCTACGGCGCGCTGACCCGGCTCCACCCGCGGCTGCGGCTGGCTGGGCGGATCTTCGAGCGGATCGTGGAAACCCGCGCCCAGCAGGACAACGAGCAATTTCACCTGCTGATCCTCGAAGAGCTGGCCCAGCGCCAAGGATTCGCCCGGCCATTCCTGCGGTTCCGCCTGCTGCCGTGGCTAATGGCAGCCGGCTACTACCAGCTGTCCTGGCTGCTGTACGTATGCTGGCCGGCCGCGAGCTACCGGCTCAATGCCGTGTTCGAGGATCACGCCGAGCACGACTACATGCTGTTCGTCACCGAACATCCCGAGTGGGAGGCCCGGCCCTACGACGGGTCGTTCCAGTCCGGCTACGGTCACCACGGATCGCTCGCCGACCTGTTCCGCCAGATCGGGCACGACGAGCGGATGCACAAGCTGGAAAGCCTCGCCGCCCTGGACGAGCCGCGACTGCGCGACGACCTGTCCGCCGCCCTGAAAACGCGCAGCCAGCGCCTCCCCCATCCGGACCGGCGCGATGAGGCGGCGGCCACCGGGAGCGCACTGACATCCAGCCAGCGGGCGGGCAAATGACCTCCCACACGGGCCCCTCCCGCACGGGCCCCTCCCACACAGGCACATCCGCCCGGCGGGCCAGTGCAGGCCGGACGGCGGGTCTTCGCCGGGCGAGCCTGGCCGCGCTGGTCCTGCTGCTCATCCAGTACGGGATCGGGATCGGGATCAACCTCTATGTCACTGTCCCGGCCGCCGATCACGGGCACACCATCGGCACGGCTATCTCGAGCGGGCCGGGCGCGCTGACGGTGCACATCGTGCTCGGGCTGCTGCTGATCCTGGCCGCCGCCACCCTCGTCGTGCAGGCCATCATGGCCCGCCATCCGGGCGTGATCGTCACCTCGGTGATCGGCCTCCTCGCCCTCGTGGGCGCTGCCGCGCAAGGAGCCGCCTTCGTGGACCAGGCCCACCCATCAGCGTCCATGACCATGGCCGTGCTGACCGGAGTGGCGTTGCTGTGTTACGGCGTCAGCCTCTACCTCCTCGGATCCCCGGGCCCCCGCCAGCCTGACCGCGCCGATGCGGGCTGAGCCTTCCCGGGCCCGGATCGCGGTCGGCGGGGCAGGCGGGCCTGCCCCGAGCGCAGTAGAAGGCGGGCGCCGGTGCCGGCCGCACGTTGAGGCGAAGGTAGCCGCCGGGCTGACGACGGGCTGCCGGCTCGGCCGGCACGATGGGCTCATGCCTGGAACTAAGCAGGTGCCTGGAACCAAGCAGGTGCCTGGAACTAAGCCGGCCGGCGGCCCGGCCACCGCGCCGCTGCCGGTGCTCTTCCTGATGGCTGACACCGGCGGCGGGCACCGGAACGCGGCGCGGGCGGTCGGCGAGTCCCTGGAGCTGGCCTACCCCGGCCGGTTCACTCCGGTGCTGTGCGATCCGCTGGGCGGCCCGGGCTCGGCGCGGCTGCTGCGCTGGGTCACCCGGCTGTACGGCCCGGCGGTCCGGCTGGCCCCGTGGCTGTGGGGCGCGGCCTATTACGCCACCAACGCCCGCCCGGCCATGTGGCTGCTGCAGCGCACCCTGCTGCGGCCCGCCGGCCGGGTGGCCGCCGGCCTGGCCCGGGTGCACCGGCCCGCGGCGATCGTGTCGTGCCATCCGCTCACCGGCATGGCCGCAGTCTGGGCGCGGGATCAGGCCGCACCACTGGCGCCTGTGGTGACCGTCGTCACCGACCTGGCCAGCATGCACGCGGCCTGGCCGTACGCCGACGCTGACCTGATCATCGCGCCGCCTGCCGTCACCGGCCGGCCTGGCCCGGCTGGCGGTCACGCCGGGCCCTCCCGGCGGGGGAAGCCCGCATGCGGTGCCTGGGCGGTGGCCGGGCCGCCGGTTAGCCGCGAGTTCGGCCGCGGCCCGCTGTCGGCGGCTCAGCAGGCGCGCCTCCGGCGGTCGCTGGGGCTGGCCGAGGGAAGGCTCGTCGTCTTGCTGACCGGCGGCGGTGAGGGCAGCGGCGGCATGGCCCGCCGGGCCGCGGCGATTCTGCGGCGGTTCACCGACGTCCATGTGGTCGTGGTGCGCGGGCGCAACACTGCGCTCAAGCGCCGGCTCGACCGGCTGGCGCTGCGCTCGGGTGGCCGGCTCACGGTGACTGGCTTCGTGGACAACATGAGCGACTGGCTGCGGTGCTGCGACCTGGTCGTCACCAAAGCCGGGCCCGGGATCATCGCGGAGGCCGCCTGCTGCGGTACGCCCCTGCTGCTGACCGCGCACATCCCGGGGCAGGAGAAGGGTAATTCCGAGATCGTGACCAGCGCGGGTGCCGGGCTCCGGGTGCCGGACGTGCGGCAGCTGGTCGCCGAGATCGGCCGGCTTCGCCAGGACCGCGACGCCATCGACGCGATGGGCGCGGCCTCCGCACGCCTGGCCCGGCCGGACGCCGCCGGGCACACGGCCAGGCTGATCGCCGGCCTGATCCCGGCCAGCGCCACAGCCACGCGAGCGGTCTCGTGCGCCCGGCTCTGACCGAGCTGCGGCTGAGGCGGGCCGCACAGCCGCTCACCGGGCGATGGCGGCAACTGCCGGTGCAGCCGCGGGGCGCGGCGAAACTGGGGATCAGCTTCCGGCCGCTGCAGGCGGCGGCGCTCGGGCTGGACCCGGACGTGGCCTTGCAGGCCCTGCTGGCCTGCCCGTTCCAGCTGATCCGGCTGGGCGCGTACTGGAACCGGCTGGAGCCGCATCCGGGTGACTTCCGGCCCGGGGAGCTGGACCGCCAGCTAGACGCCGCGGAGCAGGCCGGCAAGCAGGTCATCATGGGCCTCGGCACGGTGAAGAACTTCGGCTATCCCGAGTTCTTTGTGCCCGCGCACCACCTGGGCCGGCCGCTGCGCGAAGGCTCCCTGGTCCGGCCGGATGAGCGGCGGGACCTGCTGGATGGCGCGATTGCGTTCGTGCACCGGGTCATCGAGCGGTACCGGCAGCGTGACTGCATCATCGCCTGGCAGGTCGAGCACGAGGCCGTGGACCCGCTGGGCATGGAGCACTCCTGGCGGCTGGCCGAGGCGTTCGTCCGCAGCGAGGTCGACGCGGTCCGCGCGGCGGACCCCGGCCGGCCGGTCATGATGAACGGCTTCCTGGCCACCTCGACGCCGGTCGCACTGCAGCAATGGTGGCGCACCAGGGACCAGGGCGAGTCGCTGGCCGTGGCGGGGCGCCTGGCCGACATCGTCGGCGTTGACTTCTACCCGCGGCACGCGCTGGCCAGCGCCGGCCCGCTGGCCCTGTACCTGGACGGCAGCCGGACGCCGTGGCAGCAGCGGCGGCGGGCCCGGCTGCTGGACGGCGTCGCCGCGGCTGGCCGGCGGCTGATTATCGCCGAAGGGCAGGCTGAGCCCTGGGAAGCGGTCACCACCCCGCCCAGCCCGGCCGGCCGGGCCATGTACAGCTGCCGGCCCGAGGACCTGATCGGGAACTACAACCAGTCCATGCGCTGGGCTGAGGGACACGCCTTCGTTCTGGACGCGTACTTGTTCTGGGGGGCGGAGTACTGGCTGCTGCGCAATCGTGGTGGTGACCCCAGTTACCTGCAGGCCTTCGAGCGCGTCCTGGAATGCTCCTGATCAGCGGGTTCGCTCCCGGTAGCTGATCAGCGGGTTCGCTCCCGGTAGCCGAACACCGTCACGCCCGCGGTCAGCAGGACCACGAACAGGATGGCCGTCACCGCCACGTCCAGCAGCAGGCGGCCCGAAGCGACCAGGCGGTAGGCGGGCGTCCCGGCGTAATACGCGGCGCGGGTCAGGTTGACCACATAGGTCATCGGCATGGCGTGCGCCAGCACCCGCAGATACGGCGGAACGGCGCGCAGCGGCACCAGGACGCCGCCGAGGACGTACTGCGGGATGATCAGGAACTGGAAAATCTGCATCGCCGAACGCTGGTTCGGCAGCACCGCGATCGTGGCCAGGCCGAACGCGCCGCCGAGCAGGCAGCAGGCCAGGCCCGCCCCCAGCAGCAGCGTGAGCTGGGACGGCGAGATCGCCACCCCGAACACCACCGCGAACACGACGATGCCGGCGCCCTGGCATAGCGCGACCAGAGTCTCCCCGGCGATTTTCCCGCCGACCAGGGTCAGCCGGGAGACCGGCGCCACGAACAGCTCGCGGGAAAAGTCGTTCTCCCGGTCCTCCACGATCGAGATCATGCCCGCTGCCGCGGACTGGAACAGGCTGGCCGCGAGCACCCCGGTGAACGCGAGCGTCACCGCGCTCACGCCGGTGACCCGTCCCACGGTGGGCTGCAGGATGGCGCCCAGGCCGCCGATCAGCAGGACGGGAAACGCCAGGTTGACCGCGAGCCTGGGACGGTCGCGCAGCAGCTTGGTCACGTCGCGCTGGGCGATGGCCAGCAGCCCGGACAGCTCACGGCGCAGGCCAGTCACGAGCGGGCCAGTCACAAGCGGCCCAGTCACGAGCGGGCCAGTCACTGGCGGGCCGGCCGCCACGGGGCCGGGCCTTCTACGGGCCTGCACGCTCATGATCCGCCCGGTCCCCGGGCCGCCGCCCGCTCCAGCAGAACCAGGTAGGCGTCCTCCAGCGTCGGCTCCGCGATCTGGAAGCGGGTCAGCTGGGCCTGCACCGACGCGATGATGTCCTGCGCGCTGCGGCCATTCAGCGCCACCCGCAGCGGCCCGGCCGGCTGGCTCGCATCGCCCTGACCGGGGATGACCTTGACGCCCAGGGATTCGAGCTCCCGGCGCAGGCCGGCCCGGTCGGTGGCGTCGAGCACAAGCTCGGGGCTCAGCTGGCGCTCCTTGACCTCGTCCGGCCGGCCACGCTCGATGATCTTCCCCCCGGCCAGCACGCACACCGAGTCGGCGGCCTCCGCCTCCTCCAGGTAGTGCGTGGTCAGGATGACGGTGGTCCCCGACCTGGCCCGTTCCTGACCCAGGTACGCCCACAGGTCCCGCCTGCTCGACGGGTCAAGACCCGCAGTCGGCTCGTCGAGGAACAGGACGCGGGGCCGGTGCATGAGCGCCCGGACGATCTCCAGCCGCCGCCGCTGCCCCCCGGACAAGGTGCGCGCGCGCCGGCCCAGACTCCCCGAAATATCCATAACGCCCGCCATCACCTGCACCTCGCGACGATAGCCAGCCGGCATCAGGCGGTAACGAGGACGCCACGGGTACAGCCCGTAAAGCACCGCATGCAGCCTGATGTTCTCCTCGGCGGTCAGGTTCAGGTCGAGCGAGGGCTGCTGGCAGACGACGCCTAGCTCGCCGCGCACCTGGGCCTGCTGGCGTTCCAGGTCCCGGCCGGCGATCCTGACCCGGCCCGAGGTGGGGGCCAGCGTCGTGGTGAGTATCGACACGGTGGTCGTCTTCCCGGCGCCGTTGGGGCCGAGCAGGCAGAACAGCTGCCCTTCCGGCACGTCGAAGCTGATGTCGTCCACCGCGTTGCGGCGGGCGCCCCGGTAGCGCTTCACCAGGTGGGTGACCTCGACCGCGGCCACCCGCGTCCCGGTCATCGTGGCCGCGGTCATCGTGGCCGCAGCTGGCGGTAGCGCGAGTCGCGCCCCCGCCGCCGGGCCAGCCGGGCGAGCGGGGTGACGACGGCGTGGACCAGCGCGGCCGGCACATACGGTGCCCGCACCTCACGCTCGAAATCGCGCATGAACAGCACCAGGTCGCCCGGCCTGGGCATGCGCCGGCCCGCCGCGTGCTGGTCCTGCGCCAGCGCCGCGGCGGTCTCCAGCAGTTCCTGCATGCTCAGCGCCGGGCTGGTCCGCACGGCCACCCGGGCGGGCCGGTTTGCGGCGTTCGCGAAATGGTGCACGGTCCCGGGCGGGATCCGCACGGTGTCGCCCGGGTTCGCGATCACCCGCCGGACGCCGACCCGGAACCTCATCTGGCCGGCCAGCACGGTGAAAACTTCCTCCTGCCCGGGGTGGGCATGGCTGCTGGGCACCCGTCCGCCGGGTGCGAGCAGAAGCTCCCATTCCAGGACGCTTCCGCCGGTGTCAGCGGCCGTCCGCCGGATGGTGATCTGCTCGCCGCTGAGCGGGTTCTCGATGATGTGTTCCCGGGTGACCATGGCCTCCTCCTTTTCCTCTGGCCGCTGGCGGCCCCCGGTCGGCCCGGGGGGCTGGCGCGATCGGGGCGTTAGTGGGAAGTGGGGTGCGGCGGGGTGGGACGGAGGCGCACCGATGCCCCGGGATGGCGGCCTCATGCCGACTTGATCTCGCCGCGGCGGACCCGGATGGTGCCGAGGACCAGCGGTATGCCGACCCAGATGGCCGCGGCCACCAGCAGCTGGGCCCAGCCCTGGCCCGTCATGTCGTGGTTGTACAGCGGGGTCTGCGCGGAGTTCAGGTCGATCCACGGCGCGCTGTGCTTCAGAGCGGACACCGAGGCGAGCAGGACGGTCCACAGGTTCTGGGCGTAGTACGCGACGATGGCCGCAGCGCTGATCAGCAGCAGCGCGCCGAATGCGATGCCCTGGATAACCCCGGTCAGCTGGACCAGGGTGATGTCACGGAAGCCCGCCGCGCCGAAAGCCCAGCTGCCGTTGCCGTGCCGCAGCGCCAGCCCGGCGAGGTTGCCGGCCGCTGCGGCGGCGAAGGCGATGGCGATCACGATCAGCCCCAGGATCACCGTCGCGGTGATTTTGGCCAGCAGGACTCCTCCCCGGTTCGGAGCCAGCGTGAAGGTCACCAGGCCGGTGCGCTGGCTCCATTCGCTGGTGACCGCGAGGATCCCGAGGACCGGCAGCAGGAGTTTCTGCGGTGTCTGGGTGTAGTTGACGAGGTTGCTGTAGGTCAGGTCCCTCGCGGGTGCGGTGAACAGCGCGACCACCACGACCAGGACGGTGATCGCGGCCATGGCGATCAGCAGCCACTTTCCGGCCCGGGTGTCGGTGAGCTTGCGCAGCTCGGCCCGCAGTAGCCGGCTGAACGGGATCCCGGCCTGGCCTGCGATGCCCGTGGGCGCTGGCCGCCCGGCCGTCACGATGGCGCTCATCGACCGGCCTCCTGTCGTGCGTCGTCCGCGGTGAGCTGGAGGAAGATCTCCTCCAGGGCGGCTCCGTCGGCGGGTTTCAGCTCCATCAGCGCAGCGCCGGCCGCGGCGGCCGCCCGGGCGGTCTGCTCGGTCCCGGACCGGGCGAGGTAACCGCCGCCCTCCGCGGGGCTGAAGGCGATGCCCGCTGCCTTCAGGGCTACGGCGAGGCTCTCGTCATCCAGGCCGCGGACGAAGGTGCCGGCCGAGGCCAGCAGGTCGTTCCTGGAGCCCTGGGCCACGATCCTGCCGCGGCCGATGACCACCAGGTCGTCGGCGATGACCTCGACCTCATGCAGCAGGTGCGAGGACAGCAGCACGGTTCCCCCGTTATCGGCGAATTCCCGCAGCAGGCCGCGCATCCAGCGGATGCCGCCCGGGTCCAGCCCGTTGGCCGGCTCGTCGAGGATGAGCACCTGCGGGTCACCGAGCAAGGCGTGGGCGACGCCCAGCCGCTGCCGCATGCCCAGCGAGTAGGTCCCGGCCCGGCGCCCGGCCTCAGCCGCGGTCAGGCCGACGAGCTCGAGCATGGCGTCGACGCGCCGGGCATCCAGCCCCATCACGATCGTCCCGAGTCTGAGGATCTCGCGGCCGGTGCGGCCGGCGTGCTGCGCCGAGGCGTCGAGCAGGACGCCGACATGGCGGCCAGGGTTGGGCAGCTGGGTGTAGGGAACGCCGAGCACGGTGGCCCGCCCGGCGGATGGCGGGGTGAGCCCGGTCAGCATCCGCATGGTGGTCGATTTGCCCGCCCCGTTGGGGCCCAGGAATCCGGTCACCGATCCCGGGCGCACCCCGAACGACACGTTATCGACCGCCGTGTGCCCGCCGTAGCGCTTGCTCAGCCCGGCGACCTCGATCCCGGGCCCGGCGCAGCCGACTGCCGCCTGCTGGTCAGGCCGCTTGGCTGGGTTCGGTGGCATGATCTCCCCTTCGGTGGCGCCCGCACTCTGCGAAAGCGTGACAGTCCTGTCTGGCCCGTTGCGGTCTCCAGCGTGCCTGGCCGGCCCGGCCGGCGTCGCCGGCCATCCGGCTCGCGCCGGATCGTCTCCTGCGGTAGCGGGCGGCGCGCGGCATACACCAGCCGGTGCAGGCGGGGAGGCTCATATGTAGCCTCTGGGCGGACGCCTTCCGGGAAGCCAGCGAGTACCGTCGCCAGTAGTGATGACCGAACCTGACCTGCCCGTGAACCTGCCGCACGGCCCCGCCCCCGGTCCGCGCCTGGGCGGCGCGGGCGCCCGGCGCTGGGTCACTGACGCCGCGATCGCCGTCGTCGTGATCGCGATCGAGGTCGGCGCGACCCTCGCGTCCGCGCACTGGCACCATGGCCAGGCCAGCGCCGGGATCGCGACCTACGTCCTGCTCGCCATCGGTGGCGCATCGCTGATTGCCCGCCGCCGCTACCCGGTCGGCGTCCTGGCCGTCACCCTCGCCGTAGCGATCTGGCCGGGTGCGGCCAGCCAGGCGCACCTGATCTGGCTCGCGCTGATCGTGGCGTTCTTCACCGCGGTGCAGGCCAGGCAGCGGGCGGCGGCGATCGCATCCCTGGTCATCGGCTACGTCGCCTCGGTATGGCCGCCCTGGCTGATCGGCAGCCCCGGCCACGCCAGCGCCGGGTTCGCGGTGTGGCTGGCGGTCTTGCTGCTGTTCCTGCTGGCCGTCGCCGAGGTCATCCGGGCCCGGGGCCAGCGGACGGCGGCGCTAGAGCTGAGCCGGGAGGAGGAGCTGCGCCGCCGGGCTGGCGAGGAACGGATGCGGATCGCGCGGGACCTGCACGATGTAGTGGCCCACAACATCTCGGTCATCAACGTCCAGGCCAACACCGCGCTACACCTGATGGACCGCCAGCCCGACCGGGCCCGCTCCGCCCTGACCACCATCAACGAGGTCAGCGGGCAGGCCCTGGTCGAGCTGCGCTCGGTACTGGGCGTGCTGCGCGCGGTGGACGAGGGGGCTCCCCGGGCACCGGCCCCGGGCCTGGCCCGGCTGGGCGACCTGGCCGATACCGCGGCCGCCGCCGGGCTGGCCGTCCGCGTCGAGGAAAGCGGTCAGCGGGTCCCGCTGACGGCGGACGTCGACCTGGCTGCCTACCGGATCGTCCAGGAGGCCCTGACCAACAGCGCCCGGCACTCCGGCGGCACGAACGCCACCATCCGCATCGTCCACGGGGAGGACGCCCTGGTGATCGAGGTCGACGACGACGGCGCCCGGCGGCCGCCGGGCGGGCCTCCCGGCCAGCCCCATGGCACGGGCAGCGGCATCGCCGGCATGACCGAGCGGGCGGCCGCGCTCGGCGGCACGCTCCAGGCCCGCCCCCGGCCTGGCGGCGGGTTCGCGGTCCAGGCCCGGCTGCCGCTGCATGGAGTCTCGCAGAACGGAGGTGACCGGTGATCCGCGTCGCGCTGGCTGATGACCAGGAACTGGTCCGGGCCGGGTTCGCCGCGCTGCTCGACGCCGAGGACGACATCGACGTGGTCGGCGAGGCCGCCGACGGGGAGCAGGCCATGCAACTCGCGGCCAGGTCCGCGCCGGACGTGCTGCTGATGGACATCCGCATGCCGGGGGTCGACGGCATCGAGGCCACCCGCCGCATCGCCTCCCGCCCGGACCTCGCCTCGGTCCACGTCGTCATCCTGACCACTTTCGACCTGGATGAGTACGTCTTCGAGGGTCTGCGGGCCGGCGCCGCCGGATTCCTGGTCAAAGACACCCGCGCCGCCGAGCTGATCCAGGCGGTCCGGGTAGCGGCCAGCGGGGAGGCGCTCTTGTCCCCCGCCGTCACCAGGCGCCTCATCGCCGAGTTCGCGTTGCGCACGCGGTCGCCACGCCGCCTGCCCCAGCTGGACGAGCTGACCCCCCGGGAGCGGGAAGTGCTCGCCCTCATCGCCACCGGGCTGTCCAACGACGAGATCTCCCGCAAGATCTTCGTCAGTCCGGCCACAGTAAAAACCCACGCCAGCCGGGCGATGACCAAGCTCGGCGCCAGGGACCGGGCCCAGCTTGTCGTCTTCGCCTACCAGGCCGGCCTGATCAGCCCAGGCTGAGGCGGCGCGAGAACGCCGGGAAGCGGCCCGACGCGCAGCCGAGCTGGCGGGCCGGGTCACGCACGGTCGCGGCGGCCGCATCA
>DASQRM010000081.1:0-9587 GCA_035642895.1 Streptosporangiaceae bacterium | reverse complement strand
GAGGAACCTGGCGGTGAGAAGCCGAGCGAGTGGGGACTTGATCATCTGCCCTCTCCGGGGAGTGGTGACGGGGGTGAGATGATGTGCCTGGAACGCGGCCACCGCCGTCTCTTCTCCGGCCAGTTCGGTGTCGTGCCCCGGGGCCGCGGCAGCGGCCAGGATCCGGGTGAGCTGGCCTGGGTCCACGCCGCCAGCCCCGTCGAGCAGGTGCTCGGCGGTCTGGCGGTCGATCCCCTGGGGACGGCTGGTGCTCATCTCACGTCCTTCAGCGTCAAGTCCGCCGTTGCTGTCACTCCCGCGCCGCGGCCTCATCCGGAGGCCTGCCCAGACTGCTCCAGCTGCCTCGCTAAGGTCCGCAGTCCCCGGTAGGCAGCCGTGCGTACCGCCCCGGCCCGCTTGCCCAGCACCTGGCCCGCGCTCGCCGCATCGAGCCCGACCACGACGCGCAGCAGGACCGCCTCGGCCTGGTCCCGCGGCAGCGTGGCGATCAGCCGGATCGCCGCGTCCGTGGCCACCGCCTCCAGCGCGCCCGCCGCGGTGTCATCGGCCGCGGCCAGCGCGGCCAGATCTTCGGCCGGCACCAGTACCGCGGGCGGGCGCCGCCCCTCACGGCGCAGGTGATCTAGAGCCCGGTGCCGGCCGACAGTCACCACCCAGCCGCGGAACCCGTCGTAGCCGCCCTGGAACCCTCCCAGGTCCCGGGCCACCTGCAGCCACGTCTCCGACGCCACATCCTCGGCGTCCTCACCCACCAGGGCTCGCAGGTAACGCAGCAGCCGCGGCTGGATATCCCGGTACAGCACCCGGAAGGCGTCCGTATCCCCCCGCTGAGCTGCGGCCACCGCGAGCCCGGGATCCGGCCCGCCGGGCTCCTCGTCCTGGTCCGTCCGCCGCCCGTCTCCTACCGGCACCGGCGTGCCTGCCACCCGATCCATGGCGGACCATGATGGTTGATCGAACCGGTCGGCTGGGCGAATCAGCAAAAATCGGTCTAAGTCGACCGCCGGTCCATGATCGTGGTGCACTGCGGCGTCGCCGCGGCCACCCGGCACCCGGTCATCGGTGCGGTCCATCGTGGTCGCCGGGGCACTGCGCACCGCACTAACGGGCGGCTGCTTAGAGTGGGTGGGTGGACGCCGCGCAACGACAGTTCTGCGACCAGATCGATGATGCGACGCAGCGGCTGCTCGGCACGGCCCGGGTGATCGCCGAGCCGGACCTGCGGCAGCCGTCCTTGCTACCCGGGTGGACGCGGGCCCACGTCCTGGCCCACCTGGCCCGGAGCGCCGACGCGATGCGCACCCTCCTGGTCGGGGTCCGCTCCGGCCAGGAGCTCCCGGCATATGTCAGCGCCGAGGCCCGGGACGCCGACATCGAGCGCGGCGCGGCCCAGAAGCCGAAGGATCTCGTGACCGACGTGGCCGACTCGGCGATGGCCTTGCGCACCATGGCCCGGCAACTGCCGGACCAGGCCTGGTCACGTCCCGTGCGGGTCCTCGACTCGGCGCCGTTCCCGGCCGCGCAACTGCTGACCCGGCGGCTGGTCGAGGTCGAACTGCATCACTGCGACCTGGCCGCGGGGTACACGCCAGCCGACTGGCGGACCGCGTTCGCGTCCATGGAACTCGCGGAGCCCATGCGCACGCAACGCCAGGACCGGCTGAGCCGGCCACAAGAACTCCTGGACAGCGTGCCCCTGCCCCGCCCCGCCCGGGTGCCGGGACAGCCCAGAAAAGGTATTGGCCCCCTGTTCTCCTGACCGCGGATGCGGTAAGCCTTTTCCTGAGGGTGGCTAACGACGGCCATGAATGGTCGCCGGGAAAAGGGATTCCCATTCACAGGCTTAGCAAGTTTTTTTTTTACTTTTGCCATGGCCGCGGTGGTACTGGCTCTGCCGGCCGGCTTAGCTGCTACTGCGGCCAGCGCCGCCACCGGCCCGGTCACGCCCACCAAAGAGGAAGCCGGCTACCAGTTCACCGGGGCGCAGTTCCGCTACGCCCAGGCCACCGTGTACCTGCGCAACGCCAGCCAGTACAGCGCCTCCATCGGAGGTCTCGGCCAGTCGGTCCAGTTCTGGGGCGGCGGCAACGTCTACGTCCTCGGCGTGTTCGATTCCACCACGGCCAGCCCGTACAGCCCGGCGGTGGCCGTGTTCAACAACTCCACGCACGCCCTGGTGTGCGCGACCTCGAACAACACCTGCGCAGGCACGCCCGCGTCGTGGACCAGCGGGGCGGTCAGCTATCCGGTCGGTCATTCCGTGCAGGAAGATATCTTCTACAACACGGGCAATGGTGATTTCACCTTTACGGTGAACGATCTGACCGCAGGCACCACCTCCGGGTTCACGCTGAACATCGGGACCGGGGTCTCCTTCAAGGAGGTCCGGATAGGCTCCGAGTTCGGCGACACACCGTGGAGCGTGCCGTCCTTCACCCCGCCCGCCTCCCAGCTCAAGGCGGCCGCGTTCAGCGACGGGCGGCTGACGAACTACGAGGGCACCCGGTACGGGTTCTCCGGGTACTTCACCACCTCGCCGCTGATCATGACCGGCCCCGGGAGCGTGACCGAGGCGAACGCGGGGGCGCTGAACTCCACCGCCGACGGCTTCAGCATCTTCCTGGTGCCGTAGTAAGCGCCCGGGCTGCGAAAGAGACCTCAGGAGAGCACGCGGGTCAGGGCGGGGGCCACGTCAGCCAGGGTCCGGACGGGCTGGCTCAGGCCATGTCCCCGGCGGGCCAGGGCCGTGGCCGCCCGCTCTGTTTCCGCGGTCGGCAGCGGGCAGAGCACGTGCAGGCGGGTGATCCCGGCCAGGGCTCGCGCGGGATCCCCGCCCGCTGTGCGCAGGCAGTCGGACAGCAGCAGCACCACCCGTTCGTCAGCGGTCACGGTGGCCAGCTGGGCTGCGGCCGCTCGGAGCGCGGCGGCCAGGTCGGTGACCCCGTGCCCGCGCAGGGCGAGCAGGTCACCCACGACCTGATCAGGCGCGCCGGGCCGGCCCGGGGCATGCAGGATGGCCGGCTCGCCGCTGAAGGCAATGATGCCGGGGGCGAGCCGGCCGTCCGCCGCGAGGACCAGGCTCGCCGCGGCCACGGACGCGATGGCCACGGCCAGGCCAGACATCGACCCGCTGCTGTCGATGAGCAGGCACAATGCGCGGCGGTGCGCATGCCAGGAGCGGGTGACCAGGTCGTCGGCCCCGGGCGGCCAGATCCCCGGCCACTGGTCGAGGGTCCGGTCCAGGTCGAGATCCCCCTCGGCCCGGCCGGGGCCGAGGCGGCGGGCACCCCGGGCGGGCTGGCGACCGGTGCGCGCCAGCCGGACGTAGACCCGCGCGGCCAGCTGCCGGGCCGCGGCGCGCAGCTCACGGTCGGTGGCGCGGGCCAGCTCGGGCAGGAGGGTTACGGCCGCATCCGGGTCGGCGGCCAGCAGCCGGGCGAACGCCTGCTCGTCGAGCCGCCCCAGCTCAGGTGAGATCTCCGCGAACGACGCGTGGCGGGCGGCCAGCTCCGCCCGGCTGATGCTCCGCCGGGCGGTACCCCGGCCCCGGTCGCGGCGGGCTGCGGACGCCGAGGTGCGGCGCTGGCTGGCCCCATCCCGGCCAGCTCCGTCGTGGCTGGTTCCGTCCTGGCCGGTGCCTGCCGGGGTCGGCGGCAGGCGGTCAGCTTTTCCCTGGCCGTCCAGGGACCCGCCGCCGGGGTGGTCGGGAGCTCCGTCGCCAGGAGGGGGCAGCGGATCTGGCTCGCCGGACGGCCAGAGCTGGCTCAGCAGCTCGTCGAGTACTGACTCCGGGGTTCGCTCGCACCCGTCGGCAATCCGGATCCGCCCGGACAGGGCGGCGTGCGCGGCGTCCCGGGCGCTGGCCCGCGTCATCCGCGGCTCGCCGCGCAGCCGCAGCAGGCCGTCCAGCAGCAGGACCAGGTCGATGGCGCCGCGCACCGAGGAGCCCATGCGCACGTCCGGATGCTCCCGGGTAGCGCGGCTGAACTCCACCGCAAAGTCCACCACCGGCCCGCGGTGGCCGGTCACCGCCGTGGTGATCTCCCGTTCTGCCGCGGCGTCCTGGTAACCGAGGACGACCCGGCAGATCCGGTCGGCGATGGCGTGGCTGACCCGCGCGGTCCCGATCGCGTCGAACGGGTTCATGGCTGCGACCAGCCGGAAGCCCGCGGCGGCCCGCACTGCGCCCAGCCTGGGTACCGCGATCTCGCCCTCGGTGAGCACGGTGATCAGGACGTTGAGGGTCTCCTCCGGAACCCGGTTGAACTCCTCCAGGTAAAGCAGGGCCCCCGAGCGCATGGCCGTCAGCAGCGGCCCGTCGGTGAAGCTGGCCGGGACGTAGCCCTCGGCGAGCACCAGCGCCGGGTCGTACTGGCCGATCAGCCGGGCCGGAGTGAGCTCGGCATTGCCCTCGACGAAGACCACGACCGTGCCGGCTTTCCGGGCGATGTCGCGCAGCAGCGTGGACTTGCCGGTGCCCGGAGGTCCCTCGATCACCACGTGCCGGCCGGTCGCCAGGGCCACGGTGAGCACTTCACGCTCTCGCCGGAGGCCGACGACCGGCGGTGGCCCGACAGGCTGCGTCATCCTCCTGGGTTCACGGACGGGCCCCCGCCGTGAGCCCTCCCGGGTCAGGAGTCATACACGATGACGCCGCGGATGTTCTTGCCATCGATCAGATCCTGGTAGCCCTGGTTGACCTGGTCCAGGGTGTACGTGGACGTGATCAGCTCATCCAGCTTCAGGTCCCCGGACTGGTACAGCTCGACCATCCGCGGGATGTCGTGGAACGGGTCGCCGGAGCCGAACAGGCTGCCCTGGATCCGCTTCTCGAACAGGGTCAGGATGGCGCCGGACAGCTCGATGGTGGTCTTCGCCGGGTCGGCCAGGCCGGTCACCACGACGGTGCCGCCCTTGCGGATCGCGTTGAACGCGTTCGTCACG
This sequence comes from Streptosporangiaceae bacterium, assembly GCA_035642895.1. Lineage (GTDB taxonomy): Bacteria > Actinomycetota > Actinomycetes > Streptosporangiales > Streptosporangiaceae > RYN-230. The sequence continues at coordinate 4,643 of DASQRM010000081.1, read as the reverse complement.
ACGTCCGAGGTCACCACGCCGACGGTGACGATGGCCTTATCGGCGCCCACCCCCCGGGTCAGCTCGGTGATCAGCTCCTGGGCTTGCTCCGCGGTCTCGCAGCTGTGGGTCGCGCCGAGTTGCTCGGCGGCTTCGCGCTTGTTGGCCAGCGGGTCGATGGCCACCACGTTGCGGGCTCCCGCCAGGGCCGCGCCCTGGACCGCGTTGATCCCGATGCCGCCGATGCCATAGATCGCGATGGTGTCACCCGGCTCGGTCGCGGCGGCGTGCACCGCGGACCCGAATCCGGTCGGCACCCCGCAGCCGATCAGTACCACCTTGTCCAGCGGCAGGTCGGAGTCGACCTTGACCGCCGAGTACTCGGAGATCGTTGACCGCTCGGAGAACGTGCCGAGCATGCACATCCCGCCGAAGTCCTCGCCCCCGGCGTGGAACCGGTACGTGCCGTCGACCTGGCAGCCGGTCAGCAGGTTGGCGCCCAGGTCGCACAGGTTCGACTTGCCAGTCGAGCACCACCGGCAGTGGCCGCACACCGGCAGGAACGAGCAGATCACATGATCACCGGGCTTCAGCCGGGTGACGCCCGGCCCAACCTCCTCGATGATTCCCGCGCCCTCGTGGCCGCCCACGATCGGGAACCGGGGCACGATGTCACCGTGCCGGAGATGCTCGTCGGAGTGGCACAAGCCGGCCGCCACGTAGCGGATGAGCACCTCGCCGGCCTTGGGAGGGTCGAGGTCGAGCTCGGTGATCTCGAAGTCCTGGCCAACCCCGCGCAGGACTGCGGCCTTGGTCTTCATTGACCCTCCCGGTAATAGTGACCGTGGTTGCCACCCTAAAGCCGGTATCGGCCGCCGACCAGTCCCTCAGATGCCGCTACTCGTCTCAGGTCGACTCACGTCGCTCAGGGAATTCAGGCCCCCCGGGCCGGGCGTAGACAGCGGTGAAGAACCGGCCGTGAGCCTCGGCGGCGGGCTGGTCGGCGAATTCTGCCTCACGAAGGCCTGCCTTGATGAAACCGCGCAACTCGCCCCGGCTGACGGGCCACGGGCGGGAGACCGGCGGCTCGCCGTCATCCCGGGCCAGACAGCGGACGAAGACCTGACCGCCCGGCCGCACCGTCGCCGCGATGGCCGCGGCCGCGGCGGCGCGCTGCGGCAGCGGCAGCGACTGCAGCGTGCGAATCTCGACCACCAGGCTGAATGCCTCGTTCCAGCGGGCCGGCAGGTGGAAGAGGTCCGCGACGTGGTAGTCCACGGCGGACCGGGGGAACCTCTCGTGGCAGTGCCGGATCGCCATGGGCGACAGGTCGAACGCGGTGACCCGATAGCCCCGCCGGGCGGCTTCCTCCGCGTCGTCGCCCAGGCCGCACCCGATGATCAGGGCCCGGTCACAGGACGGCGGAGGTCGCTGGTCTAGCCACGCCACCAGGGCCGGGTTTGGGGCCAGCGCGGCCCACGGAATCACGCTGAAGTCCTGGCCCGCCTGGACGTAGATCTCCTCGAACGTCCGCAGCCGCTCTGTGTCGGACCGCAGTTCGTGGTCAGCACACATGGGCTGGAGCTTATCGTGCCCACGGACCGCGCCCGGGCGGCTGCCCCGGCCAGGCTCGTCCACCCGGCCGGGCCCGGTGGTCAGATCCGCAGCGCTTCGAGGTCGAGGTCGATACGCTGCCAGGCCCGCAGAGACCTGGTCGAGGGGTGCTCAGGACCCACGATCTGGCTGAGCCGCCCGAGCATCTGGGCGCGGGGCTTCTCCGCATCCCCGGCCTCCCGGGCCTGATGCCGGGTCACGATCAGGTTCGCCTGACCCACCAGCGTGTCCGGATGGCCGTCGCCAAGTACTCCCCGCAGGAGGGGGATCGCCTGCTTCTCCAGCGTCCCGGCCGACTCGGGATCCCCGGCATCTCCGTGGCAATTGGCCAGGTTAATGACGCACGCCAGGGTCAGAGGGTGACGATGGCCAAGCTTGCGGGCCATTCGGTCCCGCGTGTCGGCCATGAGGGTGAGCGCCTCCTCGAACTGGCCGGTACGCCGCAGATAGCACGCCAGGTTGTTCGAGGCGACGAGGGTGTTCGGGTGATCCTTTCCCAGCGTGCGCTGGTATGCGCCCCGCACCCCCCGCACGAGATCCATCGCCTGCCGCATCTCACCAGCTGACGCGTAGTCCCAGGCCAGGTTCAGCGCGCACGCCTGCGCCTCTGGCACATCCCGGCCGTATCGCCGCTGGTACCGCCCGTGGGTGTCCAGGGACAGAGTAAACGCCTCGGACTCATCTCCGGTCTTGCGCAGGGAGGCGGCCAGGCTGGTGGCCGTGAGCAGCGTGTCGAACACGTCATCCCCGAGTACCTCGCGGCACAGCTCCCAGGTCTCCCGGAGCAGCCTTACCGACTCGCGGTACGCTCCCGCCGCCCGCAGGTCCAGGGCCACACTGGTGGCCGACAGGAGCGTGTGCGGGTGCGCGCGACCCAGAAGCTCCCGTTGCCGGGCCAGTGTCTCTTCGTCCAGGCGACGCGCGCTAGGAAAATCTCCCACCAGCCGGAGCGAGCACCCCAGGTTGTGAGCGGCGACCATGGTGCGCTGATAGTCCCGGCCGAACTGCGCCCTGAACGTTTCGTAGGTCTCCCGGTCAGCGACCAGCGCCTCGTGGAACTCGCCCAGCGCGCGCAAATCGGCGGCCAGTCCGTTGGCGGTCATCAGCGTGTGCTGATGAGCCGGCCCCAGCACCGCCCGCTGGCGTTCCAGCACCAGCGTGTCGAGTGCGCGGGACTCTCCGAGACGCCCCTGAGCGCGCAGCACGTTCGCGATGTGGAACTGCAGGCGCAATGTTTGCGGGTGATCCGGCCCGAGATGGCCGCGCCAGAGGTCTTCTAGCCGGCGGGCCAGGTTCAGGCAGGATTCGAACTCGCCGTGCCTCCACAGGTGGCGCACCCAGTCGATAAGCAACTGGCGGGCCTGCGGCTCGTCGCACTCCTCCGCCACGGACGGAACCAGGTGTGGCCAGATGGCATCATAGGTCCCCCAGGTGGCCGGGTCATCCGTCTCGGCCTCAGGAGGCCTGGCCCGGGCCAGGATCTTGTGCACCTCATGCCGGGCCGCAGTCTGCTCCTCTTCGCTCATCTGCGACCGGATCACCGCCTGGACCAGCCGGTGGATCTGCAGCGAATTCGTGCTCTGATCCACCTTGACCAGCGCGAACCGGCTGACCTCCTGGATCACCCGGCCGATCATCAGTTTCTGGCTGAGCGTCGTGTCGTAGGGCAGCAGGCATTCGAGCATGGCGTCGCTGTAGAGCAGCGTCGAGGAGATCGGGTCGGGCGAGCAGAAGGCCAGGATCTGCAGGAGCCGTACCGACGCGGGGGATCGCTGCCGGAGCCGGTCGATGGACAGGTTCCAGGCCGCGACCACGGGCTTCGCGTAGTCGAGCGGCTTATTCAGGCCCAGCGCGCTGGTGGTCTGGGTCTCCAGCCATTCGGCGTAGAGGGCGGCGGGCATGCCGGTTTCCGCCAGCCAGGCCGCTGCCTGCTCGATGGCCAGGGGCAGATCACCCACGGCAGCAGACACCCTGGCCGCATCGGGCACGTCCAGATCGGGGACGTGCTGGGTGAGGTGCGCGAGACTCTCCTGTCGGCTGAAGACGTCCAGTTCCACCGGCTCGGCATGCCGAGTCCAGGCCTGATTACGTGACGTGATGATGATGTGCCCGGACCCGGTCGGCAGGAAAGGAGCCAGCTCCGCAGGGTCCTCAGCGTTGTCGAAGATGAGCAGCCACCTGCCGGTGACGTCGCGGCGCAGTTGCTCCAGGGCCGATGCGGCCGCCTCGGCCGCGTTATCGCTGATCTGGAAGCCCAGCCGCCCGGCCAGTTCCGCGAGGGCCAGGGTGATCTCAAGTGGCTGTTCCGCGTTGATCCACCAGATCAGTTGGTAGTCAGTCTTGAAGCGGTGGGCGTATTCCAGTGCCACCTGCGTCTTACCCACGCCACCCAGCCCATAGACGGCCCGGGCTAGTACGACCGCGGTGCCGTCTCCGGTCAGCCCGTCGTGCAGCCGGTCCAGGATGGTGCCGCGCCCGGTGAAGTCGGCATTCCTGTTCGGTACGTTCCAGACCTGCGGAACCCTGGCGCTGACCTCAGCCGCGCTGACCTGAGGCACGCCGGGATACGGCCGCCGGGACGCGCGAGCCAGCCGTTCGGGTTCCTGCCCCGCGAGCTCGCTCAGGGCGTGGAACACTTCCAGTTCCAGCCCGGCCCCGGAGGTGAAGGAGCGGACGACCAGCCCAGCGTCCCGCAACCGCTGCCGGAAGCGCTGCACCAGGCCGCGATCGGCGTCACTCAGCCTCGGCGGACAGGCCGAGTCCTCCAGCAGGAAGATCAGCCGGGGCATGCCCACGACGCTGGCGGCCCGGAATTCCAGCTCGGTGTAGGAGATGTCCTCACCGGGCACCAGCGAGCCGTACTGGAATCCGATCACGGCCACGTAGATCTCGCATTCGCGGACCCGCTGCTGACAGTAAGCGGCCGGGTTACCGTCCCGCGCGGCGAAATGCCGCATGTCGACCGGGGCCATCCCGGCCCGGCCCACCGCGTCTAAAGCGGCCTGGACGAAGGGCCGGTCCTCAGGAAACCGCGCCATGTCTGAGGTGTG
>DASQRM010000080.1:0-6516 GCA_035642895.1 Streptosporangiaceae bacterium | reverse complement strand
TCCTGGCCGCGGGGTGCCTTGCTGGGCATCGCAGCAGATATCAAGATCAACTACGTGCTGTTCGGCCTGGGTGCGGCCTGGGCCCTGCGCCGCTCTCTCCCGGCCCTGGCTCTCGCGGGCGCCGCCGCCCTCGCGGTTCTCGTGCCCAGCTACGCCTACTTCGGGACACCAGCGGTCCGGGCCCTGCTCAGCAGGCGCAACCAGAGCAGCGCCGACAACTTCTACCGGGCGTTCCTCCCGCACGCCTGGCATCACGACTTCGGGATGATCGCCACCATCCTGGTACTCGCAGTGGCGATTCTGGCCCTGCGCCGGGTGCCGCCGGGCGCGGTCACCCGTCCCGCCATCCGGCCGACCGTGGCCCTCTGCGCCGCCTGGCTGTTCCTCTGGCCCTACCAGCTGCCCTGGTACGACGCGATGATCATCTGCGTGCTGATCCTCTACCCCGCGTCGCGGCTGGACTGGCTGGTGCTGGGTCGCCTGGGCGCTGGAACGATCTCCAACATGCCGGGAAACCCCTACCTCCAGCACAGCCGGCTGCTCTGGCTCACCGACCACTTCGCGGTCCGGGTGCTGACCCCGATGGTCATGCTGGCCGCGGCGGTCGCTCTCGTGGCGTTGTGCCTGCGCGGGAACTGGAAACTCAGGGATGCTCCCGGGCCGGGGCACACGGCCCTGGAGAACGCCGGGCGGCCGGCCCCGGCGGCCGATCCCGTTTCCTGAGCCTGCCGCTATCCGGGTCAGCCCCCGGCGTAGCTATCTCGCCGCAGCCGCCCGGGCCAGCCACCCGGCGTGGGCCATCTGGCCGCAGCCGCCTGGCCGGCTATTCGGGTCCTTGGCCTCTAGTGGTCTGACCAGCCGTCCAGCAGCGTGACACTGGAAGACAAGAAACGTCAGACAGCAGGAGCAGACCACCATGGGCTCGATGAGCCAGTCAGGCCGCCGCGGGACAGGCAGGCACAAGGGAGCCGGTCCCGGAGGAGGCAGGCGCAGCGGAGGCAGCTCGCCAGATGCTCCGGGCGGCCTCCCGCATCAGGTGCCGGGCGAGCCGCCGGAGTGGCCTGGTCATCACCGCGTGGTCGTGGTGGTGGTGGTGATGGACGGTTCCCCCGAGTCGGGCGCGGCCCTGCGGCAGGCGGCGTCCCAGGCGCGGCAGCGCAACGCACTGCTCGACATCGTCTGCATCGTGCCAGACGGCACGGACGACCCAGCGTCGATCCTGGCCAGGGTGAAGCTCGGGGAGTTCACCAGGCGCGAATGCCCGTACGGCATGGGTGTCCCGGTACGGCTGCGGGTGGAGCGCGGTGATCCGCAGCGGGTGCTGTCCGAGGTCGCGGCCGAAGCCGAGCTGCTGATCAACGCTCTGCCCGGACCACCTGCAGCGGACGACGGGCCGGAGAAGCTGGCCGAGGCCTCAGCCGCACCGCGGCGCAAGCGCGGGATACTCGCGCCGATCCCCGATCCGCTGGCCTGACTGGCCCGCGGCCCGCAGGTCCTCCGCGATCTCGGCTGGGCCGCCCAGCGCGGCCGCGTTTATGCCAGCCTGGGCGGCCTCCCCGACCCGGCCACCACCCGCAAGGCCCTCAATTTCCGGCCCGCGTCGACGGCACAGCCCCGTCTTGGCTGCTGAAGGCCATACATGACAAGTGCTCATGGGTTACTTGATTTCTTTTCATTGGACGCATGAGTGCTGTTCGGTGACACTAGATATCGAAGTCCCTAGCCCTAAGGAAGGAACATGAACAGCAAGACCTCGCCGGTCACCCATCTGTGGGCCAGCGTCCGGGATGAGCTTCGGGAGGCCCGTGCGGCGCGTGCCGAGCGCAAGGCTCTCGAGCACGACCTGGCCGGCTACACCTCGCAGGCCGACCTGAACGACCTGGGCGCGATCCTCGACCGCCACAGCGCGGAGGAGACGGCGGACATTCGCCGCATCCTCACCACCCGCCTCGCTTCCTGATCAGCCACCGGGCCTGCTCAACGACCGGGCCCGGTGAATCACCGGGCTGTCCCAGCGAGGCGGCGCCTGACTTCCCGCGGGGCCGCTAAAGCGGCCCCGCGGGCTCACGTCAGGGCAGACGCCACTGCTGGTTGGCGCCGCCCGTGCAGTCCCATATCTGGAGCTGGGTCCCCGGTGTGGTGGACCAGCCCGTGTCGTCCAGGCACTTGCCGGACTGCGGGTTATAGAGCGAACCATTCGACTGCGGGATAAAGACCTGCGCGGCTGTGTTGTTGCAGTCGTACAGGTCTACCGCCGTCCCGTCGGCCGTTCCGCCGCCGTTGATATCCATGCACTTACCCAGGACGTGCAGCGTGCTGCCCGCCTGGACCACCGTCCACTGCTGCGCCGCGGTGCCATTGCAGGTGTAGACCTGCACCGGGTTGAAGTTGGCGGTACTGGCGCCACGGTCATCGATGCACAGGCCGCCGTAGCCGGTAATCGGCCCGGTAGCCCCGGTCCCGCCGCCGCCACCACCGCCGCCGGAACTAGAAGTGGTCTGGTACGCCGCGACATACGCCACCCTCATCGTCCCGCCGGAGGTCGTGCTGCCGGTCGGGGTGGTGCAGCCACAGACGCCGTTGGGGAACCCGCCGCCCATGGCGAGGTCGAAAATGATCGACAGGTTGTGGTCGAATGCGGCTTGCCAGGTCGAGGTGCCGACCTGACTCTCGGACACGCTGAAGTACTGGTTCCCGTCCAGGTAGAAGGTGATCGACTCATTGGACGTGTTCGTCCGGTTCAGGATCATCGTGTACGTGTGGTAGCCGGACTGGCAGCCGGAGCAGGATCGCAGCCCGCTGCCGATCCCGTTCCCCTCGTTGCACGGCCCGCCGGGATAGGTGCCGCAATGGATGGTGCCCGCTACGTCGGACAGCGCATTGACGTCCTCCATGATGTCGATCTCGCCATTTTCCGGCCATTGCCCGGGCCCGAGCATCCAGAACGCCGGCCAGTAGCCGAGGCCGCCGGTGGGCTGCTGGATGGAGGCGGTCACCTCGAGCTGACCCCCGGCCGGGGCGCCCACGTTGGCGCTGGTCGTCTGGATCCGGCCGGATGTCCAGGAGCCGCCCTGGTTCAGCGCGGTGATGTCGAGATTGCCATTGCCGTCGAGGTGGACGTTGCTGGACGAGTTCGTCATGGTCTCGATCTCGCCCGTACCGAAGTTGGAGCCCGGGCCGGTGTCGTACTGCCAGGCGGACGAAGGCCCGCTGCCCGCGCCGCCGTTGAAGTCGTCACTGAACACCGTGGACCAGCCCGAGGGCGGCCCAGGGACGGCGGCCGGCGCGGCCTCAGCCGCTAACCGGGCCCCAGTAGAGGAGGCACCGACCGCGGCCGCCGCCGGACCGGCCGCCGGGAGCAGGGCGATGAGGGGAGCCCCCACGGCGGCGATGACCGCCAGCCGGCGGCCCGGGCGGCGCGAGGTGATCATCCTGGATCGGAAAGCACTGAAGCGGAAGGCACTGCACCGTAAACCACTGTGCACGCGTCGCAGCAAGCCCGTCATTGGCCGCAACCTCCATCGGTCACTATAAGGAAAGTTTCCTATTTGTTGACGTGACCTTAAGCCCGCCCTTCCAGACCGTCAATACCAATGGCGGGTAAACCTTTGCTGTCCCGCGTGGGGCGCGCCGGGACCAGCCCGGATCCGGAGGGCGAGGGTCTACCGGCCGCAGCGGGCCGGACAGAACCCAGCCGGCAACGCCCATTGGCGGGCCGGCCAGCAAACGAGCCGGCCCGGCCGTAGCCAGGCCGCCGGGCAACCCAGCCGGCCCGGCCGTAGCCGGGCCGGCTAACCCACTCAGGCCGCCCGGCGGTAGGCGCGGACTGCGAGCGGGAGGAACACGATGAAGATCCCGCTCAGCCACGCGATGCTCAGCCATAGGTTCGTCGCGATCGGCCCGCCCAGGGCCATCGAGCGCATGGTGTCGATGACGATGGTGACCGGCTGGTGTTTGGCGAAGGCCTGCAGCCAGCCGGGCATGGTCGAAATCGGCACGAACGCCGAGCTGACGAACGTGAGCGGGAACAGCCAGACCAGCCCGAAGGCCTGCACCGACTCCTCGTCGCCGATGGCCAGCCCGGTGTACGCCGCGATGCAGCAGATGGCCAGCCCGAAGATAGTGGCCAGCACGACCATGGCCACGGCCAGGCCGAAGCCATTCTGGAACCGGAACCCGACGAGGTACCCTACGCCGACGAGAATCAGGATCGTGATGAACATCCGCAGGGTATCCGCGACCAGGCGGCCGGCCAGCACCGCCGAGCGCGCCATCGGCATCGACTTCAGCCGGTCGATCACGCCCTTCTTCAGCTCCTGCGCCAGCGCGATGGCGGTGCCGAACGTCGCGAACGCCGCCGACTGGCCGATGATCCCCGGCATCAGGAAGTTGACGTAGCCCCCTGGGACGCCCGGTACCGGGATCGCGCCGCCGAACACGTAGCGGAACAGCAGCACGAACATGACCGGCTGGATCACCGTGAACATGATGTACGCGGGCACGCGCACCCAGACCAGCAGGTTCCGCCGGGTGATGGTGAGCGTGTCGCTCACCGCCCAGCGGAACCGCGTAAACACATTCGGATCTCCGACCGGGGGCACAGCGGCGGGAACGGCGATGGCGGTCATGACGTGGCTCCCGCAGTGTCCTTCTTGGCGGACCGGCGGCGGCCGCGGCGGCCCTTCGGCGGCTGCTCTTCCTCTTCCGCGGCGTGCCCGGTCAGGGCCAGGAACACGTCGTCGAGGGAAGGCCGCCTCAGTGATAGTCCCTGAGTGGCGACGCCCGCGCCGTCCAGCGCGCGCACCGCCTCGATGAGCGCATCGGAACCGCGCCCCCCGACCCCTATGTTGATCACTCCTGTCTCCTCGTCCATGTGCGGCTCACTCTCGCCGATCTTGGCGATGGCACTGACCGCGTCGGCGACCCTGGTCCGGTCGGGCACGGTGAACTCGAGAACGTCCCCGCCGACCCGGCCCTTCAGGTCCTCGGACGTGCCTGCCGCGATGACCTGCCCGTGGTCGATGACGACGATCTCGTCCGCGAGCTCGTCGGCCTCATCCAGGTACTGGGTGGTGAGCAGCAGCGTGGTGCCGTCGGCCACCAGTGAGCGGATGATGTCCCACATGCCCAGCCGGGCCCGCGGATCCAGGCCCGTGGTCGGCTCGTCGAGGAACAGCACCTGCGGGTGCCCGACCAGGCTGGCCGCGAGATCCAGGCGGCGCTGCATGCCCCCGGAGTAGGTCTTGGCCCCCCGGTCGGCGGCATCGGCCAGCCCGAACTGATCCAGCAGCTCAACCGCCCGGCTGCGGGCCTGCGGCCAGCTCAGGTGATACAGCCGCCCGATGAGCTCGAGGTTCTCCCGTCCGGTGAGCTCTTCCTGGATGGCCGCGGACTGCCCGGACAGGCCGATCGACCGGCGGACCGCGGCGGCGTCGCGCACGACATCGCGTCCTTCGACCAGGGCCCGTCCGCCGTCCGGCTGGAGCAGGGTGGTCAGGACGCGGACCGCAGTGGTCTTGCCCGCACCGTTCGGCCCCAGCACTCCCAGCACCGTGCCACGGGGTACGGACAGGTCGATGCCGCGCAGTGCGTGCACGTCCCCGAACGACTTGGTCAGGCCCTCCACCAGAATGGCGGGCCTGGTACTCATCTCTGTCACTACTTCCTCCTGGGTGGGCCCCCCGGTCGTCAGCGCCCAGCGACCCCGAACCTACCGGGAGCGCCGCCTGATCCGCGAACCCATAAACTCCGTCCCGCTTCGCGTTTGGTTGCTATGACGAACATGGCTAAGAGAACTCATCGCCCGCGCGGGGCACCAGCGAGCCAGGAACCGGCACGCTGGGCCCTGGCGAGCCAGGCACCGGCCCGTAGCCCAGGCTAATCACAGGGTCTGACGAAACCGGGGTGAGCTGAGCCGGCCGCGCAGGACCGGCAGTCCCGGCCCGGCCAGGTCGTCCAGGGCCACCGGGCGGCCCCCGATGGCCAGGGCCAGCGCCTCGGACGGCCCGCTGATTTCCGGTCCCTGGCCGTACGCCCAGTCCTGGTCGGTGGCCCGGAACCGCAGTCCGTCGGTGCGGCCGCGCGGGACGAAACCCCGCCGGGCCCGCGGTGAGGTCAGGAAGCCGAGCGCGCCGCGCCAGGCCGCGGGCGAGGCGGTGGTGTCCAGCCCGAGCGGGCGCGCCACGTCCCTGATGTGCACGGCCAGGTCGGTCAGCGGCGCCAGTGCGCCGGTTCCCGGCGGCACGAACCGCTGGCCGGCGTGCTCCCGCAAGATGGCGACGATCTCCCCGGCAGGCCGGCGGCCCAGTTGCCGCGATCTCTTGACCGAGTAACGGCTGGGGCCGCCCGACACCAGGCTGCCCAGCATGAAGCGGGGGACGCTGACACAGAACGGCCCGATGAGATGCCCGGCCACGTCACGCACGGTCCACTCCGCGCACAGGCTCGCCTCGGCCCATTGGCCATCGCTGAGCCCGGCGAACATGCCTGCCGCCCGCCGGCGCTCCACCGCGGTCA
>DASQRM010000079.1:0-53049 GCA_035642895.1 Streptosporangiaceae bacterium | reverse complement strand
GTGTGCCACGGTCACCACTACCTGGGGATGCAGGCCCTGGCCGACTATGTCCGGGCCCGGGCGTCGAACCTGTTCTGGGTCGAGGGGATCGGCGCGGGTGCCACCCTGAGCGGGGCGTGGCGACACCACATCACCGGCGATGGGCCCCTGGAATACAGCGAGCACCGCCCTCCGGGGGTGCACCAGCCCCGCACGTGGGACTCGGAGTTCGGGTACATCGCCCGCAGCGGCCATGCTCCCGTCGTCGAAGGTGAGTGGGCCGACTACGCCCGGCCCCACGCACCGTGGGCATGCTGGGATAACGCGCCGGTTTCTGCGCCGCGGTTCCTCAATTACCTGCAGGCTCGCGGGTTCGGCCTCATCATGACCATGCTCGTCAAGGGCCAGCTCATCCAGACCGCGGACCTGAACGACCCGACCCGCTTCCGGAGCAACTGGTCCTGCACGCGCGGCCTCGACCAGGGCGTGGGCCACCAGGCCCAGCAGTGGTTCATCCGGCAGAACGGGTAGGACTCCGGGTCCCGTCAAGGCGCCAAGACTACGGAGCGCACACTTGAAGCAGCACATTCAGCGGAAATCTGAGGGGTGCTGCCAGTGGGTACGACCTGGAGGGACGCGGTGTCGGTCGGCGCCCTGGTGGTGGTCGTTATCGCGTATGCGGTGTACCTGGGCGGGACGAGCCTGGTGCTGCTCTCCAGCGCGTCGGCTGCGTCCGCCGTGGTGCTGGTCTGTGGCCTCGGTTGCACGGTCCTGGCGGCCGGTGACCTGTATCGGATAGCTCAGCCCCGCGCGGGCGTGGTCTTCCGCCGGATCGTCACCGTGCTCGGCACGCTGGCCGTGCTCGTCGGCCTGGCCGGGATGGTCACCAGCAGCCAGCACGCGCTGGAGATCCTGGTCGTACTCACGATCGCCCTGCTGGCCACGCCGCCGTTCTGGCACGTGCTCACGATCGGCTCTGACCGGTGAGCCCGGCCTGGCGTACGCCGGGGCAGCCCCATATTCAGCCGGTGATGCTGGCCTTACCGTCTTCGAGGTCGTCGGCGTAGCGGAAACAACGGCCTGGCCCCGCCTGCTGACCTACCAGGCAGTACGGACCGATACTGGTCGTGTGCGTCAGGTGCTGTGTCCGGTGCTCGTGGGGCGGGATGAGGAGATCCGCTACGTGCAGGCTGCCCTGACCGCAGCCGGGGCGGGGCGCGGCGGCACGGTTTTCTTCGCGGGTGAGGCCGGGATCGGGAAGTCGCGGCTGGTCCGCGAGACTTCGCGGGTGGCCCGGGCCCGGGGCTTCGCCGTCCTGGCCGGGAGATCGGTGGCCGGAGGCGTGCCGACGCCGTTCCGGCCGTATGCCGAGGCGCTGGCCTCGGCTGGCCGGGCGCGCCGTCTGCCGGACGGCGGAGAGCTGGATCCCTTCCTGCCCGCGCTGGGCCGGCTGGTCCCGGAGTGGCGGCGGCCGCAGGAGGCACCAGCCGATGGGTCGCTCGTCTTCCTGGGGGAGGCGGTGCTGCGGCTGCTGCGGCTGCTGTCCCCGCAGGCCGGGTGCCTGCTGGTGCTGGAGGACCTGCACTGGGCGGACGGGGAAACGCTGGCCCTGCTGGAATACCTGGCCGACAACCTGTCCGCGGAGCGGGTGCTGTGTGTGGGCACCCTGCGCGACGAGGACGGCGCTGCGGCGGCTGGACTGGCCAGCACGCTGGAGGGGCGCGGATCGGCGGCCGTGCTGCCGCTGGGCCGCCTGGATCCGGCGGCGATGACCCGCATGGCGCTGGCCTGCGTCGGCGCCGATGACCTGCCGGGCGCGGTCCAGTCGCTGGTCGCGGAGCGGGCCGAGGGTCTCCCGTTCCTCATCGAAGAGGTCCTGGCGGGCCTGATCGGGGAGGGGGCGCTGGCGGAGCGCGATGGCAGCTGGCATGCGACCGCCCTGGCCGGCACGGGGGTGCCGGGCACGTTCGCCGATTCGGTGCTGCGCCGCCTGGACGGGCTGGATGCGGATTCGCGCCGGGTCATCTGCGCCGCAGCGGTGCTGGGCCGGCGCTTCGACTGGGCGCTGCTGGGCCCGGTCACGAGCCTGGCCGATGCGGGCGTGGTGGCGGCGTTGCGGCGGGGAGTAGGCCTGCAGCTCGTCGTGGCTGACCGCGAGAGCTTCCGGTTCCGGCACGCGCTTACCCATGAGGCGGTGCTGGCCGGATTGCTGCCCCCGGAACGGGTCCTGCTGGCTGGCCAGGCCCTGGCTGCGGTGGAAGCCGGGCATCCTGGCCTGCCGGGGACGTGGTGCATGCTGGCCGCCGAGCTGGCCGAGGAGGCGGGCCATGCGGCGCGGGCGGGCGAGCTCCTGCTCGAGGCCGGGCGGCGTGACCTGGCCGTGGGTGCCCTGGCCAGCGCCGAGGCCACGCTGATGCGGGCCCGCGCCCTGACCGGATCGCACGACGCCGCGGCGGGGAGTCGCGTCGATGAGGCGCTGACCGAAGTGTTCGCCCTGTCCGGGCAGGTCGAGCGGGCCATTGACATGGGCGAGATGCTGCTGGCCCGGCTGGGCACCGGGCCGGTGCCCAGCCGGGCGGCGGTCCTGCACCTGGGGATCGCGCGGGCGGCGATCGCGGGTGCGCGCTGGGCGGAGGCGGCGGCGAGCATCGAGGTGGCCCGCGGGTCGTCCGGCGTCGATGCGGCCCGGGTGGATGCCTGCGCGGCGCAGGTGGCAGCGGGCCGCGGAGATCTGGCCGAGGCGGATGAGCTGGCGCGGTCCGCCCTGGCGGCGGCGGACGAGGGCGGGCTTCCGGAGGTGGCGTGCGAGGCGCTTGAGGTGATCGGCCGGGTCGCGCGGCAAAGCGACCTGGACGCGGCCGAACGGGCCTTTGCCCGGGCTGCGGCGGTGGCCAGTGCGCACGGGCTGAGGTTCTGGCAGCTGCGGGCGCTGCATGAGCTGGGGACGATCGACCAGCTGCGTACTGAAAGCGTGGACCGGCTCCAGCAGGCGCGCGCGCTGGCCGTGACGCAAGGCGCGCTGGCCCTGACGGCCACCCTGGACCTGCAGATCGCCGCCGGGCTGAATAAGCAGTTCCGCGCCGATGAAGCACTGGCCGCCGCCCGCAGGTCCGCGGACGCGTCGCGCCGGTTCCGGCTGGCCACGTTGCCGATGGCGCTGATCTTCCAGGCCACCGCGCATGCCATCCGCGGCGAGCAGGAGGCGATGGAAGCCAGGATCGCCGAGGCGATCGCGCTCGCCCCTGACGACCCGGACGTGCTGGGCTGCTCGTGGGGGCACTGCCGGGCGACGTTTTCCGTGCTGGCCGAGCACCTGGCTGAGGCCCACGCCGAGATGGCGGCCGGAGCGGAGTTCCTGCTGAGTTCCCCGGCGACGATCGCGCCGCCGTTCCTGGGGCTGTGGCCGCTGCTGGGCGCGCTGCTGGATGGCGACGCCGGTGACGCCGCGCTCCGGGTGCGGTCCGCGAACGGCACCCGGCACCTGGTGGTCGGGGCCCTGCTCGGCTACGCCGATGCCATCGTGGCGGGCCGGGACGGCCGGCCTGAGCTGGCTGAGGCGACGTTCGCGGCGGCCGACGCGCAGATGGGGCCGCTGGTGGCCTGGTACCGGCACTACGCCCGGAGGGTGACGGCGGAGGCGGCCCTCGCCGATGGCTGGGGTGAGCCGGCCGCCTGGCTGCGGGAAGCAGCCAGTTTCTTCGCCGCTCACGGTCATGACCGCGTGGCGGCCGCCTGCCGGGAGCTGCTGCGCCGGGCCGGGGCGCCGGTTCCGCGACGGCGGCCGGGCAGTCCGGAGCTGCCGGGCCAGCTTCGCGCGCTGGGCGTGACCGAACGGGAAGCCGACGTGCTGAGGCTGGCCGCCCAGGGCCTCGGAAACCGGGAAATCGCCGAGGCGATGTTCTTGTCGCCGCGCACGGTCGAAAAGCACGTGGCGAGCCTGCTCGCCAAGACCGGGCTGCGCCGGGCGCAGCTAGCTGGGTATTCCGCCGCCCTAGATGGGTAGCAGCCGCCGGGCCGGTTGGGTGCTCTTACCGATGTGACCTCCCGCTGCGGCAGGCCACGCTGGGGGTATGCGGGGACATCAGGCACCCGCCCGCACCGGGAGGACACCCATGGCCGTGGATCAGCAGAGCCGCGCTACCACCGCGGGGGTGCTCGTGCTGCCGGGCGCCCGGCTGGCGTATGAGGTAACCGGCGCCGGGGCGCCGGTGCTGCTCGTTCATGGCTTCGGGCTGGACATGCGCATGTGGGACCCGCAGGTCGAGCATCTGGCGAGACGTTTCCGGGTGGTGCGCTACGACTGCCGCGGCTTCGGGGCCTCCGGACCGTTCGACCCTGCTCACGGTTATACCCATGCCGGTGATCTCCTGGCGCTGCTGGATCACCTAGCGATCGGGCAGGCGGTGCTGGCCGGGCTGTCGTTCGGCGGCCGGGTGGTCATGCAGGCCGCGCTGGCCGCCCCGGCCCGGGTCCGGGGCCTGGCGCTGCTCGACGCCGTGGTCGACGGCGTCTCCTGGGACCCCGGATCAGCGCAGGCACTGAATGAGGCATCCCGGCAGGCCCAGGCGCGCGGGATGCTGGCCGGCCGGGCCGCCTGGCTGGCCCACCCGCTGTTCACCGCCGCCCGCCAGCGGCCAGCGGTGGCCAGCGCGCTGGCGGCCATGGTCGCCGGCTACCCGGGGCAGCACTGGACCGGCCGTGACCCGCACCTGGACCCTGGCCCGCGCGCTCTGTGCGCCCTAGCCGAGCTGGCCATGCCGGTCCTGGTGGCGGTGGGCGAGCATGATGTGCCGGGCTTCCGGGAGATGTCCGCCGTCCTCGCCCGGGGCATCCCCGCCGCGCAGTACCACGTGGTGCCGGACGCCGGTCACATGATCAACATGGAACAGCCCGGCGCCGTCAACGCGCTGCTGAGCCGATTCCTGGAACAGCTCGGGCCGGCGGCCAGTACATCAGCCGCCGCTGGACAAGCCGCCGCTGGACAAGCCGCCGCTAGACAAGCCGGCGCCGGACGAGCCACCGGACCAGCTGGACAACCCGCCGGACTAGGAGAATGACCATGGAATCGGTCACGGTGGCCGCTGTGCAAGCCGCCCCAGTTTTCGCCGACCGTGACGCGACGATCGGTAAGGTCTCGGCCCTGGCCGAGCAGGCCGCTGGCGCGGGCGCCCGTCTCGTTGCGTTTCCCGAGTCGTTCATCCCCGGCTACCCCGACTGGGTCTGGCGGACCCGGCCCTGGGACGCCAACTCCACCGCTCTGTACACGCGCTTCTTCGACCAGGCCGTGGTCATCGGCTCCGCCGCGACGGACCTGCTCGCTGAGACGGCCAGCCGGCTGGGAATCTGGCTGTCCGTAGGCGCCAGCGAACGCGACGAGGGCGGCTCCACCATCTACAACACCCTGCTCCACTTCGCCCCGGACGGGACGCTGGCCGCCCGGCACCGCAAGCTCATGCCCACCGGCGGCGAGCGGCTGGTCTGGGGGATGGGCGACGGCTCGACCCTGACCGTCACCGACACCGGCTTCGGCCGGCTGGGCGGGCTGATCTGCTGGGAGAACTACATGCCCCTGGCCCGGGCCGCGCTCTACGCCCAGGGTGTCGACATCTACCTGGCACCCACCTGGGATAACTCGGATGCCTGGGTGCCGACCCTGCGCCACATCGCCAAGGAGGGCCGGACTTACGTGATCGGCGTGACTTCCTGCCTGCGCGCCACCGACCTGCCGGCCGATCTGCCCGGTCGGGCGGACCTCTACCGGGGCGCCGAGGACTGGCTCTCCCGCGGCAACAGCGCGATCGTAGGCCCCGACGGGGACGTGCTCGCCGGGCCGCTCATCGGCGAGGAAGGCATCGTCTACGCCGAGATCGACGCCGCGGTGGCCCGGGCCAGCCGGCGGCAGTTCGATGCGGTTGGTCACTACAGCCGCAGCGATGTGCTGCGCCTGGCCGTGGACGCCACACCCCGCGCCGCGGTCTCATTCGAGGTCCCGGCCGGCTCCCCGGGCCGGGACCGCTGCAGCACGCCCGGGTACCCAGAGCGCAACGGCCCGTGGCCGGAAGAAACCGGAACCATCAATGAGCCGCTTGGAGGCCCGAGATGACGAGCACACCTGAACCCGCCACCCGTGACGCGGTCCTGGTCGATCCAGGATGGCTGGAGGCTCACCTGCACGACCCCTCGGTACGCGTGGTGGAGGTGGACGTGAGCCGGCGTGCCTATGACGAGTGGCACATCGACGGAGCCGTCCTGTGGAACGTCTACGCCGACCTGAAGGACGCCGACTACCGGCTCGCCGATGCCGCCGCGCTGCAGCAGTTGTTCGCCCGGTCGGGGATCGGTTCAGACTCGACCATCGTGTTCTATGGCTACGCACCCGCCATGGGGTTCTGGCTCATGAAGCTCTACGGCCACGCCGACGTGCGCATCCTCGACTGCTCACGCGAGACCTGGCAGCGTGAGGACCGGCCGCGCAGTGCTGCCGCCGCCGGACCCGCGGCCACCGGGTACACCGTCGGCGGCCCGGACGGCCGGCTTCGCGCCGATCACGCCGCCGTGCGGGACGGTATCGACGACCCGGGCGTCCGCATCCTCGACGTGCGCACTCAGGCCGAATACCGCGGCGAGCGATTCTGGCCCTCCGGCGGCATGGAGCCGGGAGGCCGCGCGGGACGCGTCCCCTCCGCGGTCCACCAGCCCATTGATGGTCTGTACGACGACCGCGGAGCCTTCCGGCCCGGCACCGATCTCCGCAGCGTCTTCCCCGCGGCCAACGGCGCCGCTGCCGCCCAGGCCGCCGACGCGGTCGAGGCCGCCGATCCTGGCCGGCCCGGCGAGCTGATTACCTACTGCACGATCGGCGGGCGCGCCAGCACCGCGTGGTTCGTCCTCACCTACCTGCTCGGCCGCGAAAACGTCCGGGTCTACGACGGATCATGGGCCGAGTGGGGCCGGATGACCGGCACTCCCGTGGAGCGGTCGTGAACGCTACTCCTCGACCAGAATCACCAGGGTCTCGGCCAGCACGCCATCATTCGCCATCGCATCGGACGCCGCTTTGGTCTGCATCGCGCCCATGACGGCATCCATGTCCGCCACGTCCATGAGCAGCGCTACCTGGCTCGGGTTCTGCGGGTCCACGAACGTCCGGATGTTGGTCACCCCGAGCGGCCCGAAGAACTCTTCGCGCCTGGGTGAGGCCAGCCAGTGGTTCTTGTCCTTCACATCGTGGTGGGCGATAACAGTCGGCATAGTTCCCCCCGGAAAATCGCGTGCCAGGCCGGTGTGGCCTGGAGCGCCGACCCTACCCCAGGTATTTCAAAAGCACATCACCCACAATTCTCCGGGCCGGCAATAAAATCGCACAATTCTCCGGGAACGCAGGCAGCCGGGCCCGGGTAAAGATTCTTGATTTACGACGCCGCATTTAGGACGCCGCGCTGACCAGGTCTCCACCTCGGTGAGCAACCACTGCCACCTCGCGCTTCATGTCCACGGCGCCGGCTCCCTTTCGTTAGGTGATGTTCTGCGCTTTTGGACCTGCGCGGGCGCTCCTGGGCCACCGGGGGCAGCTGAATAGTCCTGCTACCCGAGGGATACTGGAACGGCTAGCCACCCGGGCGGGGAGTAGGCCACTCATGGAATATCTCGTCACGATGACCACGCATGTCCCAGAGGGAACACCCGAAACAGCCGTCGACGACATCCGCGCCCGCGAGGCCGCACACACGCGCGAGCTCGCCGCGCAGCGGCACGTGCTGCGGCTGTGGCGGCCGCCGCTGCAGCCCGGCGAGTGGCGGACGCTCGGGCTGTTCGCCGCGGCGGACGACGGGCAACTCGAGGACGTGCTGAGATCGATGCCGCTGCGGGTGTGGCGCACCGATGAGGTCACGCCGCTGGCGCCGCACCCGAACGACCCGGCCGCCGGGCCCGGGCCGCCGGGATCGGCCGACGGGCAGCGGGAGTTCCTGGTCACGTTCACCGTCACCGTCCCGGCGGGCACGCCCGGCCCGGCGGTCCAGGACGCCGAGGCGCAGGAGGCGGAGCGCGCCCGCGAACTGGCCGGGCAAGGTCACCTGGCCCGGCTGTGGGCGCTGCCGGGTGAGGGACGCTCGCTGGGCCTGCTGCGCGCCCAGGACGACGCGACGATGGCGGCCATCCTGGCCTCGCTGCCGCTGGACGCCTGGATGACCGAGCAGACCACGCCGCTGTCCCCGCACCCCAGCGACCCGGGCCTGGCCGGCCGCTGACGGCGAG
Organism: Streptosporangiaceae bacterium; assembly: GCA_035642895.1. Lineage (GTDB taxonomy): Bacteria > Actinomycetota > Actinomycetes > Streptosporangiales > Streptosporangiaceae > RYN-230. The sequence goes on along the minus strand of DASQRM010000079.1, from coordinate 44,814 downwards.
GCCGCGAGCCGGCGGCGAGAGGAACAGGGCATGAGCCAGCAGCACCAGAAGGTCGCCATCATCACCGGGGGTTCCCAGGGCATCGGGGCCGGCCTGGTCGCCGGGTACCGGGAGCAGGGCTGGGCGGTCGTGGCCACCTCCCGGACGATCAAGCCCGCCAGCGACCCGAACGTGCTCACCGTGGACGGGGACGTGTCCGACCCGGCCACCACCGACCGGATCATCGGCCGGGCACTCGAACGCTTTGGCCGCATCGACACCCTGGTCAACAACGTCGGCGTGTTCATCTCCAAGCCGTTCACCGACTACACGGCGGAGGACTACGCGCTGATGGTGAGCGTCAACCTGACGGGATTCTTCGGGCTCACCCAGCGGGCCGTGGCCGAGATGCTGAAACGCGGCCGCGGCCACGTGGTCAACATCACCACCACCCTCGTAGATAACGCCAGCTCCAGCGCGCCCTCCGCGCTGACTGCGCTGACCAAGGGCGGGCTGGCCGCGGCCACCAGATCGCTGGCCGTCGAGTACGCCTCGCGGGGGATCAGGGTCAACGCGGTCTCGCCCGGCATCATCCAGACGCCGGCGCATCCCGCGGAAAGCTACGCGGCGCTGGGCCCCCAGCTTCCTCCCATCGGGCACGTGGGCCAGGTCAGCGACATCGTGAACGGGATCCTCTTCCTGGAGTCAGCGCCGTTCATCACCGGGGAGATCCTGCACATCGATGGAGGCCAGGTCGCCGGTCACTGATCATGACCTCACGGCACGGTACTTCGCGGCACAGCGAGCTTCACGGCCCGGTGAACATCAGCGTTCGCGCGCCTCAGGGCAGCCCGGCGGGTGCTTCCACGTCGTCGTAGACGCGGGCCGCCGCCAGCAGGCCGTCCGGGCCGCGTTCGTAGATGCCGATTCCCGCCTGGGGCGGGATGTCATGGCTGCCCCAGCGGACGCAGTTGTACTCCAGGGCGCAGCGCACGCCGTCGTCGGTCACGGCGCACTGCTCCAGCCTGATCCCGCCGCCGGCGCTGAAGCACGTGGTGAAGAACGAGCGGAGCTCGGGGGTGCCGCGGTGGGCGTTGTGCGGGCCGATGGGCTCGCGGTAGTACCCATCCGGCTCGAAGGTGCCCACAACCGCGTCGGTGTCACCCGCGTCCAGCGCGGCCTGGTAGCGGCCGACGACGCCGCCGGGGTGCGCGGCCCCCGGCTTGAGTATGGGCGGCCTGAGGTGGCGCCGCCCGTCGACCGGCCACTGGCTGCAGTAGGTGCGGAACACCACCGACCGGTCGTCGGGAGATTCGGCGACGACCGCGACGGGCCAGGCTACTTCCCGCCCGTCGTGGATCAGGTGCGCCAGCAGTTCCACCACGGCCCGCCCGCCGACCACGGTGGAGGCCACGGTCTCGGTCCGGGCGTGCCGCTCGGCGAAGAACGACTGGTTCCTGCTGACGAACTCCCGGAGCTTCCTGTGGCCGCGGACCTCGCCTGCGCGGGGGTCGTAGACCACCACCTCGCCCGGCCACACCGTCTCCAGGATGCGCGTGTCGCCTTCGTTGAGCGCGGTGAAGTACTCCGCGACCGGATCAGCGTGCCCGGCCGCCTGGGTTTGCCTGCGCGCCAACTCCACCGCACTGGTGAAGTCCGGAAACCACGGCATGTCAGCTCCCATGCTCCCTGGACGGCCAGACCGGTTGCCTGCCGAAGGCCGCCCTTGTCCGCCGGCATCCTACTTATCCCCGCGCTGCCCCGATGAAAGCCAGTCAGTGATCCAGTTCGTCGAGCATTTCGCCCAACCTAGTGGCCGGACGCGCCCAGCAGCGCGGCGATCGCGGCCTCGGTCTCGGCGGGAACCGGGAGCTCGGCGGGCAGCGCGGGGATCCCGGGCAGCCCGCCCTCCGATTCGTAGTAGCTGATCAGCCGGGGATCGATGTAGGAGGCCCGGGTGACCGCCGGGGTGTCCCCGAGCCAGCGGGCCACCTCCTTGACGCCGGCTGTGATGACGCGCTGACGGCTCCGCGGGCTCACCGCCGGTTCTGCGTTCGCCAGCACGACGGCCATCAGGACGGTGGCGTTCCAGGTGCGGAATTCCTTGGCCGTGTAGTGCCCTCCAGCCCGGGTGGCGAGGTAGTTGCCCACGTCCCGGGAATGCAGCCGGTGCCAGCCGTCGTCGTTCTCGTAACAGAACAGGGCCTCGTCGCCGCTGTCGCAGTGGATCAGGGCCCGGACGGTGGGCAGCACGAGCTTGTCCGTGACCGTGATCGTCCGCTGCTTGCCGGCCTTGGCGATGTAGTCGAACATCACGCCGTCGCGGGTCACCCGCACGTGCCGCTTCTCCAGGGTCGTGGCGCCGTAGTGGTGGTCGAGTTCGGCGTACTTCTCCCCGCCGATGCGGAACAGGCCGAGGTCGATCAGCCGGACCACGCCGGCGCTGACCCGGTCCCGGTTCAGGCGGCGGCGTTTCAGATCGTGCTGGGCCGCCGTCCGGAGTCCGGGCAGCGCGCTGGCGAACCGGAGCATGTGGCTGAACTTCTGGGTATCGCGCTGTTCTCGCCATACCTGGTGGTAGAGGTACTGGGTCCGGCCCTTGCTGTCCGCGCCCGTGGCCTGGATGTGCCCGAGCGGATCTGCTGAGATCCAGACGTTCTCCCAGGCCGGCGGGATCCTCAGCGCGCGGATGCGCGCCAGCGTCTGCTGGTCTGTGATCTCTGCGCCGGACGGGTCGCAATAGACGAAGCCGTCCCCGTCCCGCGCCCGGGTGATGCCGGGCCCGTGCGGGTCGCTGCGCACCAGTCCTGACACCGCGGCCGTCAGCGACGGAGTTTCGATACTCATCACTACCGAGCGTATGCCGCGCTGATCCACACTCGGATCAGCAGGGTTGGTAAGAAACTGGCCCCCGAGGCCAGAAGCGGGGTCCGGGGCAGCCAACTTTCTGAGCCGCTGCGTCGTGCAATAACTATGTGGGAAGTGGTGCGTGGCCGGTGATGAGCGAGGATGGGGCGCCTGACGTCATCGGCGTGGATGACTCATCCTTCGACGACTTCGTCGCGGGCTCGTCAGCCCGGCTGTTCACCACAGCCAGGCTGCTGACCGGCGGGCACCGCGCCGAGGCCGAGGATCTGCTGCAGGGAGCGTACGAGCGCGCCTACCGGCGCTGGGGACGGATCTCCGGCCGGGCCGACCCCGAGCGTTACGTCCGCCAGATCCTCGTCAATGCATCCATCGACCGGTGGCGCCGGCTCCGGCGCCACCCGGAGATCCCGCTGGCGGCCGGCGGGGCCGACGCGGGCGCCGCGGACACGGCCACCGCGGTCGCGGACCGGGATCTGGTGCTGCGCGGCCTCGCGGCCCTTCCCCCCAGGCAGCGGGCCGTGCTGGTGCTGCGGTACTTCGAGGACCTCTCCGAGGCCCAGACGGCGCTGATGCTCGGCTGCAGCGTCGGCACGGTCAAGAGCCAGACCGCGCGGGGGCTGGCCCGGTTGCGTGACATCACTGGCGACGCAGGCGCCCGGTACAGCGGTGCCCGGGAAGGCGACGGTGCGCCATGACGGATTTTGAGCGCCGGCTACGTGCGGCCATGGCGGCCGCCGCCGAGCCGGCCCCGGCCGGGTTGCTGGACGGCATCCATCGCCGGCACCGGCGCCACGTCCGGCGGGTCGCCACGGCCTGCGTCGCGGTGGTGGCCGTCGGGGTCGCGGGAACGCTGGTCACGCGCGGCATACTCGGCGCCGGCCCGGCTGGCCGGGGCCCGGGCGGCACCGGCCCGGCCGCCACCGGCCCGGCGGTCACCCCGGCGCCCGTACCGTCCAGCACGGGGACCGGCGCGCCGGGCACCGTGCTCCGGGACTGCCCGTCCGCCAACGGCGGGACGCTGGGCTCCACCTGGAAAGCAGACAGCGTGCACGCTGGCCCGGTCTGGTTCATTTACGCCCGCCCGGCCACGCCCTCGCCCAGCCACCGGCTGGCCGTCGGGAAGACCCGTGCCTCCGCCATGGCCATCGCGGTCCGCAACGGCTACACGGCCGTGGTCACGGCGGCGCCCTCGCTCGGCGGGCGGTTCCGGTTCCTGGCCAGCTTCAACGGCAGCGGGACTCCGTACACCCTGTCCGAGGGGGTCCCGGGTCTCACCCTGGCCGGCTGCCCGGCCAGCCCGCTCGGGCACCATGTCCCGGCGAAGTACGCGCCCGGGCTGACCATGTTCTGGGAGGGCTTCGTCACTGATCTGCGGGGCTGTATCCCGCTGGACGTGCGGGCCTCGCCAGGTAGCCGCCCGGTCCGGGTCATGATCGCCGCCACCGACGGTGGCTGTGGCTCGTGACCGCCTGACCCGCCGGCCCCCGCAATGAGGTTGCTGCCCTGGGGCCGGCTCGGGTAGGAACGTCGCATGCTGCGCGGGGAAGTGGCCGGGCTGCGGGCCCAGGAAGACAACGATGTCCCGGTCCTGCATGCGGAACTGCACGAGGACGTGGCGACGTGGGTCCGGGCCGATTCGCGGCCCTGGCGGCCGATCCCGGCCAGCGCCGAGTCCCCGGTCCGCGCGGCAGGCCCGCGCGAGGACAGCGCCGTCTTCTCGGTGGTGCAACTGGCCACCGGAGACCTGGCCGGTCAGGCGATGCTGTGGGCCATCGACCTGCACAACCGCTCGGCCCATGTCGGGATCTCGCTGCGGCCGGCGTTCCGCGGCTGCGGACTGGGCACCGACACGGTCCGGGTGCTCTGCCGCTACGCCTTCGCCACCCTCGGGCTGCAGCGGCTGCAGGCTGAGACCCTGGCCAGCAATGCTGCGATGATCGCGACGGCCACCCAGGCCGGGTTCGCGCCGGAAGGCACCCTGCGCCAGTCGGCCTGGGTCGACGGGCAATTCGCCGATGAGGTCATCCTCGGCATGCTGGCCCGCGACTGGCACCCGGCCTAGCTGCGCAGCCCAGCCGGAGTGTCAGATCCCCGGCTGACGTTCAGCCCCAGCTCGGCCCGGCGGCGGGCCGCGTGGTCCGGCCGGTTGGTGACGAGGACATCGATGCGCTGGTCCCGGAGGAACTGGTCGATCAGCACGTCCTGGTCAACGGTCCACACCATGATGCCGATGCCGTTCCGGTGGCACGCCCCGGCCACACCCAGCCGGGCGATCCGGTAGTTCACCGCCACGCAGTCAGCCCCGCACGCCCGGATCCGCGGCAGCGGAAACAATTCGCCGTGCCGGACGGCCGCCCACTGACGGCGGGGCACTCCCCGCAGACTGCGTCCCAGCGACAACGCGGTCCTGACCTCCGGGAAGGCCCGTTTGATCGTGGCGACCGACGCATCTTCCAGGGTGGTGACGACGAAATTGCCCGGCCCCAGGATCGAGGAAGCCAGCGCGACGACGTTCTCCTCGTAGCCGGTCTCTTTCAGGTCCAGGTGCCCGATCAGGCCACCGGCGAGGAGAGCCATCACCTCATCCACCCGAGGGACTACATAGCCCAGCCGGTCACAGAGTTCGGTGTACTCGAGTTCCGCGAGCAGCGGGCCGCCGCGCCCGGCGTGCCCATCGTGGTAAACGACCAGGACATGGTCGGCCGTCTTGCGGATATCGAACTCGGCATACTCCGCGCCGCTGGCGAGGGTGTCCGAGTAGGTCTGATAGGTGATCGGTTCCGCGTCTCTTGAGTGGTCACAATGAGCGGAGATCTGTACCACTTCGCTGGACTCTCCAGTTGACGGCAATCAGCCTGCGCAGTGTCAATCGAGCTGGCTCGATCGATTCATATCCTCAAGCGCTCAGGCAGCCAGAAGATGAACCCCGGGCCTCTACCCGGAGGCTTCCGCAGGAACCTCCGCTAGGACTCCGCCGGCCCCGCTTCACGAGCACCATGGGTCACATCGATCATGGCCAGGGCCGACTCTTCACGGTGAACGTGCGCCCCATAACCGGACAAAACACCCTCCACAGCGTACGTCTGGCGTGAAGAGTGGGCGGAAGGGGCCAGTGTGACTGGGGAGGATGAGCCGGGGGAAGCCACGAAACGTGGTGTCCGTAGCCGCACAGGCCCTGGTCACCGGACGTGTCACATCCGCAAGATGCCAGGTGTCAGTCTGGTAGGACCCGGCATCGAGGGAATGTGACGGATGACCGACAGTGAGTGGCTGGCGACCGCGTTCGAGGAGCACCGTGACCACCTGCGCGCGGTGGCCTACCGGCTGCTCGGCTCGTCGAGCGACGCCGACGATGCGGTTCAGGACACCTGGCTGAGGCTGACCGGCGCGGACCCTGGCCAGGTGGAGAATCTCGGTGGCTGGCTGACGACCGTCGTCGCGCGGGTGTCACTGAACATGCTCCGGTCGCGCCGGTACCGGCATGAAGAGCCAGTCGGTGGTGCGTGGCCGGGCGCCGCGGAGGCGGCCGCCGGGACCGGTGCGGCCGGGCCGGGCGGGCCAGCCCTGGCCAGCCAGGCGGGTGACCCGGAAGACGAGGCGGTCCTCGCCGACTCGGTCGGCCTGGCCTTGCTGGTCGTGCTCGACACGCTGACCCCGGCGGAACGCCTCGCGTTCGTGCTGCACGACACGTTCGCCATGCCATTCGCCGAGGTGGCGGCGGTGCTGGGGCGCTCGCCGGAGGCGACGCGGCAACTGGCCAGCCGGGCCCGGCGCCGGGTACGCGGGGCCCCCAGCCCGGACCGGGCCGCCGACCTGGCCCGCCAGCGGGAAGTGGCCACCGCGTTCCTGGCCGCCTCGCGGGGCGGCGATCTCTCGGCCCTCGTCGCGTTGCTGGACTCCGACGTCACGCTGGCCGCCGACGCCGCGGTGGCCCCGGCCGGCCGGCCGGTTCAGCTCCGCGGCGCGGAGACGGTCGCCCGGGGGGCGCTGGTGTCCTCGGCCCGGGCCGGGCAGTCCCGGCTAGCCCTGGTGAACGGCTCTGTGGGCATCGTGTTCGCCCCGGGCGGGCGACTGCAGGTCGTCCTGGCGCTGACCGTCAGCCCCGCACGCCGGATCACCGCCATCGAGGTCATCGCCGATCCTGGCCGCCTGCGGCAGCTGCGCCTGGCCTTGCTCCCGGAGTAGGCACCCTGACCCGGCTAAGCTGGCGAGGTCTGCTGTCCGCCGGTCATGGCCCTGGTGTGCCGAGAGGCACCGCCGGGACTCGCATCATCGGGATCGAACTGGCCGACGAGGCCGTCCGGCTGGCTCGCTGGTGCTCTACCGTCTGGCCGGCTTCATCTGAGGCGGATCAGTCCGCCGCGGCGCCTGCGTGGGCGCTGGCGAGGGCCGCGTCGAGCAGCGCCGCCGCGGCAGCGCGGGCCGCAACGAACGCGGCCGGGTCGTGGTCCATCCTGGATGACACTGCGATCCCGTCGTAGAGCAGGTGCAGCTGGCGGGCCAGGGCCGCCGGGTCGGGTGCCCCGGCCTCGTCGGCCAGGCGGGTGAACAGGGAGCGCACCCAGCCGCGGTAGTCGCCGTAGGCCTGCTCCACCAGGTCACCGGGATGCGACTCCGCACTGGCCCGGGCGAATGCGCAGCCCCGGTAACCCGTATCGGCGAGCGACCGGCCCTGCGACTCGAACACGCCCAGCAGCCGGTCGCGCGGGGTGTCGTAGTTCTCCAGGGCCCGGGTGATCCGCTCGGCGATCCTCTCGTGGCGGCCCTTCAGGTAGGCATGGATCAGTTCGTCCTTGCTACCGAAGGTGTTATACAGCGAGCCCTTGGCCACGCCGGCGTGCTCGATGACCCGGTCGATACCGACCGTATGCACGCCTTCCTCATAGAACAGCTCGTTGGCGGCGGCCAGCAGGCGCTCGCGCGCCGACGGTCTGGCCGCATTCTGCACAGCCATGTCGGTCATCTCCTCTAGACAACTCTGTCTAGTCTATCGCCTGGCGGGCTCACGGGGAACGTTGCGTGGATCACGGGCAACCGGGCACTCCCGCTCACGCCGCGGGCCGGGCAGCAGCGGGCTGGCCGGCTACGCCGGGGGTGCGGACGCGCAGCAGGCCGACCAGGGCGAGCGCCGCGAGCAGGATGACCGCGCCACCGTAGTAGATCGCGGTGTCGGTCAGCCCCGCGCCGTGCACGATGACGAACCCGGCGACCACGGCGGGCAGGCCCAGGCCCAGGTAGGACACGATGTAGACCAGGGACAGGACCCCGGCGCGCTCGTGGGCCGCAGCCAGCGGTACGACGGTCCGGATGCCGCCCTGGAAACCGCTGCCGAAGCCGACCCCGCTGATCGCCGTGCCCAGGAAGAACACGGGCGTGGACTTGATGGTCAGGGCGAGCATGGTGACGGCCGCGCCGATGATCAGGGTGAGGATCCCGGTGAGCATCACGGTCCGGGCGGCCGCGGTCCGCAGCACGACGATGGAGATCACGGCGGTCAGGGTGAGCACGAACAGGCTCAGCCCGCCCAGCACCACGTCCAGGGACCCGGTCAGGGAGTCCACCAGGGCCGGGCCGAGCGCGGCGTACAGCCCGCCCATCGCCCAGACCGCGAACAGCACCGGGGTGGCGACCATCACCGGGCCGCGCAGCCTGCGGGGCAGCCGGATCTCCGGCCGCAGCGAGGCCAGCGCCCCCGGGGTCCGGCTCACCGTTTCGCGCATCAGGACGATCCCGGCGGCCTGGAGCACGAACACGCCCACCAGGGCCAGGTAGATCAGGTGCGTGGGGGCGGGCAGGTAGCGAACGGCCAGGGCGGAGAGCAGCACACCGGACCCGGTGCCCACGCCTGGGGCGACCGAGTTGGCGAAGGTGCCGCGCTCGCGGTCCAGGTCCAGCAGGCCCGCGCCGATCGCGCCGAGCGCCGCGCCGGTGGCCAGGCCCTGCACGATCCGGGCGATCAGCAGCTCGGGCACCCCGTCGGCGGTGGTGAACACCAGTAGTGCCGCGGTCTGTACGGTGATCGCGGCCAGCAGCACCGGACGCCGTCCGATGTGGTCGGAGAGCTTGCCCAGGGTCAGCAGCGAGGCGAGCACCGCCACCGCGTACACCCCGAACACGATCGTGGTGGTGATCGGCGTAAAGCCCCAGCGAGCCTGGTAGATCGCGTACAGCGGCGTGGGGGCGGCGGACGCGGCGAGAAGGGTCACGATCAGCGACGCCAGCAGGTACAACGCCGGGCGCCCGCTCAGCCGCCACCGTCCGGGTGGGGCCGGCCCGGTGGGTCGTGCGTGGGCCGCAGGACGGCTGGCCAGTCGGGGCGGGTCCGTCGTGAGGGTCTGGGCCCGTGTCGTCATGATCAGTCCTCAAGTCGATTGAGTAGACAGGTCTGTCCAAAGAACAATAGACAGACTGGTCTAATCAGTCAAGCCCCGGCTGCGGATCCCGGCTGAGGGTGCCGGCGGCGGATCCCGGCTGAGGGTGCCGGTAGAGGATCCGAGCGGAGGTGCCGGCTGCGGATCCCGGCTGAGGGCCGGCCCTGCGCCTCAGGCCGGCCGCCCCATCCCGCTGCCTTAACGTGTCCTAACGGCCACGGTGCCGCACCCCCGCGGGAGGCGGGGCAGCCTGGCTGCGCCGGGGAACGGCCTGCGGCGTCGGAGGCGTAACCGCTGATCAGGCCCGGGGCGCCCGTTGCGGCACTCGGTGGGACTGACCGTCCGGGGTCCCCGAATAGGGCTCTGGCACGCGCCATTAACGCGCCCAAACTAGGTTTCGGATGACCGTTATCTCGGTTGCCGCCTTTTTAGGACGGTATTCCGGCGTTTTCCTGCGTCTGGCGTTCAGCTTCCCGTAAGTTCCCGCAAGACAGGCGTTCTCTGTGCCGCCTGACGCCGGCTCGCTGAGCCGCCGCCAGCTCGCCAGGTGAATGCGAAGGCTCGCGGACAGGAGTGGGATGCCCCCAGCACCCCGTCATTCCAGGCCCAAGACCCCCCGGAAACCCGCCGTCAAGATCGGTGTGCCGGTAGTAGCCGCAGCAACGCTCGCAGGCGTTGCCGCGGCTTTCGTGTTCTTGACGGGCGGATCGGCCGGATCCGCTGCGTCCACGTCTCCTTCTCATAGCAAGATCACGGTGGCGAGTTCCGCGTCGAGTCTGACCAGCGACGACATGCTGATCGACGTCCACCATCAGGTCGCCGCCCGGACCGTCCGTGACACCGCCCGGACCATCCGGCGCCACTATCTAGCCAAGCTCGCCGCGGCCCGGCTCGCCCAGAAGAAGGCCGCCGAGAAGGCCGCCGAGCAAGCCGCCAAGCAGCAGCAGGCGGCCGCCGCGGCCCAGCCGTCGCCGAGCCCGAGCCCGGCGGCCAGCTCCTCGGGCAGCAGCTCGGATGCCGCTCACTCCGCGCTCGGGATCTGCATCCGCAACGCCGAAGAGGGCGGCAGCTACGCCTGGGGACCCGGTAACGGCGGCGGGGCTTACCAGTTCGTCCTGGGAACCTGGGAAAACTACGGCGGCTCGGCCAGCGAGTACGGCGTGGCCGGCCCTGCGTACCAGGACCAGATCTTCGATAACGCCATCGCGGCCGGAGGTGCCTCGAACTGGACGGCGTACGACGGGTGCTGACGGCGCGCCGCCTCAGCTGGCGGTGATCGCGGACGACGGGCGGGCCTTCACCGCCGGGCTGCAGAACCGTCAGCCCGGCTAGGGCGGCCCGGGGCTGGCTGTGTGATGCTGGCAGGATCGCCAGATCACCGATCAAGCCCGGAGGGCCCCGTGACCACTCCGCCCATGCCGAGCCGCGTCCCGGCCGGCGCCACATCCGAAGGCGATGGGATCATTCTCGGGGACGGCCCGGTCCGGGTGGACGCCTTCATCGACTTCCTCTGCCCGTACTGCCGGCGCTTCGAGCTGTCCTCGGGCCCGGCGCTGGCCACCATGCTGGCCGAACACCGGATCAGCCTCGCCTACCATCCGATGAACTTCCTCGATCAGGCCTCGACGACGCGCTACTCGACCCGTGCGGCCGCGGCGTCGGGTTGTGCCGCCGACTCCGGCCGGTTTCTGGAGTACACGCATGCGCTGTTCGTCAATCAGCCCGACGAGGGCAGTGCGGGGCTGAGTGAGTCCGAACTCGCCGCCCTCGCTGGCGAGGCCGGCCTGCCGGCCCAGCCTTTCGCCAGCTGCCTGGGCGAAGGCCTGTACCTGGACTGGGCGCCCTACGTGACGGCGCGGGCCGCGGACGCCGGGGTGACTGCCACCCCCACCGTCCTGGTCGTCGGGGTGCCGGTCCGGGCGGAGCGCGAGGCCATCGCCCGTGCCGTGGACCAGGTCAGCGCCTAGACCCGATCCCAGGCGAACACGGCGCGGACCGCGTCGCCCACGACTGGGTCCCGCAGGCGGGCCACCTCTGCATCTCGGCATGAGCCGCACGTAGCGTTGTCCGGACCGACTCACAACCCGAGCCGAGGAGCAGCGATGCACGACGCACCCGTCGTCGGGACCGCGAGCGGCTCTGTGCGGGGCCGCCGGACCGGCGGTGCCTGGGCGTTCCTGGGGATCCCCTACGCTGCACCGCCGTTCGGGCGCCGCCGGCTCCGGGCGCCGCAGCCGGTGTCACCGTGGACGGGGGTGCGCGACGCGACCGCGTACGGACCGACCGTCCCGAAGGGCGAGTACTCGGCACCGGTCCGGCCGCTGCTGCCGGAGGTCACCATCCCCGGCGAGGACTGCCTGAACCTGAACGTCTGGACGCCCGACCCGTCTGCGGCTGGCCTCTCTGCGCCCGGCCTCTCCGCGGCTGGCTCCTCTTCGGCTGGACTGCCGGTCTTCATGTGGATCCACGGCGGCTCGTTCACCAACGGCTCGGGAGCCAACGCCGGGTACGACGGGACCGCGTTCGCCCGGGACGGCATCGTCTGCGTGACGATCAACTACCGGCTCGGCGCGGACGGCTTCCTCGAGCTTCCCGATGCCGACCCGAACCGCGGGCTGCGGGATATGATCGCCGCCCTGACCTGGGTGCGCGACAACATCGGTGCGTTCGGAGGTGATCCGGGCCAGGTCACGCTCGCCGGTGAGTCCGCGGGCGCGATGGCCATCGCGGCCCTGATGTCGGTGCCCGCCGCCCGCGGCCTGTTCACCCGGGCCGTACTGCAGAGTGGCGCTGCGTCCAACGTGCTGACCACCGCCCAGGCCGCGCAGGTGAGCAGTCGGCTCACGGCCCGGCTCGGCGTGGCGGCGACCAGAGACGCGGTCGCCGCCGTGCCGCTGGAGCAGCTCGTGGCCGCCGTCACGGCGCTGGGACTGGAGATGAGGGCGCCCGGCGCCGCGGCCGAATGGGGTGACCTCGCGCGGCTGCTGCCGTTCGCGCCGGTGGCCGACGGCGAACTGCTGCCGCGGATGCCACTGGACGACGCCACCGGGCAGGTGCCGGCGATGATCGGCACCAACCGGGACGAGGGGCGGCTCTTCCTCGTCCCGGGCGGGGTGATCGACGCCATCGACAACGCCATGCTGGCCCGCTTCGCGGCGGATTACGGGATTACCGACCTGTCCACGTTCGCCGGCGCGACACCGGGTGAGGTGCTGTGCGACGTGCACACCTACGTCCACTTCGTGCGGCCGGCGGATCAGCTGGCCCGGGCCCGGGGCGAGACGCCGACGTGGCGGTACCGCTTCGAGGGGCTCGGCGTCACCGACAACGGCGGCCTCGGTTCCTGCCATGCCGCGGAGATCCCGTTCGTGTTCGGCACGACTGGCCTGCCGCAGATGCGGCTGCTGATCGGCGCGCACCCGTCGGCGGCCGTGGCCGAGACCATGCACTCCACCTGGGTCCGGTTCGCGGCCAGCGGCGATCCCGGCTGGGCGCCAGGCACGATGGCCCGCCTGGCCGATAAGCTGGTGACCGTCAGATGATGCCCTGACGCGGAGGTCGTGACCTCCCGAACCGCTCCGGCTGATGGCTTCTGCTCAGACCGCTGCGCACGGAGGCCCTTCGCGTTGCCTGACCCTGATCCCGGCCCGGCCGGGCCGCCCGGCCCGGACCGGACCCACGCACCGGCCACGGATCTGGCCGTCGCCCCGCTACCGGGCCCGCCGCCCGGGCGTCCCGCGGCGCGCAGGCTGCCCCGGATCGACCACCGCGAGCTCGCTGCCATCTTCGTCGGCGGCGCCCTGGGCACGCTGCTGCGGGCCGCGCTGGCCGAGGCGTTCCCGCACCCGGCGACCGCGTGGCCCTGGCCCACGTTCACCGTCAACATCGTGGCCGCATTCCTGCTCGGCTACTTCGTCACCCGCCTGCAGGAGCGGCTGCCGCTGTCCAGCTACCGCCGGCCGCTGCTGGGCACCGGGCTGTGCGGCGGCTTGTCCACGTTCTCGACCATGCAGGTGGAGATCCTGAAGATGCTCGACGCGCACGCCTGGGGGCTGGCCGCCGGCTACGCCGCGGCCAGCGTGGCGGCCGGATATGCCGCGGTCCACCTGGCGACCGTGCTGGTCCGGCGGGTACGGGTGCTGCGGTGAGGGGGCGGCCGTGAACGTGTTCCTGTGGGCCGGGGTCATCCTCATCGGGGGAGCCGGGTCGGTGGCCCGCTTCCTGGCGGATGGGCTGGTCGGGTCGGCAGCTGGCCGTGACTTCCCCTTCGGCACCCTCGCCATCAACGTGTCCGGCGCGGTGATCCTCGGGCTGCTCACCGGGCTGGCTCTCGGCCATGACCAGGCGCTGCTCGCGGGCACGGCTGCGGTCGGCTCGTACACCACGTTCTCGACGTGGATGTTCGAGACCGACCGGCTCGCCGAGGAACGCCAGTACGGCAAGGCCGCGGCGAACGTGATCGTCAGCCTGATTCTCGGCGTCGCCGCTGCCGCGCTGGGCCGGCTGGTCGGGACGCACCTATGAGCGTGGACTGCATCAAGCTGACCAGCTACTTCGGCGAACGCCACCGGACCGGTGGCCGGTTCGTCGCGGATGCCCTCCTCGACCTGTACGGGAGCCACGAGATCGCCGTGAGCATCCTGCTCCGGGGCACCGAGGGGTTCGGGCTCAAGCATCACCTGCGCACCGACCGCTCACTCACCCTCTCCGAGGACCTGCCACTCACCGCGATCGCGGTGGACAGCCGCCCGCGCATCGAGGCCGTGCTGGGCCCGACTCTCGAACTGAACCGTCCCGGGCTGGTCACCCTGGAACGGGCACGCCTGCTCACCGGGACCGGGCTCGGCGCCGGGGCCGGGCTCACCGCCGACCCGGGGAACCGGCCCGGGGAGAGCAAGCTCACCGTCTATCTCGGCCGCCAGGAACGCGTCTACCGGGTGCCCGCCTTCGTGGCGGTCTGTGACCTGCTGCACCGCCGGGGCGTCGCCGGGGCCACCGCGCTGCTCGGCGTGGACGGCACGGCGCGGGGCCGGCGGGAACGGGCCAGGTTCTTCAGCCGCAACGCCGAGGTGCCGATGATGGTGGTCGCCGTCGGGTCCGGGGACCGGATCACGCCGGTGCTGCCCGAGCTGGGCGCGCTGCTGCGCCGCCCGCTGGCCACCCTCGAACGGGTCCAGGTGTGCAAGCGTGACGGGCGGCTCCTCGCCCCGCCCGCCCCGCTGCCGGCCGCCGACGAGCACGGCATGGCGCTGTGGCACAAGCTCATGATCTTCAGCTCCGAGGCGGCCCAGCACGGCGGCCAGCCGGTGCACCGAGCCATGGTCCGGCGGCTGCGCTCCGCGGGGATCAGCGGCGCCACCACGCTGCGCGGGATCTGGGGGTTCAACGGCGACCATCCGCCGCACGGCGACCGGGTCCTGCAACTGGGCCGCCACGTGCCCGTGGTGACCATCGTGATCGACACCCCGGAGCGCATCGCCACGGCCTTCCCCATCATCGACGAGCTCACCAGCGAGCACGGGCTGGTCACCAGCGAGACCATCCCCGCCCTGCGGGCCGCCGCGGGTGACCGGCACCGGGGCGGCCCGCGGCTGGCCACCCACCATCTCTCCGGCGGATCGGCCTAGCCCGCCCCGGTTTCCAGGGCGATCGAGGCGATCGCGAACAACCCGCATCATCTGGGCGCCATCGACGGAGACGCCGCCGACAAAGCGTCCCGGTTCCTCGGGCTGTGCCAGGCCTACCGGCTCGCCATCATCTCGCTGTGCGACACCCCCAGGTTCATGGTCGGTCCGGAGGCCGAGAAGACCGCGACCGTGCGCCGTTTCGGCGCGATGTTCATCGCCGGGGCCCGGCTGACCGTCCCGCTGTGTGCCGTGGTCCTGCGCAAGGCTTACGGCCTCGGCGCGATGGCCATGGCCGGAAGGACCTCAAGGCCCCGCTGCTGTGCGTGGCCTGGCCGACCGGGGAGTTCGGCGGGATGGGGCTGGAAGGGGCGGTCCGGCTGGGCTTCCGCAAGGAACTGGATGCGATCGCCGACCCGGCCGCCCGCCAGGAGCGGTACGAGCAGCTGGTCGCGGAGTACTACGAGAAGGGCAAGGCGCTCAGCACCGCGGCCGCGTTCGAGATCGATGACGTCATCGATCCGGCCCAGACCCGTCACGTGCTGACCCAGACCCTGGCCCGGACGAGGTCATGACCGGTTCGGGGACGGCAGCGGCGGGGGCCGGGCTGACCGGCAGGATGATCTCGAAGGCCGCGCCGCGCCCCGGCGTGCTCCGCACCTGGACCGATCCGCCGTGGGCCGTGGCGATGGCCTGGACGAGGGCCAGGCCGAGCCCGAACCCGCCCGCCTCAGTGCTGCGCTGAGGGTTGGCCCGGGCGAAGCGGTGGAAGATCCGGTCCAGGTCGGCGGGGGCGATGCCGGTTCCTGAGTCCGCCACCGTCAGCACCACGTGCCCGTCCGCGCGGCGGGCACTGACGTCGATCTCGTCGCCGCTGCCCGTGTGCGCGATGGCGTTCTCCAGCAGCGCGTCGAGCGCCAGGGCCAGGCGGTCCCGGTCGGCCATGACCGTCACCTCGGTGACCGGCCCGAGCCGCCATTGCCGGGGCAGGTAGCCCCAGCGTTCGAGGGCGTCGCCCAGGACCGATTCGGCGGTGACCACCTGGCGGTGCAGGAAGCCGGGACTCCCGGCCGAGGCCAGCAGCAGGATCCGGCTGGCCATCCGGCCCAGCCGCCGCAGCTCCCCGGCGATGACCCGGGCGTCCTCGGCCAGCACCGTGTCGTTAGCGGCGCGTTCCATCAGCTCAGCGTGCCCCAGCGCCACCGTGATCGGCGTGCCCAGCTCATGCGACGCGTCCTGCAAGAAGCGGTGCTGTTCCTTCAGCAGGCGCAGGTTTTCGCCGGAGACGCGCTGGACCTCTTTCATCGCGGCCAGCTGCTGCTCCATCGCGGTGATCCGCCGCCGTCCGTGCCAGACCATGACCATGAACATCAGCGCGATCAGCGGCACTTCGGCCAGGTAGTCGGCGTCTTGCTGGCCTTTGAGGACCTGTACGACGACGATGCCGCCGGTGGCCAGCGTGACCGCGGTCCAGGTCAGGATGGTGGGCTGCAACCGCCACAGCCGGACCCCGTAGATCGCGGTCAGGCTCACCCAGATGGCCAGGAACGGGATCGTTCCCCAGTCGGGCAGCAGCCGCATCGCAGCCAGATTGATCCCGACGAAAGCCACCCAGGCGATGTCGAGCCGGTGGGTGCGGCACCAGCGGGCGGCCCGGCCGCGCCACGACATTGTTTCCTCCCAGAAGGCCCCCGGCTATGGCCTATCCGGTTCCCGCACCGGGTAGCTGCCATCGCCAGCCGGCCAGGCAGGTCCAGCCTGCCGCTCCGGTCATACCCAGTCAAACGCCACACTTGTGCGAAGGGTCCAGCCTGGTGACCGCCGGCCGCGGCGTGGGCCCCGGGACGCATGAGGAGGCTGATGTGGTTCGGGTGTGGCTGATCCGGCATGGGCAGAGCGAATCCAACGCCGGGCTGCCCTCGGCTGACTGGCGGGGGATTCCGCTCACCGGGCTCGGGCACCAGCAGGCCCAACGTATCGCCGAGGTGTTCGCGGATCCGCCGAAGCTCATCGTCAGGTCCCCCTACCTGCGGGCCCAGCAGACGGCGCAGCCGACGATCGCCCGGTACCCCGGGGCGGCCTGCGAGGAGTGGCCCGTCCAGGAGTTCTCCTATCTCCGGACCCTCGACGGGCGCGCGACCACGTCGCATGAGCGCGCGCCCGAGGTCCGGGCGTACTGGGAGCAGGCCGAGCCGCAGCACGCTGAGCCCGGGGCGGAGTCGTTCGCCGGCCTGCTCGGGCGCGTGACCAGCTTCCTCGGCCGGCTCGGTGCGCAGCAGGCCGGGCCGGTGGCGGTCTTCACCCACGGCATCTTCATGCGCGCCGTGGCCTGGCATCTGCTGACCGGCGTGGCCGACCCCGGCCCGGAGGACATGCGCCAGTTCCGCCGCTTCACCAGCCTCTACCCCGTCCCTAACGGCGGGGTTCTCGAGCTGCGCTACTATCCGGGCGAATCGGCCCCGTCGCTCATCGGCGGAACGACGTTGCAGCTGCCCGCCAGCCTGGCGCCGCAGGATCCCGACGAGAGACGATCCGTGTCGCTGACCTGACCTGACCTGACCTGACCTGACCTGGACCTGGCCCTAGCTCGCGGCCGGCCTGCCCGGCCGGCCTGGCGGTAGGGTCGGACGGCATGGGCAGTCCCGTCACTCACATCCGCCTCATCTCGCTCGATGATGCCGAGGCCATCACCGCGCACCAACGGCGTGACGCCGACGCCACCGCTCGCTGGGACCCGCCTCGGAGCCCGGATTACTACACCCTGGAAGGGCAGCGCCGCCGCATTGAGCGGATGCTGCTGCGGCACGCGACCGGCGAGTCCTGGCCCGGGGTGGTCCTGGACGGCGACCAGGTCATCGGGCAGATAACGGTCCAGGAAATCCTGCAGCGGGCCTGGCGCAAGGCGTCCATCGGCTACTGGATCGGAACCCCCCATCAGGGGCAGGGTCACGCCACCCGCGCGGTCGACCTGGTGATCGGGTTAATGATCCGCGAGCTTGGCCTGCACCGCGCCGAGGCGACCACCCAGATCGAGAACATCGCCTCGCAGAACGTGCTGCGCAAGAACGGGTTCGTGCCGATCGGCATCGCCCACGAGCGCATCTTCACCGTCGGGGCCTGGCACGACGAGATTTTCTGGGAACGCGTCCTCGACGACTGACCCGGCCCGCTTACTGGGGGGCGGCCCGCTCGGTCGGCGGCCCCGGCCGTTCCCGGGGGCCGTGCCCCGGCCGGAGGTGCCCGACGTGGGACAGCCGGAGCGGCTCGAACGGCCCGCTGCTCCCGGCGGCCACTGGCTCGCCGGTCACGCAGACATGGTCGCCGCCCTCGTCGAGCAGCGCGATCCGCCGGAGGCTCACCCAGTGCGGGATGTCCTCCAGCACTGGCACCCCGCCCGCGCCCAGGCTTGTCCGCAACCCCGCGAACTTGTCGGTCTTGTCCCCGGTCAGGGTCCCGAATCGCTCGGCGAGCAACGGGTCGGCGGAGGTCAGGAATCCGATCCCCAGGTGCGTGGCCCGCAACGCCACCCGGTAGGTGTAGTTCGCCTTGGACAGCCACACGGCGTAGCGGCCCGGGTCCATGCTGGACTGCGCGTGGAAACCCACCAGGCACCCGGCCCGCTCATGGCCCTCCGCCGTGGTGACCACGATCAGGGCGTTATC
Organism: Streptosporangiaceae bacterium; assembly: GCA_035642895.1. Taxonomy (GTDB): domain Bacteria; phylum Actinomycetota; class Actinomycetes; order Streptosporangiales; family Streptosporangiaceae; genus RYN-230. The sequence goes on along the minus strand of DASQRM010000079.1, from coordinate 26,310 downwards.
CAGGCACGACATGATGTCGTCGAACGGGTCAGGGGACATCGGGGCCTCGCTCGTAGCGGAGGAACAGGGTGTCGCCCGCACGCAGCACGTGCCGCAAGGCGAAGTGGGCCAGCGGCGCGCCGGGGGGCGCGACGGACACCGGTAGCGGGTCCCCGCCCATCAGCGGGGAAAGCGTCAGGCAGAGTTCGTCCAGGAGGCCGGCCCCGGTCAGTTCGCCCAGCCAGGTGGGGCCGCCTTCGCAGAGCACGACCCGGCAGCCCCGCTCGCCCAGCCGCTGCAGGGCCAGCGCCGGATCGACCCGGCCGGCGCCGGCCACGATCACGTCCGCTACCTGCCGGGCCTCCGCCAGCCGGGCCGGGTCGGCGGCCGCGCAGGTGATGACCAGTGTCCGGGCTTCCGGCGGCGCGTCGGCGAACGCCCGGGCCGACCAGTCCAGCTCGAGCGACCGGCTCACCACCGCGAGGGGCGGCGTGGCCGCCCGCCCGGCCGCCACCCGCGCCGCGGCCCGCTCCGCCGGCAGCCGCACCACCCCGTAGTTCTCCGCGCGCACCGTCTCGGCGCCGACCAGCACCACGTCAGCGAGCCCCCGCATGAGCCGGAACAGTTCCGCGTCCGGTGTGGTGGACAGGGCACCGACCCGGCCCCCGATCGCCGCCGAGCCGTCCAGGCCCCCGACCATGTGCGCCATCACCCAGCTCCGGCCGTCCGCCCGCGTCCGGGTGACCTGCTCATACGGTGCCAGCGGATCCGTGATCCGCGGGCCAGGCTCCAGCATCCACAGCTCGCTCATCCGGCGCCCGGGGGCTGGCTCGCGGACTGGCTCGCGGACTGGGCCACGGTCCGGGCCACGGTCCGGGCCGCGAGCCAGCGGTCCTCGCCCCGGTAGTCGAGCAGCGGGGCGAAGTACTCGTCCCCGGGACCGGGGATCAGGTCCGCGTCCTCCCCGCCCTGGGCCGCGGCGACGAGCCAGTCCACCTCGGCGGCCACGGTCGCGGCGTAATCACCGGCCGGGGTGTACCCCAGCCTGGCGGCGGCGGTCATGTCGAGGACGAGCGGGTGCGGCCGGTCCCAGGGATGACGGCCCAGCGTGAGCTCACCCGGCGTGGCCTGCTGGTCGTCCAGGAGGACTTCGTCCCAGGTGTGCCCGAGGTGGCGGGCGATGACCCGGGAGATCTCCAGGGCACTGGGCGCGTCCGGGTCGGCCGCGTTCAGGATGCGCCGTCCCGGCCGGGCCGCGGCCAGGTCGATAAGCGCGGCGATATTGGCGGCGGCCGTGGGGTGGTCCACGCCGGCGCCGCGGTGGGCGAGGAACAGCACCGGGCGCCGGTCGAGCACGCGCTTGACGAACACCCACTCGCGGGGCTGCCGCGATCCCGGGCCGTGGATCTTGGACGGGCGCAGCACGGTGACCGGTGCCCCGCTGTCCAGCAGCACCTGCTCGGCGGCGACTTTGCCGGCCGGGTAGCCTTCCGCGCTCCGGTAGTCCCCATATCCGGGGGCCACCGTGGGCTGGTCTTCCCGGACCGGGCCGCCGAAGTCGGGCTTGACCGGGGAGTTGGAGTGGCGGCCGGCCGCGTCCACATACACGGCCTTACTGGAGATCAGCACGGTCGACGCCGTGTCACGGGCCAGGGGTAGCAGCCCGGCCGCATCCTCAGCTGTGAAACAGACGCAGTCCACCAGCAGGTCGGTGCCATCCCCGAACGCGGCCCGCAACCGCCCGGCGTCACGCATGTCCGCGGCGTCCGCGGCGATGAACCGGCCGCCCGCCGCGGCGATGTCGCGCGGCATCCGGGCCGGATTACGCCCGGTGAGCTCGACCGACCAGCCCATGGCCAGCAGCCGCCGCGCGGCGGCCCGTCCGATAGCGCCAGTCCCGCCGATAATGACCACCCGTGCCACCCAGCCACCGTATCCCCCCGCCCGCCCCGGCCTGCAGCCCCCACCGCGCCCGGCCCGGACAGCATGGCGACCGTACTCACGCGTCCCGGGCAGTGGTTGCGGCACCCACTCGGGTAGCATGGGCCCATGACGCGATGCATGGGGTGGTGGCCGCCGCAGTAAGGCGGCAGCTGTCTCATGTGTCTGATGGCCCGCCTCTGGCGGGCCAGTTTCGTATTACCGGCTGGTCGCGGCCGGAGGCCTGACCCGAGGAGGCCTCCGTGCCCGCTCCTCCCCTGCCCGCTGCTACCCAGCCCGCCCGTCCGGCACCTGCCAGTGCCGGGCCCGCCCGCTCAGGGCCTGCCGCGGTCCCGGACACCTCCTCGCTCCAGGCGGCGCGGCGCCGCAGCGCCGCCGTTGACGCCGCCATCCGGGACGATCCTGGCCGGTTCCGGGTCCTCACCGGCGACCGCCCCACCGGCCCGCTGCACGTCGGCCACTTGTTCGGCACCCTGCTCAACCGGGTCCGGCTGCAGGATCTCGGCGTCGAGGTCATGGTGCTCATCGCGGACTACCAGGTGCTCACCGACCGGGACACCCCGCAAACGCTGCCCGCCGGCGTACTCGGCCAGGTCGCGGACTATCTCGCGGTCGGCATTGACCCGCAGCGCAGCGCGATCTTCGCGCACAGCCAGGTTGAGCCGCTGAACCAGTTGCTGATCCCGTTCCTCAGCCTGGTCAGTGTGGCGGAATTGAGCCGGAACCCCACCGTGAAGGAAGAGTTCAGTGCGGCCGGCGGCTCATCGATGAGCGCGCTGATGTTCGCTTACCCGGTCCACCAGGCCGCCGACATCCTGTGCTGCCACGCCAACCTGGTCCCGGTCGGCCAGGACCAGCTTCCTCACCTGGAACTGACCCGGACCATCACCCGCCGCTTCAACGATCGCTACTGTCCGGGCCGGCCGTACTTCACCGCCCCGGACGCCCTGCTCAGTGACGTCCCGCTGCTGCTCGGGACCGACGGCCAGAAGATGAGCAAGAGCCGGGGCAATGCCGTCGCGCTGGCCGCCAGCGACGACGAGACGGCGCGCCTGATCCGCACGGCCCGGACCGATGACCAGCGCACCATCACCTACCAGCCGGAATCCCGGCCGGCCGTGTCCAACCTGGTGCGGCTGGCCGCGTTGTGCCTGGAGACCAGCCCGGAGGACGTCGCCGCCGGGCTGGGCGGTGGCGGCGCCGCGGCGCTGAAGCGGCTGCTCACCGAGGCGCTGAACGAGCGGCTGCGCCCGATCCGGGCCCGGCGGCGTGAGGTCGCGGCCGACCCGGGCTATCTGCGCCAGGTTCTGGCGGACGGCAACGAGCGGGTCCGTGCCCTGGCCGAGCACACCCTCTCCGAGGTCCAGACCCTCATGCACACCCGCTACTGACCCGCCCGAACCAGTCACGACACCGGTGCCGCACCCATGCTGCCGGGGGCGCCCGGAACGACCTTGATGCCGCACCCATGCGGCTGGACCCTCGGCCCGCCCGGGCGGGCGCCCGGGGCCCCGCGCCCGGCGTCAGGACGGGAGGAGCCGGGTGGGGAGGGAGGTTTCCTCGACGGTCCCGTCGGGGCGGCGGATGATGTGCCAGGTCTGCGCACCCTCCACCTCGGTGATGCAGTCCACCAGTTCGGTGCCCTCGAAGACCAGCCCGGTGCCGTCGTCGGAGGCGTAGCCCTCGGGAAGGGTGCCGTCCCCGATGAGCTTGCAGATGGCCGGGCGCCGCTGCTCCTCAGAGTTGTGGTGGGGGCTGTTGGAGTAGGGCAGGAAGCCGAGGCCGTTGGTCACCGGGTGCAGCGGCAGCCCGAACGAGTCCGTGGTGCCGCCCTCGAACCAGCAGATCGACCCGGCCGACACGCCCATCAGCACCACACCCGCGTCCCACGCGGTGCGCATGGCCTGGTCCACCCCGTGCAGCCGCCACAGGGCCAGCAGGTTGGCCACGCTGCCCCCCATTACCCAGACCACGTCCTGGGCCAGCAGGTGCTCGGCGATGTCCGGGACGTTGGGCTCCGCGAACAGGGCGAGGTGGCTGGGCCGCCACCCCGCCCGGCCGAATGCGGAATACAACGCGGTCAGCGAGTCCGCCGCGTCGCCCACGGCCGTCGCCACGATGCACACCCGGGGGCTGTCGCCCGCCCGGGCGAGGGAGGCGGCGTGCCCGTAGGCGGGCCCGAGCCGGAAATCCCGGGGTCCGTGGCCGGCGGCCTGGAAGCCGATGCTGGTGGCGACGATAGTGGGGGTGCGCGCGGTCATCCGGTGATTATGGCAACTGATCGCCCCGTTCGCGGCGCCTGCTCAGCGGGAGCCGGGTTCGCGGCGGCCCAGCAGGTTCATGGCCACCAGGGACAGCACGGTCCGGTCGCCGGAGTTGAGCAGTTCACCTTGGGTGCGCACCAGTCCCCGGTCGGGCTTGGAGCGTGACAACCGGGCCTCCACAGTCGTGGTCCGCAGCCGCAGCTGATCCCCGGGCCGTACCGGCGCGGGCCAGCGCAGTTCATCGATCCCCGGCGAAGCGAGGCTGGCCACCCGGGAAAGGTAATGGTCGGCGAACAGCCGCATCATCATGCTGGCCGTGTGCCAGCCGCTGGCGATCAGCCCCCCGAACGGCCCGGCTGCGGCGAACTCCGGATCGACGTGGATGGGTTGCGGGTCGAACCGCCGCGCGAACTCGAGGATCTCCGCCTCGGTGACGGTCAGGTACCCGTACTCGTAGACCGCGCCCGGCCGGTAGTCCTCGAAATACCGATCTTCTCGTGGGACCAGGAAGTCACTGGTGCTCAGGGTCCGGGTGGGCGCCGGGCGGGTATCAGGCTCGGACATGAGGGCCAGCATGGCATGCGGCGGCCGGGTCCCACGAACGGCGGCGCCCGACTCCCGGCCCGGCCCTCGGCTCCTCTCAGGCCGTGACCCTACGGGGGCATGCCCCGCCCGAGGGTCGGCCCCTACGATGGACGCCATGCCGAGGACGCCATGAGCCCCCACATAGCCACCGCCGACACCGTCGGGCGCGAGGAACTGCTCGACTTCGTCCGCAGTCGGCACCACCTAGTGCTGGTCACCACGAAACGGGACGGGTCCGCCCAGCTTTCCCCGGTCACGGGGGGCCTGGACGACGAGGGCCGGGTCGTGATCGCGACCTACCCGGAGCGGGCCAAGACTCACAACGCCCGCCGTCATCCCAAGGTCGATGTGCTGGTGCTGTCGGACGACTTCGGGGGAGCCTGGGTGCAGCTCAGCGGCACCTCCGAGGTCCTCGATGTGCCGGGGGCCGTCGAGCCGCTGGTGGAGTACTTCCGGTCGATCGCGGGTGAGCATGACGACTGGGACGAGTACCGGGCGGCCATGCAGCGCCAGGGCAAGTCGCTGATCCGGGTCACCATCGAGCGGTGGGGGCCCATCGCCACCGGTGGGTTCCCGGCGCGGCTGGCCTGACCCCGGTGACCGGCCCCGGTGATTGAATCCCGGTGATCGATCCCTTGATCGGGCGCACTTTTCCCGGATACGGTTCGCCGGAACCGGACAAAACACCTGCCAGGACGCACGTCACGCGGGAAAGGTCGCCGGAGACCCGATAACCCTTCGACCGCGCCCCCGGTCGCTGCCTACTGTGCTGGCGTGGGGGAGGATCCGGAGTTCGCGAGGCTGGTCGCCGAGGGCGAGGGGGTCCCGGTGGAAGGCTGGGATTTTTCCTGGTTCGACGGGCGGGCCACCGAGGAACGCCCGTCCTGGGGCTACGCCCGGATGATGGCGGAGCGGATGACGCATGCCTGCGCGGCGCTCGACATCCAGACCGGAGGCGGTGAGGTGCTGGCTGGGATCACGCACCCGCCGCCCGTCCTGGCCGCCACCGAGTCGTGGCCGCCGAACGCCGAGCTGGCCCGGCGGAACCTCGGCCCGCTGGGCGGCCGGGTGGTGCAGGTCGCGGACGACGCCGGGCTGCCGTTTCCGGCGGAGTCCTTCGACCTGGTCGTGAGCAGGCACCCGGTCGAGCTGGTGTGGCCGGAGATCTCCCGCGTGCTTCGTCCGGGCGGAACCTTCTTTTCCCAGTTGGTCGGGGCGGGTTCGAACCGCGAGCTGACCGACTTCATGATGGGCCCGCAGCCGGTCAGCCAGGCCCGTGGCGCCAGCCGGGCCAGGGCGGAGGCCGGGACGGCCGGACTGGTGGTCGTCGACCTGCGCGAGGAGGCGCTGCGGACGGTCTTCAACGATGTCGGCGCGGTCGTGTACTTCCTGCGGAAGGTGCTGTGGACGGTGCCCGGCTTCACCGTTTCGGGCTACCGGGACCGGCTCCGGCTGCTGCACGAGAAGATCCAGTCGCAGGGGCCGTTCGTGGCGCACGCCCAGCGGGCCCTGATCGAGGCCCGCAAGCCCTGACGGGGCAGAACACCCTGGGCAAACGCCTGGCCGGCCGTCGCAGCCTGAGACCGCGGCCCAGCCGGCCATTTGTAAGATCGGCTTGACCAGTTGCGACCCGGTCCAGGCTCGGCTGTGCCGCGATCGATGCCGAAGGGGGCGTCCCGAACCAGTTCGTGCTGGTCGATGCGTTCCAGGACGACGCGGCCGCGGCTCACGTGAACTCGGTCATTTCAAGAAGTTCGTGGCCTGGGCCCCCGACTACGTCGGATGAGTCGCCGCAGATCATCAACACCACGATCCCGGGCACGGACTGGTCCAGGATGGGGGAAGTCACGCCACGGTAATCCCGGCGTGCTCGGCGAGCAGCGGGGCCAGTGCGGTCAGCTGAGCGGTGGTGATCGTCGCCCCGCTCAGCGCGCCCGGCGTCATGATGATGCCCAGCTCCGCACCGCGCAGGTCCACCTTGTCCAGGGTGACCTGGCTGAAGTCCGTCTCCTGGAGCTGTGAGCCGGGGAACTGGCAGCGCCGCAGGGTGGCCGCGCCGAAATCGACCTCGCGCAGCGTGCAGTCCTGGAAGCTGACGTCGGTGAGTGTGGCCCCCCGGAAGTTCACCCCGTGCAGCTTGCAGCCGCGGAAGGTGACCTGACGCAGCAGTGACCCGTGCGCGATCACCCCTGCGGCCAGCGACCCGATGATGGTCGCGTCGATCCAGCTACTGTCGATGAGCTCGGTCGCGGTCAGCCGTACCCCGTCCAGCCACACGTCGTTGAACCGGGCCCGGCGCAGTCGCCCATCCTGCACGGTCACCTGGGTGAAGGCGCACTCCAGGAACCTGCTTCCGGGAGCCCGCGGCGCGTCGAAGTCCAGCTTGTCGAAGTGGGCGCCCTCATAGTCTTCTTCGGCGGCCAGGTCGCCCTGATGTGGCGTCAGGGCGCTGGCGTAGGGCAGATCGGCCAGGCGGTCACGGGGCACCCGACCACCCTACGGACGGGTAGCCGGGAGCGCACCACGTACCCTGGGCCTAGCAGGACGGCGGGGGCGCAGGGCGCCGCCAACGTCCGGGGGGTGGGCGCATGAGCAAGATTTCGCCGGGGGTACTGTCCGAGGCCCACGAGATACTGACGCCGGAAGAGTGGCGGCAACTGGGCCGGGAGCGGCGCAAGTTCGTGCCGAGGTCCAGCCACGCGGAGTGGTCGCCACCGCCGGGCCGACCCGATCCCGTCACGATCCTCGAGGAGCAGGCCAAGAGCCGGGTGCCGGATCTGGTACCGATCCGGCACGGCCGGATGGCCGCCTCGCCGTTCGCCTACTTCCGCGGCGCGGCGGCGCCGATGGCCTGGGACCTGGCTCATCTGCCCACCACGGACATCCGGGTGCAGTGCTGCGGAGACGCGCACCTGCTGAACTTCGGGATGTTCGCGGCGCCGGACCGGCAGCTGGTGTTCGACGTGAACGACTTCGACGAGACGCTGCCCGCCTCGTTCGACTGGGATGTGAAGCGGCTCGCCGCCAGTGTGGCGGTCGCGGCCCGGGAGAACGGGTTCGGCACCCGCTCGGTCCGGACCGCGGTCCGCCGGTGCGCGCACATCTACCGCACCGAGATGGAAACCTTCGCCCAGATGCGGTTCCTGGACATCTGGTACTCCCGGATCGACGTGGACCAGGTCTCCCAGCTTTTCGACGTGGTCCAGTCGCCGGGCGCTGTCCGCCGACGCAACCAGGACATCCACCGGGCCTACCGGCACACCAGCGTCCAGGCCCTGGAAAAGCTCTGCCACCTGGTGGACGGCCAGTACCGGATCAGGCCGGTCCCGCCGGTAGTGGTCCGCTTCGGAGTCGAGCAGACTCCCGGCATCGCCGAGGAGCTCCGCCGCGCGGTCCAGCTCTACCAGGAAACACTGCAGGCTGACCGGCGCGAGGTGCTGCGCCGGTACTACTTCGGGGATTTCGCCCGCAAGGTGGTCGGGGTCGGCTCGGTCGGCACCGAGGCGTTCGTGTTCCTGCTGCTCGGCGACCGGCCGGACGAGCCGCTGTTCCTGCAGCTCAAGGAGGCTCAGGAGTCGGTGCTGGCCCCCTTCGCCGGACCCAGTGAGTACAAGCACCAGGGCGAGCGGGTGGTCCGTGGTGAGCGGATGATGCAGGCCGCGGCGGATCCGTTCCTCGGCTGGACCAGCGGGCTCCAGGTAGACGGCGCCGAGCCCAAGGAGTACTACGCCCGGCAGTTGCGGGACATGAAGGGCGCGATGAACGTGCCGGCCATGGACCCGCCGCAGCTCACCTACTACGCGGGTCTGTGCGGCTGGGCGCTGGCCCGGGCACATGCCCGGACCGGGCGGGCCACGATGATCTCCGGGTACCTCGGTTCCAGCGATCGTTTCGACCGGGCCATCGAGGAGTTCGGGGTGGCCTACTCGGAGCAGAACGAGCTGGACTACCAGCGCCTGCTGACCGCGATCGAGTGCCGGCGGCTGCCCGCGATTGAGGGACTCTGAGCTAGCCCGGGCCTCTATGGCCGGGCCACCCCGCTCCGGTTCCCGGGGATGGGCCGGGATCGCTAACCGGGGTTCTTCAGCCCTGCTGCGCGCTGTGCTGCGCGTTACCGCCGCCGGACATGCCGGGACACTTGTGGCCGTTGCCCTGTGTGGGCTTCGGCGAGGCCGCCGGCGACGCGGCCGGGGACGTGGCGGTATTCGCTGCTGAGTGAGAGGTCCCCGTGGATGCGGACGCGCTGGCCATCGTCACGCCCAGGGCCAGCGCGGCCCCGAGGACACCTGCGCCGATGGCGGTACCGATGAGTGGTCGGGTGATTCTCACGGTCATCTCCCTGAGATCGAGCGTCCGGGCGTTGCTCCGGGACAGAACCTGACCGGTCCGCCTCCAATTAGGCCCGCCGAAACTCGATGCTCCGTTGGATTGACCTCTCAGAGTCCGCTGAGACTGCGGATTGTGTTGGGCTGGGCCTGATGGCGCCCCTCAGTCTCAGCCGTCCGAAACCCGCCCCTCCCAGATGGCGCGGACCGCGTCGATCGGATCCGCCTCGGCCGCCTGCTTGTCTGGCCGGTACCGGAGGACGCGGGCGAAGCGCAGCGCCAGCCCGCCCGGATACCGGGGGCTGGCCTGGACACCGTCGAAGGCGATCTCGACCACCATCTCGGGGCGGAGCCGCAGCACGCCACGGGCGTCGGTGAGGTCACCCCCGGGATGCTGGCCAGGCGGCTCGGCGATCTCGAGGAACCGCTCGGTCTGCCAGCGGAGCGTCTCGTCGGTCAGCCCCTTGAACGTCTTGCCGAGCATGACGAAGCCTCCCGCCGGATCACGGGCCCCCAGGTGCAGGTTGGACAGCCAGCCGCGGCGGCGCCCATGACCCCACTCGGCGGCCAGCACGACCAGGTCCAGAGTGTGCCGTGGCTTGACCTTGATCCACTCGCTGCCCCGGCGGCCCGCCGCGTACGGGGCGTCCAGCGACTTCAGCACCACGCCTTCCTGCCCGCGGGCCACGGCGTCCGCGAAAAACGCCTCGGCCTCCGCTACCTCGCCGGTAATCAGGCGCGGGACCCGAAGGTCCGCCGGGAGGACCTCGGCCATCAGCGCCTGCCGGACGCTGGCGGGCTCATCGATGAGATCCCGCCCGTCCAGGTGCAGCAGGTCGAAGAAGAACGGCGTCAGCGGGACGTCGGGCGTCTCCTGGCCCGGTGCCGCCTGGGTGCCGGCCCGGCTGGCGGTGACCTGGAACGGCCGGGCCCGGCCGGCCGGGTCCAGCGCGATGGCCTCACCGTCCAGGACCAGGACCCCGGCGGGGCTGGCGAGCACGGCACGGGTGATCTCGGGCAGCCGGGGAGTGATGTCATCCAGGGTCCGGGTAAACACCCTGACCTCGTGGCCTTGCCGGTGCACCTGGATCCGGATTCCGTCGATCTTCCACTCGACCGCGGCCGGGGACACCCGCTCCAATGCGGCGGCCACGGTCGGCGCGGAGGCGGCCAGCATGGGCCGCAACGGCCGTCCCACCTGAAGCCGGAAGGCCCGGAGGGCCGCGAGGGCGGCCTGCGCGCCCACATCAGCGGCGGCCTGCGCGCCGGTGTCAGCGGTGACCGCCGCGTCAGCAACGGCCTCCGGGGCCGCGTCAGCGGGGGCCTCGCCGACGATGCTCTCGCCCGGGCTGGCCTGGTCAGCCGCGGCCTGCCTGTCCGCGGCGTGCGCCGCGGACAGGGCGGCCTCCGCGACGGCGGGCAGAAAACCGCCGAGCAGGAGGGCCCGGCGTACTTCTCCGGCGGGTACCCCGGCGGCCTGCGCGACGGCCTCGACCATCACGCCTTCCAGCGCACCCTGGTGCAGTTCGCCGGCGAGCAGCCGGGTCAGGAAGGACTGCTCGGCCGGGGTCGCGCGGGCGAACAGGGCACCCAGCAGCCTGCGCCGCTCAGCCTGGGACCCGGGACCGGTGATGGCCCCTATCGCCGCGAACACGGAGTCGGTCTCGGCCAGGGTCAGCGGCCGGGCGTCCGGTTCCGGGCCAGGCCCGCTGTCAGCAGGCCCGCCGCCGGGCGGCAGATCGGCCCGGAGCAGGCCACCGAGCGCTGCGTAGCCCACCCCGATCTGTCGCTGGCGAAGTTCCCCGGAGAGGAACGCGACCGCCACAGAAACCTCACCCGGCGACGTCCGGCGCAGCAGCCCGGCGATCTCGTTGATCTTGACCCGGCGGCCGGACGCCAGCGATACCGCGTCTGACGTGCGCACCAAATCGCTGAGTAGCACACCACGCATTGTGCCCGACGCCGCGGACACTCCCCAGTTCAGGGAGGTACTCCGCGGGTGAGTGGATCGCAGCCCAGATTTGTTATGGAATGCGGCTTGACCGGCATTACTACCAGGCGGTAACTTCCATCAATCGCTCCGCTGTGGCCTATCTCACCCGCCGCAGCCGAGACCCGACAACGGTGCCGGTCCGCAACCCGCAGGCTGTCTGGCACCACGGACACCAGTGCCAGGAGCCCCTATGTCCCCCTCTACCAGCACGTCTGCGGACCCCGCCGAGCCAGCCCCACAAGGCCGGGTGCGCTGGCGGCGGTTCGCTATCTTGTTCGTCCCGGCTATGGCCGCGGCCGCCATCCTGGTCGCCTTGACGACCGAAGGGGTACTCGCAGCATCCATCTCCGTGTCCGGCAGCGCCTTCGAGGTGGCCTCCAGCCAGCTGAAAGGCACGGGTTTCGAGCAGTTCGGCGGCGCGGTCTCGGATAGCAAGGGGAACCAGCATCCGGTCGCTATTTCCGCGATCAAGTCCGCTTCTCTCGCGAACCTCTGCCAGAGCATCAGCGTGGGCCCGGTGACCTTGCGGATCACCGCTGGCGGCGGGGGGAACCCGGCCAAGGCCAGCAACCTGATCGTCGACTCCGACAACCTGTCCGGCGACGCGACGTTCAACAACATCGTCATTGGCCAGGACGCGGGCACGCTCAGCGAGGACCCGGGGGTCACCGGGCCGTCGGGCGGCTTCGGGCAGCAGGCCGACTCGGTCACCATCGACAACCTCCACCAGCACACCTGGCTGACCACGGCCGGTACTTTCACCTTGCCCGGCTTCAACCTCAGCTTCGGAAACGCCTGCTACTAGTGGACACGCCCGAGGACGGTACTGGCTCCGCCGGGAGCAGCCCGGTGGAGCCCCGACCCAACAACTCCCAGCCTGACGAGACCCAGGCCACCGAGCGGCCGGCGGTCGAGGCCCAGACCGTCGAGGCCCAGACCGTTGCGACACCGGTGGCTGGGAATCCAGCCGCTGAGGCCCGGGCCCGGGCCGCTAGCGCGTGGCAGGCGTTCCGGGCCTGGCGCCGCAGCCGGCCGTTCTGGGGCGGCCTGCTGCTCTTGCTGGCTGGGATCGAGCTGATCGCCATTCCGCTGCTGAGCGTGCTGGCCCATGGCTCGGTCAAGGTCGTCATCTACATTGGTGTCGGCGGCGTGTTCGGCGTGCTGATCGGTGGCCTGCTGGTGGCCTGCGGCCTGCTGATCTGGTTTCACCCGGTACAGCGGGTCTTCTACGCGATCGCCGGGGTGCTGCTGGCCGTCGCGTCCTTTGTCGCGACCAACCTGGGCGGGTTCTTCTTCGGCATGCTGCTCGGCGTGACCGGCGCCTCGCTCAGTTTCGGCTGGACCCCGGGGCCCGGCCGGCCGGCCGGCCAGCACCGGCCCCGGCCGCGGCGGGCCGGACCTCCTTCCGAGGGTCTGGGCCTGGTGCTGGACGCCGAGCCGGCCCGGGAGCGTGCCGCTGATCGGGCTGAGCGAGTGCCGCGGGAAGGAGCAGGCACGTCCGGGGCAGACCACGAGGCCAGGTGGATGCCGTGACCCGGAGACTGGCCTTCGCCGCCATGCCGCTGGCCGTGGCCGCCCTGATGCTGCCCGGGCACGCCGCCAGCGCGGCGCGGCCCGCGGCCGTCAGCCAGCCCGGCTGCATCGTTCCCATCCTGTGCTCGTCTCCCAGTCCGACGCCGACCCCCTCGCCTAGCAGCAACCCGGACCCGGCCCCGTCCGCGGGCCCGGCCCCGTCGGCGGACCCGACGCCCTCGGTGGGCGCGTCGCCCACCGGGAGTCCCATCCCGGACCCCAGCGCGGGCGGGTCGGGCAGCCGGCGGAAGGCATCCTCGGTCAAGGCCGCGGTCAGCGCCGGGCTGCAGGTCAGCGAGGCCCAGTTCACGCTCGTCACCGGCTCGGCGTTGCTGCTCGGCGCATCCTACAAGGGAGTGGCGCAGGTTCCCACGGCCAGCGGGACGGCCGTACCGATGATGGAGTTCACCATGAACTCGCTGACCCTGGATGGCGCGCCCACGCTGACCGTCACCCAGGGCCAGGCCTCGTCGGTGACGAGCGGCTCCTCGATGCAGTTCACCGGGAGTGTGGTGCTTTACGCGACGCAGCTGTCCGGCGACCTGCTGGGAGTCCCGGTGACACTCACGCCGAGCAGCCCGCTGGCGACCATCTTGAAGCTGCTGAAATCGGTGACCCCGCTGGTCCCGCTCAAGCTCACCAACGTAACCACGAACCAGCCGTACATCTCCTCGAGCTCGCTCCAGATCCCCGGGCTCCAGGTCGCTTCCTAGACGGGCAAGCAGCGGGTGGCCAGCCTCGCTGGCCACCCGCTGCCCGTCACAATCCGGTCAGGGCGTCCTGACCTGCCCGTTCACGTCCGCGTGCGGGGCGTCGGTCATCTCCTGGCTCTCGGCTTGAGTGTCCGGCGGCATAGGCGGCGGCGTCGCCGGGTCCGATGCCGCCATGGACGCGGCGTTCCGCCTGCTCCGGAGCACCTGGGCCGTCGCGGCGCAGCCCGCGCCCAGCACCACGACCCCGACCACGATGAGCGGCCAGCGACGACGCGTGGCCTTCGCCGGCTCGATACGCCGGGCGGCGGTCACCATCGCCGCCGAAACCGCCGGGGCGAGCCGCTCCTGCACGACTACCCCGCCTGCTTCGACACGCGGCGCCGTCCAGGCCCGGGCCTCGAGCAGGCCGCGACCCGCCTTCTCCTGGGCGCTCCTGGCCAGCGGAGCCACCTGGGTGGTAGCGGCCTGGCGGGCGAGCTCCTGGGCGCGCACTGCGGCCGCTTTGGCCTGGTAGGCGCGACTCTGCGCGACTGCCGCCCCGGCCTTGGCCCGGGCCTTCACGTCCTGACTGCTACTTCTCGAAAACACCATTAACCTCCGAACTTCCCCGGGACAGCGCCCCCGCCCACTCACTTCCCTGGGTGGGAACGCTCAACCCTGCCCTTCCCCGTCTGGTGGAGCTAAACCGAACTCCAGGTAAACCGTGGCTGAGTCAATCGGCCCGGGCCCGCCTGATTCGCAGGCTCGCCGAGAGCGCCGTAGGGTCGGGAGGAGGGTGACCCGGCGGCAAAAGCCGTCCGGCAGGAAGCGTCCGGCGGGAAACGGCTAATGACCGGACGTGCCATGCAAGGATTCCACTTATGACAAACTCGCTCACCGCGACTCTGCGGACGAATCAGGGAACGATTGTGGTCCGGCTTTTCCCTGATCAGGCACCGAAGACGGTGCGGAACTTCGTCGAGCTCGCCGAGGGAACCCGGGACTGGACCGACCCGCGGACCAGGAAGCCCAGCCGGGCCAGTCTGTACAACGGGACGATCTTCCACCGGGTGATCCCGGATTTCATGATCCAGGGCGGGGACCCGCTCGGCACCGGGACCGGGGGCCCGGGGTACCAGTTTGCGGACGAATTCCACCCCGACCTGTCGTTCAACCGCCCCTACCTGCTGGCCATGGCCAACGCGGGCCCCGGCACGAACGGCTCCCAGTTCTTTATCACGACCGTGCCCACCCCGTGGCTGACCGGCAAGCACACCATCTTCGGCGAGGTCATCGAGGGCAGCGACGTGGTGGACGCCATCACCCAGGTCGACCGGGACCGCAGGGACCGGCCCGCCAAGGACGTGGTGCTGGAGTCGGTCGAAATCAGCGGTCCCGCGGACGCGCCGGAATCCGCGGGCTAACCAGGTCCGTAGGCGAGAAGTGGACGAGTTTCCAGCGCCTGGCCCCGAGGCGCCCGCACCGGTTCCTACCTGTTTCCGGCATCCGGACCGGGAGACTTACCTGTCCTGCAGCCGGTGCGGGCGCCCGGCCTGCCCTGATTGCCTGCGTGCCGCGCCGGTCGGCCAGCACTGCGTCGAATGCGTGCACGAGGGCAATCGCGGTGTCCGGCGGCCGGCGGCGGTATTCGGCGGCCGGGTGACCTCGGGCGCCATCGTCACCTGGGTACTGGTCGGCCTGAACGTCCTGGGCTACCTGACCGAATGGGTGTACCCGCGGGTCGTCAACTACTTCGACATGATCGGCGCGGCCTACGACCCGACCATCAACCAGACCGTGGGTGTGGCGCACGACCAGTGGTACCGGTTGCTCACGTCGGCGTTCCTGCATGAGCCCGGGCTGAGCGGTTTCGGCCCGGCCCACATCATCTTCAACATGTGGGCGCTGATCGTGGTCGGCCCGGCGCTGGAGCAGATGCTCGGGCGGCTGCGCTTCCTGGCCGTCTATGTGCTCAGTGCGCTGGGCGGGTCGGTGCTGTACTTCTACTTCGCCCCGCCGAACCAGTCCGCCCTGGGGGCCTCGGGGGCCATCTTCGGCTTGTTCGGCGCCTGGTTTGTCCTGTCCAGGCGGCTGGGGCTGGACAGCCGGGGGATCGTGTTCCTGATCGTCCTCAACCTGGCGATCAGCTTCGCGGTCCCGTCCATCGCCTGGCAGGACCACCTAGGCGGGCTGATCACCGGGGCCGCGCTTACCGCGGCCTACGCGTACGCGCCGCGGCAGCACCGGGCGCTCGTGCAGCTGGGGGCCACCCTGATCGTCGTGGCGGTGCTGGTCGTCGCCGTGATCACCCGCGACAGCCAGCTCGCAGCGGCCGGCTTCAGCTAGCTGTGCTATCCCGGGGGGACGACCCCCCGGAACCCCCCGGGATCGCTGACTCGGAGGAACACGGCTTCGCCGCGCCCCGCCTCGTCAGCCAATGCCCGGCGAACTACCGCCACTTGGTGGACAGCACCACGCCAGCGATGATGAACGCGAATCCCACCACCAGGTTCCAGTCCGCCAGGGCCCCGATCGGCAAGCTGCCCTGGGTCACGTAGAACACCGCGATCCAGGCCAGCCCGAGCAGCAGGCAGGTCAGCATGGCTGGTACCAGCCAGCGCGGGCTGACCTTCTTCGACGCCGATCGCTTCGGCGGCGGCGTGTACACCGCCTTGGATCTCACGCGGGACTTCGGCACGGTCGTCTCCTGCTCAGTAGCTCTGCTGAGTGTAACTCCGGGGCACCACCTAGAGACGCGGCGTACGCGAGGCGGCACCAGCGGCCGGCGTGGTGGAGGAGCTTGGCGTCGGGGTCGGGGTGGTGGCGCTCGGCGTCGGCGTGGGCGTGGTGGCGCTCGGCGTCGGGGTCGGCGTCGAGGCGACATAGATGGTCACCGTCGATCCGGCGGGCAAGGTGCCGCTCGCCGGGGTCTGCTGGAACACGTTGCCCGGCGTGGAGTCGGCCGGCCCGGCCGTGACGATGGTGTGGACCTTGAACCCCTGGCCTTGCAGGATCTGGATGGCCGTGTTCTGGGGGTCACCGACCACGTTCTGGACCTGGGTGCCGCCACCGGACACCCAGATGGTGACCGTGCTGCCCGGGAGCTCAAGCGTGCCGCCGTCGGGGTTCTGCCGCACCACGGTGCCCGCAGGCTTGGTGGAGTTCGCGTCGGTCTTGGTCACGACGTGGAAGTTCTGCAACTGGTTCTGGGCCGTGGTTTCCGATTCGCCGACCACGGACGGCACCTTGACCTTGCCTGGGCCGGTGGAGACGTTCAGCGTGACCACGCTCTTCGGCGCCACCTTGGTGCCGAACTGCGGATTGGACGAGATGACCGTGCCCTTTTTGACCGACGGCGAAGCTACCTTGACGACCTTCGGGGTCAGACCCGCGTTCTTGACCGCGGTGACCGCCTCCTGCTGGGTCTGGCCGACGACCGAGGGCACTGCGTTGGTCGGCCCGCCGCCACCGCTGAGCAGCAAGTAGCCAATCACGGCGAGCAGGAGCGCGGCGACGATACCCAGGATCCACCACAGCGCCTTCCGGCGCCCGTTCCCTCCGTCCTCGCCGTAACCGTCCCCATCGGGACCGTACGGCGAGATCGCGCCGGTCGCCGCGGCCCCGGCCATCATCGTGCCGGGCCCCATCTGCCGGGTCCCGGGAGCGTACATCTCGGTCGCCTGCGGGGGCGCGGCGACCGGGACGCCGGACAGCGCGCGCTGGATGTCGGTGCGCATCTCGGCGGCGGACTGGTAACGCTCGGCCGGGTCCTTAGCCATCGCCTTCAGCACGATGGAATCGGCCCAGGCCGGGATCTCCGGGTCGACACGCGACGGGGGGATCGGGTTCTCGCGGACGTGCTGGTAAGCGATGGCGACCGGGGAGTCCCCGGTGAACGGCGGCCTGCCGGTGAGCAGTTCGTACAGCAGGCACCCGGTCGAGTACAGGTCGCTGCGCGCGTCCACCCGCTCACCGCGGGCCTGCTCGGGTGACAGGTACTGCGCGGTACCGATCACCTGCGCGGTCTGGGTCATGGTGGCCTGGGCGTCGCTGACCGCCCGGGCGATGCCGAAGTCCATCACCTTGACCTCGGCCGACCGGGTCAGCATCACGTTGCCGGGCTTGATGTCCCGGTGCACGATCCCGTTCCGGTGGCTGTAGTCCAGGGCCCGCAGCACCCCGTCGGTGATCTCCAGCGCCCGCTCGGGGAGCAGTCGCCGGTCATCGCGGAGCAGTTCGCGCAGGGTGCGGCCGTCCACGTACTCCATCACGATGTACGGGACGTGCGTCGGGCCGGCCATGTCTTCGCCAGTGTCGTAGACGGCGACGATGGACGGGTGGTTCAGCGAGGCTGCGGACTGGGCCTCCCGCCGGAACCGGGCCTGGAAGGTCGCATCGCGCGCCAGGTCCTCACGGAGAGTTTTCACCGCGACGATCCGATCGAGGCGGATGTCCCGGGCCCGGTAGACCTCGGCCATGCCGCCCCGGCCGACGACGCCGTCGAGTTCGTAGCGGCCACCAAGGAGCCGTGGCTGTGTCATGTCTCGCACGTCAGTAACCGTCCTGCATCGTTATCCGTCCATCGGGCGCCGCGGTGGCCGCGCGTGATGCCGTTGCCGCGGGCGGGGGGCCAGTCATCCAGGTCCCGGCGTCTGCCGTGATCACGCGCCTCACCCCTTCCCCTGGGAGTTGAGGTAGGCCTTGATGATGGCCACTGCGATCGGGGCGGCCGCGTCGGCACCGAAGCCGCCGCCCTTTACTACGACGCCGACGGCGATCTCCGGGTTGGTGGTCGGCGCATAACCGGTGAACACCGCGTCGTCCAGCCCCGAGTTATTGATGCCGTTCTGCGCCGTTCCGGTCTTCCCGGCGATCTCGATCCCCCCGGTGACCTGAGTCCCGGCGGTGGCGTGAGCGGTGCCGGCCGCGTTCTGGACCACGCTCGTCATCATCGTCTGGAGGTGCGCCGCCTGGCTGGGCGTCACCGCGGTGCTCAGCGTGGACGGGGTGGCGGTCTGCACCGCGGAGAGGTCCGGCGCGGTCACCTTCTGCACCAGGTAGGGCTTCATCAGCACGCCGTCGTTGGCCACCGTGGCGGACATCATCGCCTCCTGCAGCGGGGTCACCGTGTCGCTCTCCTGGCCGATGGCCCCCCCGGCTCGCTGGGCGGGATCCGTGTAGAGCGGGAAGTGGCTCTGGGCGACCTGCATCCCGGGGGCGAGGGTCTGGTTGGGGTTGTTGAAGTTGAACTTGTTGGCCTGCGCCCGCAGGGCGGACCCGCTGAGGTGCAAGCCCAGGTCGCCGAACGCGGTGTTGCACGACACGGTGAACGCGTAGAGGAGCGACACCCTGCCGTTGCCGCAGGCCGAGCCGTTGTCATTGATCAGCTGGGTGGTGCTGCCCGGCAGGGCGAGCCTGGTCGGCGCGGGGACCTGCGTGTTCTCGTCGGCGACCTTCCCGGTCTGGAACGCGGTGGAGCTAGTCACGATCTTGAAGGTCGAGCCGGGCGGGAACGTGGTGCTGATGGCGTTGTTAATCAGGGGATGCGCCGGGTCCGCCAGGAGCCGTTTGTCGTTCTTGATCAGCTTCTTGCCATCCAGCGTGGCCAGCATGTTCGGGTCGAAGGAGGGATAGGAGGCGAGGGCGAGGATGGCCCCCGTCCTCGGGTTGATCGCCACCACCCCGCTCTGCCTCCCCGAAGCCTTGAGCGCGTTCCAGGCCGCCTGCTGGGCCACCGAGTTGACCGTGAGCTCGACCGTGGCGCCCTTTTTCGGCTTCCCGCTGATCAAGTCGATGAGGTTGTGCACCTCAAGAGCCGGATCGGTCCCGGCCAGGTCCTTGTTCTCAGCCTGCTCGATCCCGGTCTGGCTGTACAGCGTGTCGTACCCGGTGACCGGCGCGTACATCTTCCCGAATGAGTAATGCCGCTGATACTCCCCGAAGTTCTTGTTCATCTTGGAGTACGCGACGATCTTCTGGTCGGCGGTGACGATGGAGCCCCGCTGGAACTGCAGGCTGGCGGAGAACGTCCGGCCGTTGCCGGGCTTGGTGGCCAGGCTGCTCGCCTCGAACCCCTGCACGTAGTTGACGTTGACCAGCAGCAGCACGAACAGGACCAGGCAGATCAGCGAGACACGGCGGAGCGCGCGGTTCATCCGGCCCGCACCACCTGGGTCATGCCCTCGTCCTGGATGGGCTGCGGGGCCGGTCGCCGGGCGGTGTCGCTGATCCGCATCAGCAGGGCGATCCCCATCCAGGAGGCAATCAGCGAAGAGCCGCCCTGGGACAGGAACGGCGTGGTGATGCCGGTCAGCGGGATCAGCCGGGTCACGCCCCCGACGATCACGAAGACCTGCAGGGCGATCACGAACGCAAGGCCGCCGGCCAGCAGCTTGGAGAACGGGTCGCGCACGGCGATCGCCGCGCGCAGCCCGCGCTGCACGATCAGCCCGTAAATGAGCAGCAGGGCCATCACCCCGGTCAGGCCCAGCTCCTCGCCGAAGGCGGTGATGATGAAGTCGCTCTGCACCAGCGGGGTGTTATACGGCTGGCCCTGGCCCAGCCCGCGGCCGAGCACCCCGCCGAAGCCCAGCCCGTACAGTCCCTGGGCCGTCTGGAAGCCGATGGTGTGCACGTACTTGAACGGGTCCAGCCAGACGACGAAGCGCTCCCGCACGTGTGCGAAGAGCTCGCTGGCCACGAACGACCCGAAGATGAACAGCAGGAACCCGATGATCAGCCAGGACGAGCGCTGCGTGGCGACGTACATCATGACCACGAACAGGCCGAAGAACAGGGCCGAGGTGCCCACGTCGCTCTCGAAGATCAGCACGACCAGGCTGACGCCCCAGGCGATGAGCACCGGGCCCAGGTCGCGGGCCCGCGGCAGGTCGATGCCGAGGAACCGGCGCCCGGCCAGGGCGAGCACATCGCGCTTGGTCACCAGGTAGCCCGCGAAGAACACGGCCAGCGCCAGCTTGGCGAACTCCTCGGGCTGGACGGTGAAGCCGCCGACCGAGATCTGGATCTTGGCCAGGGTGCCCGGGACCTCGCTGATGCTGGCGGGCAGCACGGCCGGCAACGCGACCAGCACCAGGCCGATCGCGCCGAGCGTGTAGGTGTAGCGCTGCAGCGTGCGCGGCTGCCGGATGAACGCGAGCACGGCCACGAACGCCGCCATCCCGATGGCGGTGTAGAGCACCTGCAGCGCGGTGGTGGACGTGCTCATGGTGGTGATGACGAACCCGCCGTTGCCGCCCCGGCCAGCCTCCTGCAGGCGGTAGATCATCACGATCCCGAGGCCGTTCAGCAGCGCGGCCAGCGGCAGCAGGAGCGGGTCGGCGTACGGCGCCAGCCAGCGCACCGCCACGTGGGCCGCCCCGACGAGGATCGCGAACGCGATGCCGTACTCGAACATCCCGGCCGGAATCTTGCCGTTCAGCCCCAGTCCGACATTGGCGTAGGCGAACAGGACCACGCCCACCACGAAGATCAGCATCAGCAGTTCGGTCCGGCGCCGGCCCCGGGGGGCCGGCACGGCGGCGGGCTGCTGATCCTGCCCGGCGCCGGCGTCGGCGTCGAACGGCTGACCTGGTGAGGTGAGTGCGCTCAAGAAGTCCCTCCGGTTCCGCTGGCGGTGCTCCCCGGGACCGGGCAGTCCGCCGGGAAGGGGGGCTTCGGCTGCCTCACGTGGGTGGTGATGGTCTTGTTCTTGACCTTCTTCTTGACCGTTTTCGGTGGGGTCGCCTCCCACTTCTGCAGGGCCACGACGGCGGCGTGGCACCGCGCGTAGTTCGACCGGAGGTTGGCCACGATGCTCTGGGCGCCGGCCAGGCCGTGATCCGACGGGATGGTGGCCCGCACGTCGGCGGCCATGGCGGCGGGCAGCCCGGCCACCGGGATGCCGGACCGGCTGGCCACGCTGGACAGGCTGATCCCGGCGGCGCTCTGGTTGATGCCGCGGTAGATGACGACCTGGCCGCCGTCCGAGGCCACGTAGTACTGGGTCTGGGTGTACCGCCAGCCCGCGTAGGCCCCGCCGACCACCAGGATGATCAGGATCACCAGGGCCGACTTGACCAGCGGCAGCCGGCGCCGCCGGTGGTACTCGTCCTCGGGCTCCTCCGGCGCCTGCGGCGCGGGATCGTCGTGGGCGATCGCCACCGCAGCCTGCGGGGCGGTCCGGGTGAGCAGGTGAGCCCGCCCAGCCGGGCTGTCGGTGCGGAAATGGGGGCCGCCGCTGCCGTTGGAGGCGGCGCCGGCCATTACCGAGGCGTCGCTGGGCGGCAGGGCCGTGGTGGCGCTGTCCACCACGTCCGCGACGATGCAGGTGATGTTGTCCGGGCCGCCGCCCCGGATGGCCAGCTCCACCAGCTGCAGCACGACCTCGTCGAGGTTGGCCACGGTCGCCAGCGTCCGGTGCAGGGTTTCCTCGCTGACCACTCCGGACAGCCCGTCGGAGCACAGCAGGTAGCGGTCCCCGAGCCGGGCCTCGAGCAGGGTCAGGTCGGGCTCGACGTCGGCCCGGCCGTCCAGGGCCCGCAGCAGCATCGAGCGCTGTGGATGGGTGGCCACGTCGTCCGGGGTGATCCGGCCCTCGTCCACCAGCGTCTGGACCAGCGTGTGGTCGTGGGTGATCTGGTGGAACTCACCATTGCGCAGCAGGTAAGCCCGGGAGTCGCCGATATGGCAGAGCGCCACCCGGCCGTCGGACCACAGCATTGCGGTGAGCGTGGTGCCCATGCCCTCGAACGAGGGGTCGGCGACCACCATGTTGTGCAGCGTGTGATTCGCGTCGTTGACCGCGTCAGCCAGCGCATCGAGCAAGTCGGTGCCTGGCGCGCCTTCGTCGAGCCTGGACAGGGCCGAGATCGCCGCGGCGCTAGCGACTTCACCGGCGGCATGACCCCCCATGCCGTCAGCCACGGCCAGCAGGCGAGGTCCAGCGTACGCAGAGTCCTCGTTACCCTCCCGGAGGAGGCCGACGTCTGAGCGAATCGCGTACCGGAGTGCAAGTGTCATCTGCGCAATTCCAGAACGGTCTTGCCGATGCGGATCGGCACGCCTGTCGGCACCGGAGTCGGCTGGGTCACCTTCTGCCGGTCGAGGTAGGTGCCGTTGGTTGACCCGAGATCCTCAACGATCCATTGACCGTCTTGAGGGAACAGCCGGGCATGTCGGCTCGAAGCGTAGTCATCGTTGAGGACCAGCGTGGCGTCATTTGACCGACCGATGGTGATTTGCTGCTCGGTAAGGGGCAGGGTCGTTCCGGAAAGCTGGCCGCCGGTGACCAGGAGCCGCTGCGGCTCACTGCGCCCTGGCTTGGCCGGGCGGGCGGGCCGGGCCTGACGGGGGCGGGCATTCTGCCGCTGCCGCTTCTGCTTGCGGCTGGACGGAGACTGACCGAACAGGTCCGTGCGCACCACACCCACCGCCGTGATCACGAAAAGCCACAGGACCGCCAGGAATGCGAGCCTGATCAGGAGGAGGGTAAGCGTGCTCATCGGCTTATGTGTCCTTGGGTGCCTCGCCGTTGCGGCCTTAATCGGGGGGAGTGCGGAGTCGGGGTCTGGACCAGGGTGAGGGCCTGGGTCAGGTCCGGGACTTTGGCCATTGTCCGGGCTGCGTCAATAGATACCGTCCCGGCGGAAAACCAGTGTGGTCCGGCCGAGGGTCACCTGCGTGCCGTCGGTCAGTGTCACGCGCCGCACCGGCTGGCCGTTCACGAAGGTTCCGTTCGTGGAACCCAGGTCGACGAGGACCACTTCGCCGTCCTCAACCCGCAGCTCGGCATGGTGCCGGGAGACGCCGGGATCGACCAGCCGCAGGTCGCAGTCGGTACCGCGGCCCAGCATCGTGACCGGCGCGTTCAGCTCGTAAGTTCGCTGGCTGCTGCCGTCCGGCCCCGGCTCAGGGCCCGAGACCAGCAGCCTCGGCCGGCCCCCGAAGGAGCCCGGCATGCGCGGCAGGTCGCTGGCCGGCCTGCGGATCTCCCCTCCCTCCACGGTGGTGCCACGGATCACGCCCGAGCGGATCCGGAAGGTACCCGTGGTCAGGTCCGGAACCCCCTCGAACCGCATCCGCACCGGTCCCACGAACGAGTACCCCTGCTCCCGGGCATGCTCGCGGGCCAGTGTGGCCAGCTCCACGCCGAGACTGTCCGCGTAGACCTCGAGGCGGTCGTAGTCGGTGTCGGCGATCTCGACCACGAAGTCGTTCGGCACCAGGGTCCGGCCCTGGGCCACGATCGCCGCCCGGTCATCCATCTCGCGCTGTACCGCGCTGGCCACCTCGACCGGCTGCAGCTCGGACTTGAACGCCCGCGCGAAGGCACCCTCGACCATGCCTTCGAGCCTGCGCTCGAAGCGGCTGAGAACTCCCACCGGGGTACCTCCTTCCCCTATCCGCATCCGATGGTATCGGCGCTCAGGGTGCTGTTGCGGACGTGCTAACCTGACTCACTGCGTAGGGCGGGTGGCGGAACGGCAGACGCGCACGGTTCAGGTCCGTGTGTCCGAAAGGACGTGAGGGTTCAAATCCCTCCTCGCCCACTGGTAGTGCTTATTTTTCCTGGTTGTGCCGAGCAAGATTTTATGGTTGTGCCGAGCAAGCTGGTACGGAGCAGATGGTAGGCGCACTGGCCTGAGCTTATGCGCCAAGGCGCTGTGCCGGGGGCGATCTGAGCAGGTCAGGCGACCGCACTATAACCTCAAGGCCATCGCCTGCGGTTTCATGAAGGCACGGGTCATGAAGGCGGATGTCGCGGTCGTCGGGGCGGGTGCCCTCGGGCTGAGCACGGCCCTGCATTGCGGGCTGCGCGGCCGCTCGGTCGTGGTGCTGGACCGCCGCAGCCCAGGTTCACAGGCGTCTGGCCGGGCGGCTGGCCTGTTCAAGTCCGTGCAGGGTGATGAAGTCCGCACCTTCCTGGCCCGCCGCAGTATCGACCTGGTGCGGACATTCGCCGGCTGGGCGGGTGTGCCGCTGGACGTGGCGGCCTCCGGAAGCCTGCTGATCGCACGAAGCGCCGGGCACAAGAAGCTGCTGGCTGCCGAGCTGGCCCAATCCCTTCGCTGGGGCGTGGACCTGGCCGTGATCAGCCCGGCGGAGGCAGGCCAGCGGACCGGCGGTTACTGCCTCCCGGCCGGGGACGAGGATGTGGTCTGGTGCCCGGAGGACGTGTACCTCGAGGAACCCGGGGCCCTGATCGACGCCTACCTGGCCGCCGCCCGGCGGGCCGGAGTGCAGGTGCTGGCGGATGAGCCGGTCACGGCGGTGACCACCAGGGCGGGTGCGGTCACCGGCCTGCAGACCGCCACCCGCCACATCGAGACGGGGGTTGTGGTCGACGCCGCGGGCGCCTGGGTCCGCCAGGTCGGTGAACTGGCCGGGGCGTGGGTGGCGGCCGCGCCGGTCCGGCACCAGTTGCTGGTGACCAGGCCCCTCCCCGAGGTGCCCGCCGGGGCGCCAATTTCCAGAATTCTGGATTCTGCGGTGTACCTGCGGCCCGCCCGCGGCGGCCTGATGCTCGGCGGGTTCGAGGCCGCGCCGCTGGCCATCGATCCACGGGCGCAGCCGCCTGAATTCGATACCGACGACGTCCCGCTCGATCGCGGCGTCCTGGACGCAATGGCGGCGTCGGTTGCCGGCCTGGTCCCGGCGGCCCAGGCCGCCGCGGCGGGACAGGCGGTGGCCGAGCACCGCGGCGGGCTGTTCACGATGAGCCCCGACGGCCGGTTCCTGGCCGGCCCCGTGCCGGAGGTACCAGGCCTCTGGGTGGCCAGCGGCTGCAACGGATCAGGGTTCTCCTCATCCCCGGCGATCGGCGAGGCCCTGGCCGCCTGGATCGCCAGCGGCCGCCCCGAGGTGGACCTATCGGCTCTGTCCCCGGCCCGGTTCAGCGGCGCCCTGACCGACGAGGGCCTCGTCGAGCGCGGCATCTGGCAGTACAGCCACTACTACGACCCTCTAACGGCCTGACCGGCCGACGGCCTGGCTCCGGGTCTGGGTGCGCGGCGCCGGGGTCAGGTGCAGGGGTGCTGATCTCAGGGCACGACGATGACCGGGCAGTGCGCGTGCCGGGCCAGCCAGCCGGGCACCGATCCCGCGACCTGGTGCCAGATGCGCGCTGGGGCGCCGATGACCAGTGCGTCCGCGCCGAACTCGTCGGCCGCGGCGGCCAGTTCCCGGGCCGGGCTGCCCTGGCGGGTGACGATGCGCACGTCCAGCCCCTCCCGGTCGCAGACCTCGTCGAGTTCGGCCAGCAGCCAGCGGTGGGTCTCATCTGAGTCCCGGATCGGGGCTATCACCTGGCCGCTGAGCGGCTCGCAGAAGATGCTCGGGCTCGTGATGTAGGCCAGGAGCAGGGGACGGCCGAGCCGGCGCGCCATCCCCGCGGCGTAGGCGAGGGCATGCCGGCTCGACCCGGATCCGTCGTAGCCGACCACGACGGGATGGTCGAGTTCCACAGCGGGGCCGGGGCCGTCGCTGGGTGACGGCACGCCAAGAGGCCGCCTGTGCGGCTGGGGGCTGCCTGGCTCGGCACCGCCCGGCTGGGCACCGCCCGGCCGGATAGCGCCCGGCTGGGCAGCGCCCGAGACGGGCCGCTCAGGCTGGCCCGGGAGGGGCTGAGGCTCTGCCTGGTCCATGGCTTCTCATCCTTGTGAATCCATGCTCCGCTCACCGGCGGCACACCGCAAGCTATGTTAGTTTCGATTAAACAAATAAGTGGCCTGATCCCATACCGGCAAGGCTTTCCGGCCTCCCGGGACGTCCTTCCGTCTACCCTGGGCTGTCCTTTCCACGCCTCCTGGCCATCCTTCCCTGACTCGCGGGCCCGGGACGGCTTTCCGCGCGGGCCCGCGGCCCATGATCACGGGATCAGTGTCACATGGTCACGGGACAACCGTTATCGGAGTGATGACGATCCGCGAGCCGCCGCGCCGAATCCGCCGGCCAATCCG
>DASQRM010000078.1:0-3704 GCA_035642895.1 Streptosporangiaceae bacterium | reverse complement strand
CGGGGACGCCTGCTGACTCCAGCGTGACCGGCCCTGACCCCCGGACACCGGCCCTTCGGACAAGCCACATCCCGGACCCGTCACTTCCTAGCCTAAACGCCCACCTCAGCAGGGCCTTGACATAAAGGGGTGCCATGAGCGCGCGACGATGTCGCGTTGGCCGCCCCAAAGACGTCAGATAGACCGGGTACGCACGCGCTGTCGGCGACGGCTGATTCAGCCGACGTTCACACGCGCAGGCTCCGCCAGCGAGGCTAACTGAGCGTCACGCGGCGCCGCGGATGGCAGGCGACGTCATCGCCGGCTCTGCACTTACCATCGGCCGGGCCGGGGGGCTACGGCCCGTGCGCGGAAGCCCCGCTCCTGATCTGTCCTGGCGGCTAGCCGCCGGGACTGCCTCATGGGGGTTCAACTCGGTCTCATGGGGGTTCAACTCGGCTGCACGGTCATCTGGGCCGGCTAGCGAGGCTGCGGCTGCAGTGCGGGAACTGCCGGACATCAGCAGGAGGATGTCACCGTGCTTCCCTGATGATTAAGCGCAGTAAGGCGGCCGCCGCAGTCCGGCCCGGGCCTGCGGCTCCATTCCGGCTGACCGCTCTTGCCGTTTCCGCAGTTCACACGCCTGGAACGGCCGGGCAGGCCGGTGCTGCCGCCTCTTTTCGCCTGTGAATTGCGGGCCCGGTCGGCCCTTGTCGTGTTAGCTTGGACTGGTGATAGATCACCGTTTCGGTGATGTACCACCCGGGTGGGCGTTCAAGTCCCGGACACATAAATTCCCCATATCCGCCCGTTTCTGGGCATGCGGAGATGTCACCCGCGTGCAGGCTGCTGCCAGCGCCGGGCGATCGGCGTTCCGCGCTTTCTCCTCCTTCTGGTACGGGCCCGCAGCCGGGTTAGTTCGTTTTCACGGTGACGGTCTTAGCAGTCTGGGTGGCGCGTGCTTGCAGAGCCGCGGTGGCGGGATCCCAGATGAGAGTGATCTCGTGCTCGCGCAGGTACCCGATCACCTCGCCGGGGCTCGCGGTCGCCTTGACGTCAGTCCCGGCGCGGGTACGGCGCCGGGCGTGCACGGCTGAGGTGGTGAGCAGCAGGTGCAGGGCGGGCAGGTGCGGCAGGAGCTTGCCCTCGCGCACGTAGGCGTTCTTGGGCCGGGACGGGTCCGGTGACATCGCGCTGGTACGCCCGTGCCGGCACCGGTACGCGGGCTTGCCGTTGGTCCAGGCTGATTCCATCCGCCGCCCGCACACCCCGCAGGCCAGCAGCCCGGCCAGCAGGTACCGGCGCAGCACCAGCTCATCCTGCGGGACCGGTCCGCGAGCCGCGTTGATGTCCTGCGCAGCTATGAAGTCGTCCTCGCTGACCAGCGCCGGGTGCGCTGGTCTGGCGGAAATGACCCAGCCGCCGGGCAGGTTCCACCGCTGCACGCCCCTGTGCCCGAGGGTCACGTTACCCGGGTCGGCGAGTTCGGTGTCAGTGCGCTGCCGGTTCCACACCTGCCGGCCCGTGTACCGCGGGTTCTGCAAGATGGTGGTAACTGTGCCCAGCGTCCAGCCGGCCCCGGTCCGGTGTGTGTTGCGGCCGGGGTCGGCGGCGGACGGGCACGGCACCCCGGCCTCGTTCAGCGCCCGCGCGATCCGAGCCACTGAATGCCCGGCCAGGCGCTGGGCGAAGAGCCACCGCACCACATGCGCTGTCCGCGGGTCGGGCTCAAGCCGGCGTGCCCGCCGTCCCCACGCGGCGTGCGCCTTATTCGGGTGCGGGCCCGCGTCCGCGAGCCGGTACCCGTACGGCGGACGCCCGCCCAGGTACCGGCCCTGCTCCCTGGTCTGCGCGGCCATCGCGGTCCGGACCCGGATACTGGCCCGGGTGATTTCCCGCTTGGACGAGAGCCCGAGCGCGGTCATCGTCTTCTCATCATGCTCAGACCCGTAGTCGACCCGGCCGCCGACCTCGGGCACCCACAGCTGCACGCCGTAGTGCTCGAACAGCGGCGCCATCGCCGCGTACTGGCTGCCGTAGAAGGCTCGCTCGTACTCCCCGATCACGACCGCGTCCCACCCCCCGGTCCGGATCGGCGAGCTGGGCGACCAGCGCAGCAGCCTGCGGGCGGCGCGCCCACGCCACCGTCCGGGACTCCCCCACATCGAACAACTCCGCCACGATCACCCCGTGACCCCGCACCAGGGCCTCAGCCTGCTCCCGCTGCCGCGCCCGCGACGTCACCGGATCCTGCCAGTCCTCGGTCGACACCCGCCCGTAGAACACGAACCGCACCATGCCGCGCCCGGCCGGGCGCCGGTCACAGCGCGCGGTTCGTTCCGCCCACGACACCAGGGCGCCCCCGCCTCGCCCCGGCTCGGGGTCCGGGGCAAACGGCACGGCCATCACCCATCAGCCTCCCCGGCAACTCAGGAACGTCCCGTAACACCAGCATCCCCCGGTCAAACCTACCGAAACCAGGCGTTACGGCGCAACCATCACACAAACCAGCCAGACCACGCAAGGAAACAGCAGACACCAGCCAGCAGCCGACCTCCGCCAGCGCGAGACACACCACGCACCACCCGATACCGAAACACGGGCAATACTCACGCTCATCGCGGCTACGGGCGTTCTTGTGCGGTGTACTTCCCGGTCATTTCAGCAGGTAGTCAGCCACCAGCCGCGGCTGCACGCGCGGCAGCAGGTGCCCACCCGGAAGCACGTCGATCTCCACGCCGAGCCGGTCACGAGCGACCCGCCGCTGCAAGCCGACCGGAAAGAAACGATCATTCTCCCCGGCGAGAACCCGAATCCTGATCGCCGGCCAAGCCTCGAAGTCGCATACCGACTCGAAGACGATGTCGGCCTCGCCACGCTGATATGCCTCGCCATCGGCCGCGACCTCAGGCTCGACATCGTGCAGAAAATACGTCGCCCATTCGAAGGGCCCATAACCGCCCGCCCGGGCCGCCTCCTGCTGAGCCTGCAAGGCGCCAGTGTGCGCCCACCAATCGCGTGCGGTCTCACCCGGATTAGGGATCATCGCGCTGACCAGCACCAACTCGCGAACGGGCACCCGCGCGCAGACGAGCGGCGCGGTGAAGCCTCCGAGTGACCCCGCGGCAAGCACAACATCGGAGCGTGAACCGATCGCGTCGACCACCAACTCCGTGTAGCGGGGCAATCCCGCGGTCTCGTCGTCGCCGGGCAGATCCACCGCGATTACATCGTGGCGCGCCTCGACCAGCAACGGAGTCACCCGACTCCACACCCACGCCGACCCGCCGTAGCCCGGAATCAGAACGAAAGTACGCACACCCGACTGTAGCTAGACCGGGCCAAATATATTGGCCCCATCGCCGGAACTGGGCTATGTAACCGAATCGACCGAGCACCAGACGACCCGAGTGCAACGGCGTCGGAAGCTGTCCCGAATCCATCCGCATATCGGCTACTGAGTGAGGTGTTATAGACCTCGCAGGACGTGAACGGCTCAGCCCTACTGGCTGGTAGCGGCCTTGAATTTGACCACCAGGTCAGCGGGCACCCGGCCGCGATCTTTCACCTCGATGCCCTGTGCCCTGGCCCACTCGCGGACCTCGGTGGTGTTCAGACCGTTCGCCGACCTGCGGCTGCTGCCGCGGGCTGGCTTGCGGGCGCTGCCGCCCACCCGACGGCCGGCATTCACGTACCGCGCCAGAGCCTCTCGCATGTTCTTGGCG
>DASQRM010000077.1:0-8245 GCA_035642895.1 Streptosporangiaceae bacterium | reverse complement strand
CGGGAAGACCACCCAGCTACCCAAGATCTGCCTCGAGCTCGGCCGGGGGGTAACCGGGCAGATCGGGCACACCCAGCCGCGGCGGATCGCGGCCCGCACCGTCGCGGAGCGGATCGCCAGCGAACTCGGCACCGAGCTGGGCACCACGGTCGGCTACAAGGTCCGCTTCACCGACACGTCCAGCGACAGCACGCTGATCAAGGTGATGACCGACGGCATCCTGCTCACTGAGTTGCAGCGCGACCGGCAACTGCTCCGCTACGACACGCTCATCATCGACGAAGCGCACGAGCGCAGCCTGAACATCGACTTCATCCTCGGCTATCTCAAGCAACTGCTGCCCCGCCGCCCGGATCTCAAGGTCATCATCACCTCGGCCACGATCGACCCCCAGCGCTTCAGCGATCACTTTGCCGGAGGCGAATCAAGCCAGCAGAGCGCCGGAGGCGAATCAGGCCAGCAGAGCGGCGGGGCGCCGATCGTCGAGGTGTCCGGGCGGACCTATCCGGTCGAGGTGCGCTACCGGCCGCTGGCTGACCCGGACGACCCGGACCAGGAGCCCAAGGACCAGGTCCAGGGCATCCTGGACGCGCTCACCGAGTTGCGCGCCGAGAGTCCCGGCGACGTCCTGGTCTTCCTCAGCGGCGAGCGGGAGATCCGGGATACCGCCGACGCGCTGGACGGGACGGACGGACTGGAGGTGCTACCGCTGTACGCCCGGCTGTCCGCCGCCGAGCAGCACCGGGTATTCGACAGAAAGCCCGGCCAGGCGAATCACTTCTCCCGGCGGGTGGTGCTGGCCACCAACGTCGCGGAGACCTCGCTGACCGTGCCCGGCATCAGGTACGTGATCGACCCGGGCACCGCGCGGATCTCCCG
Source organism: Streptosporangiaceae bacterium (assembly GCA_035642895.1). GTDB lineage: Bacteria > Actinomycetota > Actinomycetes > Streptosporangiales > Streptosporangiaceae > RYN-230. Next base: position 7,366 of record DASQRM010000077.1, on the reverse strand, counting down.
GTACAGCCAGCGGACCAAGGTCCAGCGGCTGCCGATCGAGCCGATCTCGCAGGCCTCGGCGAACCAGCGGAAGGGCCGTTGCGGGCGGACGTCGGACGGCATATGCATCCGGCTCTATACCGAGGCGGACTTCGAGAGCCGCCCCGAGTTCACCGACCCGGAGATCTTGCGCACCAACCTGGCTTCGGTCATCCTCCAGATGGCCGCGCTGGACCTGGGCGACATGGCCGACTTCCCGTTCGTCGAGCCGCCCGAATCCAGGAACATCGCGGACGGCGTGCGGCTGCTCGAAGAACTTGGCGCCTTCTCCCCGGGCCACGCGCCGGGCCGGGGCCGGACCCGGCTGACGGAGACCGGCCGCAAGCTGTCCCGGCTGCCGCTGGACCCGCGGCTGGGGCGGATGATCCTCGAGGCGGGCCGGAACGGTTGCGTCCGCGAAGTGCTGATCATCACGGCGGCGCTGTCCATCATCGACCCGCGGGAGCGGCCCACGGACGCGCGGCAGGCGGCCGACGAGATGCACGCCCGGTTCGCGGAGCCAGGCTCGGACTTCCTGGCCTTCCTGAACCTGTGGGACTACCTGCGCGAGCGGCAGAGCCAGCTGTCCACGTCCGCGTTCCGGCGGCTGTGCCGGCGTGAATACCTGCACTTCCTGCGGGTGCGCGAGTGGCAGGACGTGTACGGGCAGCTCCGGCAGGCTGCCGCGGACCTCGGCATCCAGGCGGGCCGGGACCACAGGGGCCGGGAGCACAGGGTCGGGGAGCAGAGAGCTGGGGAGCAGAGCGGCGCAGCGCAGGCCGGTGAGCAGGCCGCGGTCCAGGCCAACGGGCCAGCGAAGCGGCAGGCCGTCCGGGGCCGCCGGCCGGCCCGCCGGGGTGGCCGGCCGGGAGCGGCCCAGGCTCCCCGCGCGGCGGAAGAGGGCAGCCACTTCCCGCCCGAACTGGCTGACCGGGTGCACATGTCCCTGCTCTCGGGGCTGCTGTCGCACATCGGCATGCAGGACACCGACGCCAAAGCGCGCGGAAAGCGGCGGCCGCTGACCGAGTTCGCTGGCGCCCGCGGAGCCCGGTTCGCCATCTTCCCGGACTCGTCGCTGGCCAGGAAGCCGCCGCAGTGGGTGGTCGCGGCGGAACTGGTGGAGACATCGCGGCTGTGGGCCAGGGTCGCGGCCCGCATCGAGCCCGAATGGGCCGAGTCCCTGGCCGAGCATCTGGTCCGGCGCAGCTACAGCGAGCCGCGCTGGGACGCGCGCCGCGGGGCGGCAGTGGCTACCGAGAAGGTCAGCCTGTACGGGCTGCCGATCGTGGCCGCCCGGACGGTCATGTTCGGCCGGATCGACCCCGCGGCCGCCCGGGACCTGTTCATCACGCACGCCCTGGTCGAGGGCGACTGGCAGACCCACCACAAGTTCTTCGCCCGCAACCAGCAGACGCTGGCCGACGCCGAGGACCTGGAACGGAAGGCCAGGCGGCGCGGGCTCATCGCCGACGACACGGCCCTGTTCGCGTTCTACGACCGGCGGATCCCGGCGGAGGTGACCTCCGCCCGGCACTTCGACACCTGGTGGAAGCAGGCCCGAGCGGCCGACCCGGCGCTGCTGGACCTCTCTCCCGCCGATCTGATCGCGGCGTCAGCCGAGGAGATCAGCCCGGACAACTACCCAGCCCGGTGGGCCGACCTCCCGGTGTCCTATGAGTTCGCGCCGGGTGAGCCGGACGATGGGGTGAGCGTGGACATCCCGCTGGCCCGGCTGAACCAGGTGAGCGCGGAGGAGTTCAGCTGGCAGGTGCCCGGCCTGCGCCAGGAGATGGTGACCGAGCTGATCCGGTCGCTGCCCAAGCAGTTGCGGACCACGTTCGTGCCGGTACCGGATACCGCCCGGGCGGTGCTGCCCCGGCTCGGCCCGGCCCGGGGGGACCTGCTCGACGCGCTGGGCACCGAACTGTCCCGGCTCGCCGGCGTGCACATTCCCCGGTCGGCGTGGGACGTGTCACGGCTGCCCGCGTACCTGCGGATCACCTTCCGGGTGGTGGAGGACGGCCGGGTGCTCGCGGAGGGCAAGGACCTGGACGAACTGCGCCGCCAGCTGCGCCCCCGGCTGCAGGCCACGCTCAGCGAGGCGGCCACCGGCATCACCCGGACCGGACTGCGTACCTGGGACATCGGCACGCTGCCCCGGGTGTTCAGCCACGGGGAGGTCCGCGCGTACCCGGCGCTGGCCGACACCGGCGACGCGGTCGACGTCCGGCTGTTCGAGACGCGGGCCCAGGCGGATGCGGCCATGCTGCGCGGTACCCGCCGATTGCTCCTGCTTCAGGTGCCCTCCGGGGCCCGGGCCGTGGCCGGCCGCCTGCCGGTCAGCGCCAAGCTGGCCATGAGCCGGCACCCCTATCCCAGCACCGACGCGCTGCTCGACGACTGCGCGGCCGCCGCCGCGGACCAGGTGATCACCGAGGCGGGCGGCCCAGCGTGGGACGAAGCGGGTTTCGCCCGGCTGCTGGAGGCGGCGCGGTCGGCGCTGGCCGCCCGCACCGCGGACGTGGTCGCGCTCGTCGCCCGGGCGCTCGGCGAGGCGCACCAGGTCGAGGCCAGCCTGACCGCGGCGCCCAGCCCCCCGGTGCGCGCCGCGTTCAGCGACCTGCGGGCCCAGCTGGCCCGGCTGGTTCATCCGGGTTTCGTCGCCGAGACCGGGGCCCGGCGGCTTCCCGACCTGGTCCGCTACCTGCGCGGGATGAGCCGGCGGCTGGAGAAGATGGCGGAGGCACTGGGCCGGGACGCCGAGCGGATGGCCGTGGTGCAGCGGGTCAGCGAGGACTACCAGCAGACCCTGGCTGACCTCCCGCCGGCCCGGCGAGATGATCCGGACGTCCGTGAGGTGCGCTGGATGATCGAGGAACTGCGGGTCAGCCTGTTCGCGCAGACCCTGGGTACCTCCGGCCCGGTGTCCGAGCGCCGGATCGAGAAGGCCCTGGATCAGCTGCACGGCTAGGCTGGCCCGGCCGGACGGCGGTGAGTCTCCCGCGGCCCGTACGTCAATAGATCTGTGCGTCACCGAAAAGCAGCGCATCAGAGGGGCAGCGCACCAGAGCCGGTGCACCAGCCATCGAGGGAGCTGATGACCATGCCTGACCTGCTGACCGCGGAAGGTCTCGGCCGCTTCAGCGCGACCGCGGCCGCGCACGTGGCGGACGAGACGGTGCCCGGTCTCGTGGCGCTGGTCGCCCGCGGAGATCAGGTGCACGTCGAGGCGCTGGGGTCGCTGTCCATCGGCGGCCCCCCGGTGCGGCGCGATTCGCTGTTCCGCATTGCGTCCACCACCAAGCCGGTGACCGGCGCGGCGACCCTGGCCCTGGTCCGGGAAGGCCTGCTGGCCCTGGACGAGCCCGTGGATATGCTGCTGCCGGAACTGGCCGATCCGCGGGTGCTGCGCCGGATGGACGGCCCGCTGGACGACACCGTGCCAGCCGAGCGTCCAGTCACCGTGCGCGATCTGCTGACGTTCACGTTCGGGTTCGGCGTGACCGCCGAGATGTTCAGCGCGGAGCAGCCGTGGCCGGTGGTCGCGCAGTCCAGCGCGCTGCACCTGGCCACGCTCAGCCCGCCGGACCCGGCCGAGCAGCCCGGCCCGGACCTCTGGATCGCGGGCCTCGGCTCGCTGCCGCTGCTGGCCCAGCCCGGTGAGCGCTGGCTCTACAACACCGGGGCGTCGGTCCTGGGGGTGCTCCTCGAGCGCGCGGCGGGCCAGCCGTTCGCGGACGTGCTCCGGACCCGCCTCTTCGAGCCGCTGGGCATGCCCGACACGGCGTTCTGGACGCCGCACACCGGGCGGCTCGCGTCCGCGTTCCGGTCCGCTCCCGGCGGCGGGCTGGAGGTCTGGGACAAGCCGGAGGGCATGTGGAGCGGGCCGCAGGCGTTCTGCGACGGGGCCTCGGGCCTGGTCTCCACCGCCGACGACCTGCTCGCGTTCACCCGGATGCTGCTGCGCGGCGGGGACCCGGTACTGCCTGCGGCCGCGGTCGCCGAGATGACCCGGGACCAGCTCACCCCGGCCCAGAAGGCCCGCGGTGGCCTCGGCCCGGGCTTCTTCGACGAGATCAGCTGGGGCTTCTGCACCTCGGTGGTCACCGCCGGGGCCCGGGCTGGCGCGTTCGGCTGGGCGGGCGGCTTCGGCACCACCTGGCTGGCGGATCCGGTCCGGGACCTCACCGTCATCGTGCTGACCCAGCGGATGTTCGACAGCGGGCAGCCGCCGCCCGTGCACGAGGCGCTGCAGGCGGCCGCGTACGGCGCGGTCGCCTGAGTCCGCCCCCGGGCCTGCACCCTTCCCGCGGGCCTGCACCCTTCCCGGGCGTTTCACCCTTCCGGGCAGAATGGCTTTCCGCTTATGTCGAATCCGGACTGGGCGGCCAAATAGTTAATGCCTGCCGCAGATCCCCGTGGATGCGCCCGGCCCGATAATAAACGGGCGCCGTCTCACCTGGCTGCCCGGGAATCCAGAATACGATCCGCATCCGTTTCCGCGCTTTCTGGCCGGGCGCGAGGGCTGGCCAGCGGCGATGTTTATGCTGGGCGGGCCGGCTGCTGCGGGCGGTGGCGATGCGCGGGTGGCCCGGTGCCGCCCGTGCCCGGCTCCCATCCGGCTTCGCGCGGTCTTACGCCCGGTCCTCGCTTCGGCGCCAATCGGCTGCTCGCGCGGGCCCCCGGGAGGGGTATCTGCAATAGGTTTGCAAGTAGACAATTGTCGCAAATAGCATGCAGGCCATGCCCTCCCCGGCTCGGCCCTCCCCGGCTCGGCCCTCCCGTGAGCCCTCCCCCTCGGGGCCCGGCCTCACTCCCAGCCCCGCCCCCGGCCCTTCAGCTGGCCTGCGTCGCCGACGGCGGCTCCTGCCTGCACCGGGGAACCCGCATGATGCGGAGATACTGCGGCTGGCCGTCCCGGCGTTCGGGGCGCTGGTCGCGGAGCCACTATTCCTGTTCGCGGACTCGGTGATCGTCGGGCGGCTCGGTACCGCGCCCCTCGGTGGCCTCGGCGTGGCCAGCCAGGCTCTCACCGCCCTGGTCGGCATCTCGATCTTCCTGGCGTACGGCACCACTGCCGCGGTGGCGCGGCAGCTTGGCGCGGGTCACCGTGAAGCCGCCATCCGCCAGGGCATCGACGGCCTCTGGCTGGCCGGCCTCATCGGAGCCCTCGTCCTGGCCATCGGATGGCCGCTGGCGCCGCAGATCGTGCACGCGTTCGGCGGCTCTCCTGGCGTGAGCGGCCAGGCCGCCACGTACCTGCGCATCAGCCTGCTGGGCGCGCCGTCCATGCTCGTGGTGCTGGCCGGGACCGGGGTGCTGCGCGGGTTGCAGGACACCCGGACACCGCTGACCGTCGCGGTCGCGGCCAACGTGGTCAACGTGGGATTGAACGCATTCCTGGTGCTCGGCGTGCACTGGGGTATCGCCGGCTCGGCCTGGGGAACGGTGGGCGCGCAGACCGCGGCGGCCGCCGCGTACCTGGCCATGGTCGCCCGGGGAGCCCGGCGGGCCGGGGTGACGCTCGGCCCCGATCTCTCCGGCCTGCGGGCCGCCGCCATCACCGGGGTGTCGCTCGTGGTGCGCACGCTGGCCCTGCAGGCGGTGCTGATCGTGGTCACGGCGATCGCCGCCCGGCAGGGGAACGCGGCCATCGCCGCGCACCAGATCGCCTTCCGGGCCTGGACCCTGCTGGCCTTCGCGCTCGACGCCATCGCGATCGCGGGCCAGGCCATCACGGGCCGGTACCTCGGCGCCGGGGACGTGGCTGGGGCCCGGTCGGCCACCAACCGCATGATCGGCTGGGGCGCGGTCTACGGGGTCGTGTTCGGGATCTTGCTGATCGCGGCCATCCCGCTGCTGCCCAGCCTCTTCTCGGCCGCGCCGGACGTCCGGCGACTGCTGCCTGCGGTGCTGCTGATCGCGGCCGCGCAGCAGCCGGTGGCCGGGGTTGTGTTCGTGCTCGATGGCGTCCTGATCGGCGCCGGAGACCAGGACTACCTGGCGCTGGCCGGGGTGGTGGCGGCGGGCGTGTTCGCGGCCGGCGCGGCGCTGGTCATCGCGCAGCACGCGGGCCTGGTCGCGCTGTGGCTGGCGATCAGTTTGTGGCTGGCGGCCCGGTTCGTCACGCTCACGCTGCGGGCCAGGTCCTCCCAGTGGCTGGTCACCGGCGCGGTCCGCCGCTGACTCCTGCCTCATGGATCACGCCGATCCCCGTCACCTCATTGGTCAGCCGCGAACGCACACCCTTCGCGCACCCTGCGCTAAAGGTAATGCGAAAGCAGAAGTTCAGTCATCGGCACGTTCTTGTCCCTCATACGTCAATTACTGCTGATACAGAACAATTTAGTGGCTACCCGGGAATCTTTTTTGTCCCATTAACGCGGAAGTTCCGGCTATTCTCGGCCCTTGCCGGCCGTCGTCTGCGCCTGGCACTCGACCGATCAGCCGCGACCGACCGCCAGGGGACAATGAGCAGCGACACCAGTGCCACGGGGGAAATTCCTGCCCTGGAGCATGCCCCGGCAGAGCGCGAGCCGGCCGGCCGCGGCCACAGCCGCCATGAGTCCGCTGGCCGGGATCTGATTACCCGTCAATCCCATCAGGCGGGCCGCGGCCGCGGTCTCACCGTGGTGGCCGCGGCCGGGATCGGCATCGCGATCCTGATCATGATCGGCGTATCCCTGGTGCGCGGCGGCTGGATGCTGCCACCCCTGGTGATGCCGGCAGCCGGGCCACCCGGGGAGATCCCGATCCGGCACGTGTCCGCGGACCTGGTCACCTACGCGCTCTGGCTGGCCGCACTGCTCGGCACCGGCGGTGTGGTGGCCGGCCTGCTGGCCATCCACCGTGGAGCCCGGCTGAGCGCGCGGATACTCCTCGTCGCGGGCCTGATCACCGTGGCGGTGCTGACCGTGCTGCCGCCGACTGGTTCCACGGACGCGCTGGACTACGCGACCTACGGCCGGCTCGTGGCCCTGGGCCATAGCCCGTACGTGACCACCCCGGCGTACCTGCGGCACCTGCACAATGCCTTCGCCCACTCCGTGCCCCGGGTCTGGGATCACTACGTCAGCGTCTACGGGCCGCTGGCCACTATGGAGCAGTTCCTGGCGGCCAAGCTCGGCGGCGCCTCCGCCGCCCGGATCACGTTCTGGCTCAAGCTATGGGACTCGGCCGCGTTCGCGGTCGTCGCCGTGGTCCTGGATCGGCTGCTGCGCCACAACCCGGCCCAGCGGCTGCGCGCCCACCTGCTCTGGACCGTCAACCCCCTGCTGCTGTGGGCCCTCGTCGCGGCCGGGCACCTGGACGTGCTGGCCATCATGGCGGGGCTGCTCGGACTGCTGGT
>DASQRM010000076.1:0-9952 GCA_035642895.1 Streptosporangiaceae bacterium | reverse complement strand
GAACCTGATGGGCTACTACGACGGTTTGCTGGGGTTCCTGGATCACGCCACGGCCGAGCGCTTCGTCCGCCCGGATCACCGGAGCATGATCCTGGCCCGGCCGTCGGCGGCGGGGTTGCTGGCTGCCATGGACGGCTGGTCGGCGCCGCCGCGGGCCCCGGCCAAGTGGATCGACGCCGACGGCACGGATGTCGTGCCCAGCCGCCGGGGTGCCCAGGACGCCCCGGGGCGCTGAGCCGCGGGCGAGGACCGGGCGGGGCGCGGGTCTGCAGAAAGTGGAGTTAGCACCACCGAGATATCGGCCGCCGATCCGCATCATTGGAAGCGCTGGGACCGATCCGGAGCGGGAGGTAGGGATGGATGAGGGCAGGAGCGTCTTCGGCCGGCTTGCCCAGCGGACCCTGCAGACCTGCGTGCGCGGGATCGTCCAGGCGATAGTCGCGGTGGCGGGAGTCCCGCTGTTCATCGCCTCCCTGATCTCCCTCCTCAGCCTGGCCGCGGGGATCGGGATCCTGCTGGCGCCGAAAAGCCTGCTGGCCGTGCGGGGGCTGGCCAGGGGGCAGCGCCGCTGGGCGCGGGAATGGTCGCGGGTGTCGATCGCGGCGCCGTACCGGCCCCGGCCGGTTGAGCTCACCAACGGGCTGATCGGCCGGCTGCAGCGCTGCAAGTGGCTGCTGACCGATCCCGCGACCTGGCGCGACCTGCTCTGGCTGCTGGTCAACCTGCCGGCCGGGGTGGTGCTGGGGCTGCTGCCCGCCTTCCTGGTCGTCGCGGGCACATGGACGTTGGTGGCCGATGGCGGGACCCTGCTGTTCGGGTGGTGGAATACGGCCCCGCCGGGTTTCTGGGGACAGGTGTTCTTCCTGAGCATGCTGCCGCTCGGCGTCCTGCTGGGACCCCGGTTGCTGAAGGCCCACGCCCAGGCCGCCGCGTCACTGCTGGCCCCGACCCGGGAGGCGATGGCCGCGCAGGTGGGCCAGCTGGCCGAGTCCCGCTCCCAGGCGGTGGACGCCTCCGCGGCCGAACTGCGCCGGATCGAGCGTGACCTGCACGACGGGGCCCAGGCCCGGCTGGTCTCCCTGGGCATGAACATCGGATTCGCTGAGCAGGTGCTCCGCGACAATCCCGACCTGGCGCTGTCCCTGCTCGCTGAGGCGCGTACCTCGAGCGGGCAGGCCCTGGTTGAGTTGCGCACCCTCGTCCGCGGCATCCACCCGCCAGTGCTGGCCGAACGCGGCCTCGACGGGGCGGTGCGGGCGCTCGCACTGAGTCTGCCCCTGCCGGTGGACCTGCATATCGACCTGGCCGGCCGGGCGTCCGCCCCGGTGGAGTCGGCGCTCTATTTCGCGATCGCCGAGGCCCTCGCCAACGTGATCAAGCACAGCGGCGCGAACCGGGCCTGGGTCCAGCTTGAGTACGATTCCGGCAGGCTGGTGGCGATCGTCGGCGACAACGGCACCGGCGGTGCCGCGCCGGGACCCGGTGGCGGGCTCCGCGGCGTCGAGCGGCGGCTGGCCGCCTTCGACGGCGTGATCGCCGTGACCAGCCCGGTCGGCGGGCCGACCCTCGTCACCATGGAGCTGCCGTGCGAGTTGTCCTTGGCGAGGACCTGACCCTCCTGCGGGACGGGCTGATCCGGCTGCTCACCGCGTACGACATGGACGTCGTGGCGGCGGTGGACAACGGGCCCGGGCTACTGCGCGCGCTGGTTACGCACCGCCCCGACGTGGCCGTGGTGGACGTCCGCCTCCCGCCGAGCTTCACCGACGAGGGCCTGAAGGCGGCGATCGAGGCCCGCGCTCAGGTGCCCGGCCTGCCCGTGCTCGTCCTGTCCCAGCACGTCGAACCGCTCTACGCCCGGGAACTGCTGTCCTCGGGGCGAGGTGGCCTCGGCTATCTGCTCAAGGACCGGGTCAGCGATGTGCGGCGGTTCATCGAGGCCGTGCGGACCGTCGCGGGCGGCGGCACCGCCATGGATCCCGACGTCATCTCGCAGTTGCTGGCCCGGCACGCCCGGGACGAGGTGCTGGGGCGCCTCACGCCGAGGGAACGCGAGGTGCTCGCCCTGATGGCGGAGGGATGCACCAACGCGGGCATCGCCACCCGGCTGGTGGTCACCGAGAAAGCGGTCAACAAGCACATCAGTAACATTTTCACCAAGCTGGGCCTGTATCCCGCCGACGACGGCAACCGCCGCGTGCTGGCCGTCCTGACCTACCTCAACGCCTGACCGTCAGATTGACCTGGCCCATCGGGCATAACCCGGGGCCTAAGTTGGCTACTACGGCGGAGGGACGTGCACCAGCCGCGTCTGGGAATTAGACCCGGGTCCGCCTGGTTTACATACCCTGCAGGGTATTCCAGCAGCGAATACCCATCGAGACGAGGAGACACTCCATGGCTACGGTCGAACTGACGGGCCAGAACTTTGAGTCCGTCGTGGGCGGCGCGGACATGGTTCTGGTGGACTTCTGGGCTTCCTGGTGCGGCCCGTGCCGTACGTTCGCGCCGGTCTTCGACCGGTCGTCGGAGAAGCATTCGGACGCCGTGTTCGGCAAGGTGGACACGGACGCTGAGACCGAGCTGGCCCAGCAGTTCAGCATTTCGTCCATCCCCACGCTGATGGTGATCAGGGACAACATCGTTCTCTACGCCCAGCCGGGTGCACTGCCCGAGCCGGCGCTGGAGGAGCTGATCACCAAGGCGCGCGAGCTCGACATGGACGAGGTGCGCGCGAGCATCGCCCAGGACCAGGCGGACCACGGGCATGACCACGGGCATGACCACGAGCACGAGCATGACCACGAGCACGAGCACGAGGACGCGGAGCAGCAGAGCTAACTCCGCCGCAGCGAACGAGCCCGCAGCCATCCATGGCGGCGGGCTCGCCTGCGTTCCGGCCCAGAGCCCCGAACAGCGAATGCTTTGAACACCGTGCTACGCGGCCTGGACGGTGTGGCACTTCAGGTCCGGCCCCGGAGGTTACGCTCTCCGGGGCCCGGGCCGGGGCTCAGGTGTCAAGCTGCACGGCGGGCCAGTCGAGCATCCGCGCGCCAATGACCGCCACCCGCAGCGCCAGTCCCTGCGCCGGGTCGGCCGGGTCCCGGCCGGTGAGTTCCTTGACCCGGGCCAGCCGGTAGGTCACCGCACGGACGGACAGGTGCAGCCGCCGGGCGGCCTCAGCCGCCACCCCGCCACACTCGTAGTACTCCTGCAGCGTGGCCAGCAATGGCCCGGCGCCGCCGCGCGCCCGCTGCAGCGGGGTGAGGAGCGCGCCGACGAGGTCGGTGATGGCCGTCCGGTCGCGCAGGATGACCTGGTAGACGAGCAGGTCCGAGGCATCCACCACGGAGTTCGGCATGCCGAGGCGCGCCGCCACGTCCAGCGCGTCACCGGCCTCGTCGTAGGACCGGCGCACGCCGGCCGGCCCCGGATAGGCGCGCCCGAACGCGACCCGCCACGGCCGCGGATCGTCCGGGAGCACGTCCGGGTGGCCCCGGGCCAGGACCCGGGCCAGCGCCACCGCCACCCGGCTGGCCTCCGCACCGTCGCTCACCCCGATCACCGCGACGAGGCGGCCGCCCCGGCTGATCGTCAGCGATGGTGACGGCGCGGCGGCCTCGGCGACCAGCCGGTCGATCTCCTGGCCCAGCGGCCTGGTGGCCCGGACCCCGGCCGCGTACTCCGCCAGCACGACCAGGTGCGGCCCGGCCAGCCGCAGCCCGAGGCGCTCGCCGCGCACGAGCAGATCGGCGGCGTCGCGGCCGGAGAGCAGGTCATCGACGAACTCCAGGCGTTCCGCTTCCTCGCGGCGGGCTATCGACAGGTGGGCACGTTCGAAGCCCTCGGCCGCGGCCGCTACCGCGTCGTCGGCGGCCCGCAGCACGCCGAGCCCGGCCGCCCGCAGATCGGTCAGGCCGGGCAGTTCGCGCCACAGCCGCCAGGTCGCCGACAGGTAGAGATCCACCAGGCCGCGCAGGGCCACGCCGCTCTCCGCGGCCCGCTCCCCCGACCTGCCGTACTGGGCGAGCTCGGCGGCGACCAGGCGGCGGCCGGTGCGGGCCGCGTCGGCGGCGGCAGGAAGGTAGTCGGCGAGCAAGTCCGCCGGGACCCCGCCCGCCTCCCGGCTCGCCGCCTGGGCGATCGCAGCCAAATCGACCACCGCATCGGAAATGTTGCCGGTAGTCGGCAAGTTCATGGGGGTAATGTTAGCCGGATACGTCCGATGACGACGCGTCTCCGGCAATGGATAGTAGTGAGAGGTGGCTGGTAAGAGGACGCCAGCGCCACGAGGAGACCGCAGTGACCATGACCCGTCCGCCCGCGGGCCCGCCCATGGGCACGCCCGCTGGTCCCCCCGCCCGCCAGCCCGGAGATCCCGGGCCGGCCGGATCCTCGGCGGATCCCCGTGGCCAGGGCGGCTTCCGCATCGCCGGAATACCGGTCAACTTCACTCCCGGGGCCGCCCTGCTTGGTGTGCTGGCCGCCGGATTCGGTGCGCTCACCCTGCCTGAACTCGATCCTGGCCGGTCGGTGGCCGGCTACCTCGCCGCCGCCGCCGGCGTGGTCATCGTGCTCCTGGGCAGCATGGTGGCGCACGAGCTGGCCCACTCGATCATGGCCCGCCGCTACGGCCTCCGGGTGCCGGCCACCGTCGGGTTCTTCGGCGGGCTGCGGCACGGCCGGGCGTACCGGCCAGGATCGGCCAGTGAGCTGGAGTTGCCCAGTCCTCGCGCTCAGTGGCGGGTCGCCGCGGCCGGGCCCCTGACCAGCCTGGTGCTGTGCGTGCTCGCCGCGGCCGCAGCGGTCACCCTGTCCACGCTCGGCGCCGGCCTGCTGCCCGTAGCCGTGGCCGCGGCCGCCGCCTGGATCAACGGCCTGCTGGCCGTGGCCAACCTCGTGCCGGGGGCGGGGCTGGATGGCGGGCGGATCGTCCGAGCGCTCGCGTGGGCGCGCTCGGGCGATCCTATCCGCGCCGGACTTATCGCGGCCCGTTTCGGCCAGGTCAGCGGGGCGATCCTCACCGCCGCCGGGGTGACCGCGCTCGCGCTCGGTCATCTGACCGGCCTCTGGCTCGGGCTCTTGGGCCTGCTGATGGTCGGGGCCTCCCGGGCTGAGGCCAGCCAGGTGCGCACCTCGGCCGCGCTGGCCGGGGTCCGGGTCCGCGACATCCTGCCGCCGGATGGCGGGCTCGCTCCCACCGCCCGCGGCTGGCAGATGGTCGGGGCCTTCCTCGAGGATGAGGGCGGCGAGGGACCGGCCCACACCGCTGCGACCGCGTACCCGGTGCGCGACTTCGATGGCCAGCTGTCCGGCCTGGTGACGCTGAGCCAGCTGCTGACCGTGCCGGCCGACCGCCGTGACGTCACCCGGCTGTCCCAGGTCGCCACCCCCGCGGCCTACCTGGCCTTTACCACGCTGGATGAGCCGCTGACCGTTCTGCGGGCCCGGCTGATCGGTGATGGCGGGCAGCGGCGCCGGGCCGGCCCGGCCGTCCTGCACACCGCGGGTTACGCCCTGGTGCTGGGCCCGAGCGGCGAACTCGCCGGCCTGCTGACGCCCGCCGACTTCGCCCGGGCTGCCCAGTTCGGCGTCCTGCGCGCGTCCACCGCCGGAGCGGGGGCAGGTTCACGCTGACGACCACAGGAGCCGCCCCGTGATACATGACGCCTTCCATATCCCGCTGTGGCTATGGGGCGTCACGATCGTGGTTGTCCTCGCGGTCGTCGCGGCGGACGTGTTCCTCGCCTCGCGCAGCCGTGGCCGCGAGCCCGGGCTGCGCGAGGCGGCGTTGTGCACCGCAGTGGTCGTCGCGCTGGGCGCTCTGTTCGGCCTGGCTCTCGCCGCGGCCGTCGGGGCGAAGGCCTCGAGCCAGTTCTATGCGGGCTGGCTGACCGAGTACAGCCTGTCGCTGGACAACCTGTTCGTGTTCGTCCTGCTGATCGGCCGGTCCGGGGTGGCGCCCCAGCTGCGGAGCCGGGTCCTGCTGGCCGGGATCGGCCTCGCCCTGGTGCTGCGGGCCGTGTTCATCGCCGCGGGTGCGACGGCCCTGAACCGCTTCGACTGGGTGCTGTACATCTTCGGCGCGATCCTGCTAGTCACGGCGGTGCGGCTGGCTACGGGCCGGGGCGGGCCCCCAGACCCGGCGGCCCCCGGGCCCAAGCTACCGCGACCGAAATTCCTGCGCCTCGGGCTGACCAGCCGCCTCATGCGACACCGCAACGGCCCCATGCTGGTCCTGATCGGCGCGATCGCCGGCGCCGACGTGGTATTCGCGATGGACTCCATCCCGGCCGTGTTCGGCCTGACCCGTGATCCCTACCTGGTGCTGGCTGCGAACGTGTTCGCGCTGCTCGGCCTGCGGCACCTGTACTTCCTGATCGGCGGCCTGCTGGACCGGCTGGTGTACCTCAGCGCGGGACTGTCGGCCATCCTCGGGTTCATCGGGCTGAAACTGATCGCCGAGGCCCTCTCCGACTCCGGGGTGCACCACATCGGCCCTGTGCCGGTGCCGCACATCGGTACGGGGATTTCCCTGGGCGTCATCGGCGGCGTGCTGGCCGTGGTCACGGTGATCAGCCTGGTGGCTACCCGTAACCGCCGCGCGGAGGCCCGGGCGCTCAACTCCTCCCGGTCAGCGCGCCCAGCTGAGCGGCCACCTCGTCCGGCGCGACCTTCCGAGTCTCACCACTAGCCCGCTCGGTCAGCTCGACCGTGCCCTCGGCCAGCCCCCGCTTGCCCACGGTGACCCGGTACGGGATGCCGGTGAGTTCCGCGTCGCGGAACTTCACCCCGGCGCGCTCGGCCCGGTCGTCGATGATCACCTCGAACCCGGCCGAGGCCAGCTGGTCATACAGGGCCGCACCGGCCTTGGCCACCTCGGCGTCCTCGGACTGGGCGACGGTCACCACGACGGCGAACGGCGCCACGGCCAGCGGCCAGACGATGCCGCGCTCGTCGTGATGGCGTTCGACGATGGCGGCCATCGCCCGCTCCACCCCGATCCCGTAGCTCCCCATGATCAGCGGGACGGCCTTGCCATCCGGGCCGAGCACGGTCGCACCGAAGACCTTGGAGTAACGGTCCCCGAGTTTGAAAATGTGCCCGACCTCGATGGCCTCGATGAGCTCCAGCGGTTCCCCGCACTGGGGGCAGGCCTCGCCCGCGGTGACCTCGCGCAGGTCGGCCCACTGGCCAACGGCGATGTCCCGGGCCACCTCCACGCCGCGCAGGTGCATGTCGTCCACGTTGGCCCCGGTGACCATGTCCCGGCGCCCGTCCAGGGCGCGGTCCGCGATGATCGGCAGCCCACCGACCCCGACCGCGCCGAGGCTGCCCGGCAGTGCGCCGAGTGCCCCCCTGATCTCGTCCGGCTGGGCCGGGCGGACCGTGGTCGCCCCGGTGGCGTCGATCAGCTTCTGCTCGTTCAGCGCGTGGTCGCCGCGCAGCAGCACCAGCGTGAGCTGGCCGTCCAGCACGTAGACGAGCGTCTTGATCTGCCGCGTCGCGGGTGCGTCATACCCGGTGGCCAGGTCTTCGATGGTCCGCACGCCCGGCGTATCGAACCGCTCCGGGCTGTCCAGCCCGGGGCCGTCGGCTACGTCGGCCAGCCGTGACATGGCCTTCTCGATGTTGGCGGCGTAGTGGCAGGCCGGGCAGTACACGACCAGGTCCTCGCCGGAGGACGAGGGGCACATGAACTCGGTGGAGTCGCTGCCGCCCATGGTTCCGCTGGAGGCTTCGACCGGGATGGCCGGAATCCCGAGCCGCTCGAAGATGCGCCGGTAGGCGTCGTAGTGCCGGTCGAACGCGGCGTCCAGCCCGACCCGGTCCAGGTCGAAGCTGTAGGAGTCCTTCATGGTGAACTCGCGGGTACGGATCAGCCCGGCCCGGGGCCGCGGCTCGTCCCGGAACTTCGTCTGGAACTGGTACCAGGCCTGCGGCAGCTGCTTGTGCGAGTTCAGCTCGGTGGCCAGGACCGCGAAGATCTCCTCATGCGTCATGGCCAGCGCGAGCCTGGCGCCCTTCCGGTCGGTGAGCCGGAACATCTCCTCGCCCATGATTTCCCAGCGCCCGCTCCGCTCCCAGATCTCAGCCGGGTGCATGTCGGGCAGCAGCACCTCCTGCGCGCCGATCTGGTTCATCTCCTGCCGGATGATCTCGATGACCTTGGACCGGACCCGCACGGCCAGCGGCAGCAGCGAATAGTGCCCGGCTATCAGCTGGCGGATGTAGCCGCCACGCAGCAGCAGCCGGTGACTCGGCGCGCCCGCGTCCGCCGGATCCTCCCGCAGGGTGGGAATGAACATCTGTGACCAGTGCATGCGCGGGAAACTCTCCGTGTGGAAGGCCAGCGATTAAATGCCGGGGTGAGAAGCCCCGTGGTTAGAAGCTCCGTGGTGAGAAGCCTGTGGTTAGAAGCCTGTGGTTAGAAGCGCCGTGGTTAGAAGCCCAGTGGCCTAGCAGCTTAGTGGGAGTCGGCGGGTGGCACGGTGCGCACGCGGGGCCCCGGCTCCAACGGCGGGGCACCGACCGCGCAATTCGTCAGGCACTCCGGCTCGGGCAAGTGCTCCCCGGATGGGGAGCGGAGCACGTTGTTGTCGACCAGGATCGCCGATCCCGCCGCGGCCAGGACCAGCAGGGCCGAGCAGATGAGCATGGCCTCGTGGAACCCGCGGTTCAGCGACGGGATCGTGTGCAGCGCGGCGCCGCTGAGCCCGACCGCGGCCGGCAGGCCCGCCACGGCCAGCAGCCCCGCCGCCCGGGCCGTGGCGTTGTTGACCCCGCTCGCCACCCCCGCGTGCCGCTCATCCGCGCTGGCCAGCACGGTGGCGGTGAGCGGGGCCACGGTCATGGACAGGCCGATCCCGAACAGCAGCACGGCAGGCAGCACGTCGGTCACGTACGACGTATGCGGCCCAATCCGGATCAGCAGCGCCAGCCCGGCCGCCGCCAGCAGCAGCCCGCCGGTCATCAGCCAGCGCGGCCCGAACCGCTGGGCCAGCGCCCCCGCCCGCGACGACAGCAGCAGCAGGGCCACCGTGGAGGGCAGCAACGAGATCCCGGCCTGCAGCGGCGTGAAGCCCGCGACCACCTGGAGGTCGAGCACGAGCAGGAAGAACACCGCGCCCATCGCCCCGTACACGACGAACGTGATCAGGTTGATGGCGGTGAACTGACGGGACTTGAAGATTCCCAGGGGCAGCATCGGCGGGATCCGCTCGGGATGTCGGCCACGTCGCCGTTCCAGGACGACGAACGCGGCCCCGGCGGCCACGCCCGCCAGGGCCGGCACCACGGACTCGAGCAGGGACCCCGAGGGCGCCTCGATGAGGCCGTCGGTGATGCCGGCCAGCGCCAGCGCGGCGAGCACCGCGCCGGCGATGTCGAAACGGCCCTGCGCGGTGGGGTCGCGGCTCTCCGGGACGTGCCGGCTGGTCACGGCCAGCACGGCTACGGCGAGCGGCAGGTTGATCAGGAAGATCCAGCGCCAGCCGATCGAGCCCACGATCCAGCCGCCGAGGAACGGACCGATCGCGCCGGCCACACCGCCCAGCCCGGACCAGGCGCCGATGGCCCGCGGCCGGTCATCCGGCGCGAACGTGGACTGGATGATGGCCAGCGAGCCCGGGGTGAGCAACGCCCCGCCGATGCCCTGCAACGCCCGCGCCGCGATCAGCACCCCGATGTTGGGGGCCAGGCCGCACAGCGCGGACGAGAGCGCGAACCACGTCACGCCGATGAGGAACACGCGCCGGCGGCCGAACCGGTCGCCGAGCGCCCCGCCCAGCAGGATCAGCCCGGCCAGGGTGAGCGTGTACGAGGTCACGACCCACTGCAGGCCGGCCAGGGAAGTGTGCAGTTCGTTGCCGATAGTCGGCAGGGCCACGTTAACCGCCGTGGCATCGAGCATGGCCATGCTCGACCCGAGCACGGTCGCCGTGATGATCCA
>DASQRM010000075.1:0-19424 GCA_035642895.1 Streptosporangiaceae bacterium | reverse complement strand
GGCGGTTTTCGTTGCGGCGAATCAGCGGTCACCGGCGCGGCGGTTAGCCCGGCCGGCCAGCGCGAGGTGACGCGGCGCTCGGTTATCTGGCGAAGGCGTCGCCGACCTCCGCGGCCAGCGTCAGGTAGGCGTCGATCGTGGCCCGGTTCAGCCGGGACAGCTCCACCTCAGCGCCCTCGTCCAGGTGCGCGTCGTACGGGACCCTGACCACGGCCCGGCAGCGCGCGGCGAAGTGCTGCTCCAGGCGGTCCAGGTCGACCCCGCTCCTGGTCCGCGGGCGGATCACGGCGAGCACTACCACCGCGTCCCGGACCAGGTCTCCGTGGCCGTGGGCCTGGAGCCAGTCCAGCGTGGCGCTCGCGCTCCGCGCCCCGTCTACCGACGGCGAGCTGACCACGACGATCTGGTCGGCCAGGCGCAGCACTCCGGTCATGGCCGAGTGCAGCAAGCCGGTCCCGCAATCGGTGAGGCAGATCGAGTAGTAGTGCTCCAGCACCTGACACACGTCGCAGTAGTCCTGCTCGCTGAACGCCACCGACACGGTGGGATCGCGATCGGAGGCGAGCACCTCCAGCCGGCTCCCCGCCTGCGTGGTGTAGGCCCGGACGTCTGTGTACCGCTGGATCTGGTACTGCTCGTTCAGCAGGTCGCGGACGGTGGCGGCGGTCTCCAGCCGGAGCTTGTCGGACAGGGTGCCCCGGTCGGGGTTGGCGTCCACCGCGATGACCCGGTCCCCGCGCAGCGAGGCCAGCATGGCGCCCAGGCCGACCGTGGTCGTGGTCTTGCCGACGCCGCCCTTCAGGCTCATTACCGCGACCCGGTGATGCCCGCCGGTGACCGGGGTGCGGGCCCGGGCGACCAGTTCCTGGCGGCGCCGCTGCGCCGCGGACTCGGGCGGGCGGACCAGGCCGCCGGTCACGTTGAAGACTGCGCGGCGCCAGCCGCCGGCCGGAGCCTTGTGCCTCCCGGGCAAGAGCAGGTCGGTGGTGAGGCTGTCGGCCGTGACCGTTCGCGAAGGTGCAGGTGCCGGTGGCGGTCCAGGCTGGGGCGCGAGTGGCGCTGATGCCCCGAACTGACCGGGGGGCCGGCCGGAGTTCTGGATCAGCGACAGGGACGGGTCCTGGCCCAGCTCCTCGTGGTTGTCGGAGGGCCGGTATCCATCGCCGGGGTCAGAGTCGTCGCCCACCAGGCCGAGCGCACCAAGGCCATAGCTGCCGGGGTCGTAAGGATCAGCGGTGCCATCCTCCTCCGCCGGGCCGTAAGCCTCAGCGGTGTCAAGGTCATCGGGCGGCCCGTAAGGATCCCCGGCATCGCCTGGTTCCGGGCCCGCACCGCCGCGCGCGGGGTCGCCATCCGCGCTCAGAGCCAGCCCGGGCGCGAAGGCATCCGGCAGGTCGGGTTGCGGGTCGGGGACCTCGGGGTTTGAGCTGTCGCGGGTCCCGGACGGTGGCTGCTGGCCGCGCACCCGTGGCGGCTGGTTCTGGCGAGGCCCGGGGACGCGAGCCTTACCCCTCCCTGCCGCCTCGCTGCGGTCCAGGTCCTGATCAGCCATGGTCGTTCCCCTCCGCTCTCATCGGTATAGGAGAATGACGTGCCGGCAGGGACCGGATGTGCACCTCATCGAAGCCTAAGCTACCGAGCTCGCCGCAGCACCGCCTGGGCTGCGGCAATCAGGAGAAGCGTCATGCGAGCGGTCGTTATCACCCAGCCCGGCGGACCCGGGGTCCTGCGCCTGGAGGAAGTGCCCGATCCGGTACCCGGACCGGGTGAGGTGCTGTTGGAGATCGCGGCGGCCGGGCTGAACCGCGCCGATGTCCTGCAGCGCCAGGGCCTCTACCCCCCGCCGCCAGGGTCGCCGCCCTACCCCGGCATGGAATGCTCCGGCGAGATCATCGGGCTGGGCCCGGACGTCACCGGCTGGCAGGTCGGCGACGAGGCGTGCGCCTTGCTGGGCGGCGGCGCGTACGCAGAAAAGGTCGCCGTGCCCCAGGGCCAGCTGCTGCCCATCCCGGACGGAGTATCCCTGGTGGACGCGGCTGCGCTGCCGGAGGCGACGTGCACCATCCAGGGCACCGTGTACCAGCAGGCGCGGCTGGCGCCCGGCGAGACGTTCCTGGTCCACGGCGGGGCCGGCGGTATCGGGACGTTCGCGATCCAGATCGCCAAGGCCGAGGGATGCACGGTGGCCTGCACCGCCGGATCGGCGGAGAAGCTGGCCCGGTGCCAGGAACTCGGGGCCGACCTGGCCATCTCCTACCGGGACGACGACTTCATCGCCGCCGTGCTTAAGTTCACCGGCGGGCAGGGCGCGGACGTCATCCTCGACATCATGGGCGGGCCGTACCTGGCCGGAAACCTCGACGCGCTGGCCCTCTGGGGACGCCTGGCGATCATCGCCACCCGAGGTGGCAGCCGCGGCGAGATTGACCTGGGGCTGATGATGCAGAAGCGGATCTCGATGGCCGCCGCCACGCTGCGGACCCGGACCGGCCCGGAAAAGGCCGAGGTGGTGGCGGCCACCCGGGAGCACATCTGGCCCCTCATCAATGCCGGGAAGGTGGTCCCGGTCATCCACGCCGTGCTGCCGATGGCCGAGGCGGCCCAGGCGCACCGGCTGATCGACGACGGCACGCATATCGGAAAGATCCTGCTGGCCAACTAGTTCTTGCTGGTCAGCTGGATCGGGCTCGGCTGAGGATCCGCGGGACATTCCGGCCGGGTGCACACCCCCTGGCGCAGCCACTACGCGGGAGGGGCAAGACTAGGACCATGAGCGAACGCAACCCCGAGGCCGGCCAGGGCGCCAAAGTTGTGGTGGTGGGCCCGGACGGCATCACGGTGGACGCCGATGGCGGCGAGGGCGAGAACACCGGCGAGCGGCCGGTCATGGAGATGGTCGAGCAGCCCGCGAAGGTCATGCGGATCGGGAGCATGATCCGGCAGTTGCTGGAGGAGGTCCGGGCCGCCCCCCTGGACGAGAAGAGCCGGGCCAGGCTGCGCGAGATCCACCAGAGCTCGATCAAGGAACTCGAGGATGGGCTGGCGCCGGAGCTGGTCGATGAGCTGGAGCGGCTGTCTCTTCCCTTCGCCGACGACACGGTGCCGAGCGAGGCTGAGCTGAGGGTGGCCCAGGCTCAGCTGGTGGGCTGGCTGGAAGGCCTGTTCCACGGCATCCAGACCACGCTCTTCGCGCAGCAGATGGCCGCGCGGGCGCAGCTGGAGCAGATGCGCCGGGCCCTGCCGCCGGGCATGGTGCCCAGCGAGGACACCGGTCCGCAGCAGGCGGCACGGGGCTCAGGCCCTTACTTGTAAGCGCGCCGGGGCCAGGTCAGACACCGGGAGGCGCTGGGCCCGGTCAGACCCGGCCGTAGCGCAGCCGCGACAGCCAGGCGGCCGCCTGCGCGAACTCCGCGTCGGAGGTGCCGCGGCGCACGTGGGTGGGCCCGCCGTCGTGCCGCGGGTAACTGCCCAGGAACCTGACGTCCGCGCAGACCCGGCGCAGACCCATCAGCGCCTCGCCGACCCGGGCGTCGTCCACGTGGCCCTCGCAGTCGATGGAGAAGTAGTACTTGCCGAGTCCGTCGCCGGTAGGCCGGGACTCGATGCGGATCAGGTTGATGCCGCGCACCGCGAACTCGGTGAGGATCTCCATCAGGGCGCCGGGATGGTCCTCCCGCAAGAACGCCACCAGCGAGGTCCGGTCCGAGCCGGTCGCCGCGGGCAGCGGGCCCGGCTGGTTGACCACGACGAAACGGGTCACCGCGTTCGCGTGATCGTGAGTGTCGGGGACCAGCACCACGAGGCCGTAGGTGTCCGCCGCGAACGCGCCGGCCAGGGCCGCATCGAGCTGCCCGTCCGCGACCTGGCGGGCCGCCTCGGCGTTGGATGCGGCGGGCCGCCAGGCCGCGTGCGGCAGATGTTCCTCCAGCCAGTGCCGGCACTGGGCCTGGGCCTGCGGGTGACCGCCCACCGTGGTGACGTCGCCGATCTGCGTACCGGGCCGGGCCAGCAGCGCGAACGCCACCGGCAGCGGGACCTCCGCGCTGATGACGAGGTCGTGGCCGGTGGCCAGCTCGTCGAGGGTGGCGGTGACCGCGCCCTCGACCGAGTTCTCGATGGGCACGATGCCCTGCTCGGCCGCGCCGCTGCGCACCGCATCGAGGGTGGCCTGGATGCTCACGCAGGGCCTGGCGTGACCTGCGGCCCCGGGATCGAAGGCGAGCAGCGCCGCCTCGGTGAAGGTTCCCTCGGGTCCCAGGTAGGCGTACGGCACGGGCTTGGCGGGGGGGTCAGGCTCTGAGTCGGTGCGGGACAGTGCGATCACGTCGCCTTCGCTGGATGGCCGCTCGTAACAGTGCGTGAGGATATCAGCGGCCCCGGCGCCCTGGTTCCAGCGGCAGTCACATGGTATCGTGATATCTAGATATCACAGGATTCTGATGCCGGAGCCTGGATATCAGAGAGGCGGCCCGATGAAAACCAAGAACATGGTCCTGCGGCTGGAGCCCGGACTCGCCGAACGCCTGGAGGCCGTCGCCGAGGTCGAAGGCCGGTCGGTGTCCGACGTGGTACGTGAGGCCATTACCTCGCTGGTGGACGAGCGGCAGCGGGACGAGCGGTTCATCCGGCTGCTCGAGGACAACGTCGCGCGGCACCAGCGGATCCTCCAGATGCTGCGGGACGAGCGGTGATGACGCCGATGGATCTGGGCGCCCTGGTCGTCATCGCCGGGCGGGTCCTGGGGCAGGACACCCCCGCCGTGCTCGACCTGCTGGACGTCAGCGCCGCCGAGGCCGCCCTGGCCGAAGCCGAATCACCAGCGGCCGGCACTGAACCGGCGGAGCGTGCGGCCGCCCTGCTCAGCGCGCTCATCCGGCACCGCCCGCTGCCCCGCGGTAACGACCAGACCGCGGTGCTGGCGACCGTCACGTTCCTCGCGCTGAACGGCTGGCAGGCCGATCTCGAGCCGGCCGGGGACACCGCGGCGGTCGTGGCCGGCCTGGCCGCCGGGCGGCGGTCCGCCACCGACCTCGCCGCCTGGCTGTCCCCCCGGATCTCTGCTTACCGCGAACCCGCCGTTCCCCTGTCACCAGCCAAGGAGGCACCGATGCATGGATGGCGGCCGAATCTGAGGCGCAACCCCCGGCGTAAGGGGGACCTGATGTTCCGCCGGTTCAGCCCGCAGGCCCGCGAAGTGATCATCTCGGCTCAGCAGGAAGCCCGGGCGCTGCACCACGGGTTCATCGGTACCGAGCACCTACTGCTCGGGCTCCTCCGGGACCGCGACGGGGTGGCGGGCCGGGCCCTGCACGTGCTGGGGATCAGCCCGGAGGCCGCGCGCGAGCAGGTCCTCGACATCATCGGCGAGGGCCGGGCCGAGGCGGCCGGGCACATCCCGCTGACCCCGCGGAGCAAAAAGGTCCTGGAGCTGGCGGTCCGGGAGGCCGTCCACCTCGGTCACCTGCACGTGGGCACCGAGCACATCCTGCTCGGCCTGGTGCGCGAGGGAGACGGGGTTGGCTGGCACGTGCTGCACCGGCTCGGCCTGACCGTCCCCAAGGTGCGCGACCAGGTCCTCCGGCTGGTGAGCCAGGACCGGCAGGCGCCGAGCCACGTCATCACCCCGCCTGGCATCCGGGACTACGACACCCGGATCGAGCTGGCCCGCCAGGCCAAAGACGCGGCGGTGGACGCGAAGGACCTCGCCCGGGCCGCGGCGGCGCGGGAGAGCGAGAAGGAATTGCTGGCCGAGCGGGACGGCCTGATCGCGCAGTGGTCGGCCGGGGTGGACATCCCTACCCTGGGCCGCGAACTCGACTGGCTGCGCGACGAGGTGAACCGGTTGCAGGGATTGCTGTTGCGGCACGGCATCGAGCCCGAGTCAGCCCAGAAGCCGGAGTCAGCCCAGGAGCCCGGGGATCCCACCCAGCGATCCGCCTGACCTGCGCGGGCGGCAGCGCCGGAACTGGGGCCACGGGAGACTGCTTAGCCGCGGGACCGCCGCAGCGCGTGCCGGGCCGCCTCCACCCTCGCCTGCACGGCCCGCTCGCGGACGGCCAGAGCCCAAGCCACGTCGGCGAACTGCCGGGCGCGGTGCAGCTGGGCGTGCCAGTCGCCACCGGTGACCCGGTGCGCCATCGGCACCTCCACCTCGGTCACCCGCAGGCCTAGGCGGAGCAGGTCGATAGTCATTCCCGTTTCCACGCCCCAGCCCGGGGCCAGCGGCCGGGCGGCCTCGAACGCGGCCCGGGTGAGGCAGCGCTGCCCGTTGAGCGGCTGGGCCGGAAGCCAGCCGGTGGCGCGGCGGATACCCGACCCGGACAGCGCCACCACGAAACCGTGCCCGCCCGCCCGGACCCGCTCACTGAACACCGCGCTGGTCATGTCCGCCTGGCCGTCGCGGACCGGCTGCACCAGGGGCGCCGCGTGCGCCGCGGATTCGGCCAGGTCAGCGTCGAGAAAGAGCAGATGCCGGGGCAGCTCGCGCTCCTCGCTGCGCTCCAGCAGCCCGACCGCCTCGGCGCCAGTCTCCAGCGCCGCGCCCTTGCCGCGGGAGCGCGCGTGCCGCAGGACGATCGCTCCCGCATTCTCCGCAACGAAACCCGTGTCGTCGGCGGACCCGTCGTCCACGACGATGAGCATGTCCGCGCCGGGCAGCCCGGCGGCCGCTTTCACGGTCGCCTGGATACGGTCGGACTCATTCTTGGCTGGAATGACGATGGCGACGTCACCGCTCGGCGGCATGCGCCGATACTAGTGGGAGAACGGCGGCCGGCAACCGAGCGTGGTCACCCGGCCTGGGAACGGCGACCTGAGAATGGCGGTCTGTGGCCTACTGGCCAGGAACCGGGGCCCCGTCGCCGGTCACCGTGAACACCGACTCCAGCCCGGTCACCTGGAGGATCTTGCGCACCGCGGGCCGCGGGCCGCTGAGTTCGACGTTGCCGCCGTGCTCGCGCGCCATCCGCTGCGCGGCCAGCAGCACGTTCATGCCGGTGGAATCGCAGAAGTCCACCCCGGACATGTCGACCACGAGCCGTACCGGGTGGCCCACGTTCAGCTCCGAGGCCAGCCGACTCTGCAGCCGCGGAGCGGTATAAAGGTCGATTTCGCCGGACAGGGCTACTACGACGCGGTCACCCTCGCTGCGACTCGATACCTTTAGCTCCACGAGCGGCACCCTACCGCCGCTGTGCGTCCAGGACCAGATGCTTACGGAGAGCACACGGTTAAATCGCAGGCGGACCGGGCATTTCTGCGTCAAGCTGGAGGGTAATCGACCTGATGCCGGCACCAGCGAGGCGGAGCCCCCGGGATGTACCCCTTGCCAGAGCAGCCAGAACCGAAGACAGCGACCCTGCGACCACTCCCGAACGTGGACGCGGCCGGACCCATTCCGCTGTCGGCGCCCCTGCCGGACATGCTGTCCGCGCCTCTGCCCGCTGAGCCCCTGCCCGCTGAGCCGCTGACCTCGGGGCCGCTGACCACCACCCCGCCGCCGGCCGCGGGGCCGCTGGCCGCGCCGCTCGCGGAGGACCTGCTGCCGACCGTGTCCGGCACGAGGCCCGGTGCCCCCGGGCCGGCCTACCCGGACTCCGGCCCGGCGTCCTGGGCACCTGACGTGGATCAGCAGCGGACCCGGATCCGCGGCGACATGGAAGGGCTGCGGTCTCGCGCCCAGGCCGCATCGTCCTGGCTGGAGAGCAGCCGGCACTACAGCCGTCTGATCAACCGCGAAGGCGTGGTCCCGCTGAACGCCCGGATGACTCCCGGAGACCTGGCCTTCCTGGCCGAGGCCCGGGAGCAGATCCTGCAGTTCACCGAGCTCGCCGGACGCCTGATCGACCTGCACCAGCCGCTCGACGCGGGAGGCATCACCACCGATCCGAGCAGCCCCATCCGGCGCTGCCGGAGTTGCATGTGGCGCTGGCCGTGCCCGACGTTCAGCATCCTCGCCGAGGTTGTGGACCTCCCGCCGTCCGCATGATCCGCCGGGCCCCTGAGCACGCAGCCTCCCGCCGCGCGTCCTCTGCCCCCGACTCTGACCGCGTGATCGTCACGACCACGCGCCTGGGACTCCGGCCGGGCCTGGGAATTACTGGGCCCGGACGAGTTTCTTAGTCCCGGCTTCCTGAGTCTCGGCGCTCAGGCCGTGAGGGTTGCTCACCGCAGGCGCGGGCCGCGGGAACGGGGCCAGGTCGGGACGGGTGACCTGACTCGCGGACGTCCTCGATTCAGCCGGCCAGGCCGGCTCCGCGGCGGGGTCCCTGGTCACCGCGCACGACATGCAGCGCGGACCGCCTCGGCCGCCGCCCAGTTCGCTAGCGGGCACCGGGATGACCTGGATCCCGGCCTCGGTCAGCCGGGCGTTGGTCTCCACGCTCCGCTCATCGCAGATGGCCAGCCCGCGGCCGAGGGACAGCGCGTTGCCGCCGTCGTCCCACTGGCCTCCCTCAGCCTGGCCGCGCGGGGCGGTGAGCGGGTCCAGCCCGGTGTCGATCACGGTGAGCCGCTCGATCCCCATGGCCTGGGCTGCGGCGGCCAGGAACGGCTGGGGCCGCGACACCCGCAGCCGGTCGCCACGGGACGTGATGCTGTGCACGGTCAGCGTGTAGGCGAGTGCGGGATGCATCACGATCACACCGGGGCCGATCACGGTGCAGATCATGTCCAGGTGGGCCGCCTGGGTCCGCTGGATGGGCATCGCCAGCACCGTGTGCGCCAGGCCGGCCGCGAAGGCGTGCCGGGCGAGCCGCTCCACTCCCGCCGGGCTGGTGTGCTCGCTGACGCCCACCGCGATCACGCCTGGAGCCAGCAGCACGATGTCACCGCCTGCGACCGGTTCCAGATCCGGGCCATACAGCATCTTGGTCCCGGCGAACCTCGGGTGATGCGCGTAGAGCACCGCGAGGAGCCGGGCCTCCCGGTCACGGGCACCGAGGCTGGACACCGCGACGCGGTCTCCGATCCACACGCTCGTATCCCTGGTGAACATCAGGTTGGGCAGCGGGTCCAGGACGAAGTCGTGCCGGTCGAGAAGCTGGTAGACCACTCCGTGGCCGGAACTGAGTTCGCCGGGACTGATCCCGGCGATGAGCGCCTGGGCCAGCATCTCCGACTCGAGGCCCTCGAGATGCTCGCGGACAACCGCGCGAAGTTCGTCACCAAGCCTGCGGTCATCGAGCGCCGCGCTGATCGCGGCGTCACGGGCCGGCGCATACTCGAGCGCATCCTGCAGCAGTTCGGTGACGTAAAGCACTTCAACGCCGTGGTCCCGGAGGATCTGCGTGAAGGCGTCGTGCTCCTGCTGGGCCCGGGCCACCCAGGGCAGCCGGTCGAGCAGGAGACGGCCGCGGCTGCGCGGGGAGATCCGTTTCAGCTCGGCCCCCGGACGATGGACGAGTACGGTGCGCAGCGGCCCGGCCTCGCTGTCCGCGCCGTGGGTGTAGCTCACAATTCCCCCCGCTCGTCCCCGCGCACGGATGACCCCTCGGAGGGAGTATCACCACTTCCGTGGCTGATTACGCGTCCCTTGTCAATGATCACTAGACGTGTTTATTGTGCGATGACCGCTGCCCGGGCAGCGGGCCGCCGGTGGCATGTTTCGTCCTCTTTGGCCGGTATAGGCCGCTATTCATGCTGCGGCTGGCGTGGTCCATGCTGCGGCTGGCGTGGTCCATGCTCCCGCTGGCGTGGTCCATGCTTCGGCCTGCACTGTCCAGGGCGCGGCCCGCGCGATTCATCCGCCTGACGGCACCCTCCGCGCCAGCCGGCCCGCCCATTGGCTGGCCCGCGGCCGCGGCTCTCGCGCCGGGACCGCCACCACCCGGTCCGGCACTGCCGCCCCGCGAGGCAGGCACGACCGCCCATACGGTGGTGCCCCGCTCGTCCGCGCGCACTCCCCAGCTAGAGCACAGATGCTCCACGATGCCCAGGCCGCGACCGCCGATGGAAGACAGGGACGGACGAGAGGCCCGGGGCCGGGTCGCGCTGCCCCCGTCGCTGACGATGATCTCTACGGCGGTCGCGGAGAGTATCCAGGAAACCCGGATGCGGGCATCCGGCAGCGGCCGGGCGTGCAGGATCGCGTTACTCAGCAGTTCGCTCGTGACCAGGGCGGCGTCGGCCATGGCGGTAGTGGAGAGCCCGGCCCGGCGCAGTTCGGCGCCGATCCGGCCGCGGGCGACGGCGACACTCGACGGAACACACGGGAGCAGCACGACGCTCGCCGCCCTCACCTCCCCGCGCGCCCGCTCCGTGGCCGCGATAGTCGCATTCCTTCCTCCTGCGAGCGGGAATGCCCCGCTAGCGGGTCCGGGAAACCGGGTGCCCCGGGAGCGGGTGAATCCGGGCTCGGCGGCAGCGGCTGAATCGGTCCCGGGGCACTCGCGATCCCGTTTAGCATGAGTGGCACTACTTACTGTCGCCGCAAGCAATGTGGTCGCGGGGGGGGCGGCCGGGTACCTGCGTCCTGCGGCGGCGCGGGCCAGCAAGAACTGGCCGGGCAGACGGGACGCTGGACGGGGTGAACTGATGGACCGAGCGGGCCACGACCCGCGCGCTCCGCTGTTCCCCGGCCGGAGCGCGATGCAGTCGCCCGCCGCGGCGGCGAGGCGAGGCAGCGCGGCGCAGCCGTCTGAGGCCGCGCCGCCAGGAGATGCGGAGCGGTCAGCGGATACGGCGCAGCCAGCGGATATGGCCGGGCAGGGAAGCACCGCGCGGGAAGGCACCGCGCGGGGCGAGGCCGCGCCAGCAGGACCAGGGCCAGCAGGACCAGAGTCATCGGGACCCGAGTCATCGGGCCCGGGGCCAGCGAGTACGGGGCCAGCAGGCACGGGGCCGGGGTTCCGGGGGCTCACTACCCATCCGGCCGCCCGGCAGCTGACCCTGCTCATCTGCTACCTGGCCGCGGGCGTGGCGGCGACCTGGCCGCGGGCCACCTACCTCGCGGGCCAACTGCCCTACATGCGGGACTCGGCCGCGTACGTCTGGGGCTTCTGGTGGATGGCGCGGCGGGTGAGCCACCTGGCCGACCCGTGGTTCACCAACCACATGGCCGCGCCCGTGGGGGTCCAGCTCGGGTACCACACGCTCATGCCGCTGCCGGGCCTGCTGCTCACCCCCGTCACGCTGATCTTCGGGCCCAGTGCCTCGTACAACCTGCTGGTCATCGTGGTGCCCGGGCTGCTGTGCTACGCCATGTACCGGGCGGCGCGGCTGTGGCTGCCCAGCCAGACCGGCGCGATCGCGGCCGGGGCGTTCTTCGGCCTGTCGGCAATGCTCGCCCAGGAGGACTGGTACCACGTCAACATCGCGGTGGGGGCACTGTTCCTCCCGCTGGCCCTCGAGGCGTCGGTGCGGCTGCGCCGGTCCCCGGGCTGGCGCCCCGCCCTGATCCTCGGTGTCGTGGTGGGCGCGGCCGTGCTCACCGACCCGGAATCGGCCGTCCTGACCGGCATCCTGACCGGGCTGGTCCTGCTGCCCTGGTTGTTGTGGCGCCCCTCGGTGGCCCGGCTGTGGCCCGCCGCCTTGGGCGCCGTGGTCGCCGCGGTCGTGGCCGGCCCGCAGCTCGCCGCGATGATCCACGAACAGGCCCGGGGGGGGCTGCGGATCGACACCGGACTGCTCGGGGTGACGGACAAGCTCTACGGGGTCGGCCTGCCCGGCATGTTCGCGCCCACCCCGCGGGTGGCGGACTTCGGCCTTACCGCCCTGGCCCAGCCGTTCCTGCACAGCCGGGACAACGAGGGGCTGCCGATGTTCGGCGTGACCCTCACCGCGCTAGCGCTGATCGGCCTGATCGTCATGTGGCGGCGGCGCCGGGCCTGGCAGCTCGCCGCGCTCTGGGCCGGCTGCGCGGCGCTGGCCCTGGGCATGTCCCTGTGGGTAGTCAAGCGGCAGTTCATCCCGTGGACGCAGACCTGGAATGGGGTGCACGTCTCGCCGTTCCTGCCGTACACGTGGTTCGTCCGCATCCCTGGCCTGTCCGCGTTCCGCGAGGCCGACCGGATGGCCATCCTCGGCCTGGTCCCGGCGGCCCTGCTGGCCGGCGCGGCGGTGAACTGGATGCGCTATCACGCCAAGCCACTGATCGTGGTGGTGATCGCCCTGGCGATCCTGGAGCTGGGCTACTCCGGCAACAGCAAGATCGGCGCGATGACGACCTCATATCCCCGGCTGGATGCGCCCATCGCCGCCGATCATTCCGGGAAGATGGTGGTCGACGTCCCCTACGGGCTGCGCGGCGGGATCCCCGAATACGGCGGCCGGTTCGCGGCCCAGGCGCTGGTCATGGCGACCGCCGACGGGCACCCGCGCGCCATCGCTTATGTGTCCCGGATCCCCACCCCCACCTTGAACGCGATCAAGAAGAATGCGTTCTATTCGTGGTTGATCAAGACGCAGCATTTCACCTTCGCGCCGGTCACCGTGCCGCTGACCGCAGCGGCGTCGGCGTCGCGGCCGCTGTGGGCCCGGAAACTGTCGACCTATACGCCGCTGACCGCAGCGCAGGTCGCCGCCGGGCGCCGGGACGCGCGGGCGCTCCATATCGGCTGGGTCGTGGTCTGGTACTCAAATCCCGCCATTGTGCAGTATTTGCATCAGACCGGTTTCCGCTTTGCTTACCGCGCCGATGGCGTTTCGGTCTACCGGCCAGCGCGCTGACCATCGGCGCGAGCGCAATGCGGCTTAGAATCCAGCCGGGACGGCCCGGGTAGGTACGCAGCGCCCGGCCGAAAGGCCGCCGGCGGCCAGGTGACGCCAGCCCGCGAGCCGGTCAGGGGACCGCGAGCGCCGTGGCGGGCAAGCGTGCGGAAAGACCAGGATCCGGAGGCATCCGGGGCCTGCTCCGGGCCGGGCTGCAGTGGGCCGGGGCCCACTGCAGTTATTCCGGGCCTTTACCTTTGTGCGTATCCCGCTTGGGGCATTTAGCTATTATTACTTGGTTATTCCTCGTGCTTTGCCCTAACTTTCTCGCTTCGTAATAAATCTATTCTATCTTCGTAAGCACAATTGGTCTTCTAGCTGGCCCGCGTGCTTCCATAATCGATGCGCCGGCAGGCTACTTGGCCGCAACAAGAACGGGGTGACGATGGCCCACGCGGGTGAGGACCCGCCGGCCCAGCCAGCCTCCGGCCAGATCAGAACCCTGCGGCGGAACGGGCTGACGTCCCCGACCCGGGAAACGGCCTCCCGTTTCCCGGACGCGGAACCGCCCGGAGGGGCGGCACTGGCCGGAGCGGTACTGGCCGGAGCGATACCGGGCGGGGATGGCGGTCCCGGCACGCCCGCTCCGTGGCTCACCCGGCTGAGGAAGCACCCGCTGGCCGCGCACGTGGTGCTGCTGGCGGGTTATCTGATCACTGGGTTCGCGGTCACCTGGTCCCGGGTCACCTACCTGGCCGGCCGGCTGCCGGCCACCCGGGACGCCGGCAGCTACGTCTGGGACTTCTGGTGGGTGGCCCGCCAGATATCCCACCTGTCCAGCCCGTGGTCCACCCGGTACCTGGCTGCACCGGTCGGATCGGATCTGAGCTACCACACCCTGATGCCGCTGCCCGGCCTCGTGATGACCCCCGTCACGCTGGCCTTCGGGCCGAGCCTGACCTATAACCTGCTGTCCATCCTGGGCCCCGGCCTGCTGTGCTACGTGATGTACCGGGCGGCCCGGCTCTGGCTGCCCACCCATCTCGGCGCGATCGCGGCTGGCGGCTTCTTCGGCCTGTCGGCGATCCTCACCTGGCGCAGCTGGTATGAGGTGAACCTGGCCCTCGGGGCGCTGTTCCTGCCGATGGCCCTGGAGGCCGCGGTCCGGCTGCGCCGCCAGCCCGGCCGGCGGCGGGCCATCATCCTCGGCGCCGTGCTGGGTGCGGCCGTGCTGACCGACCAGGAATCGGCGGTGCTGGCCACGATCGTCGCGGCCCTGGTCCTGGCGCCGTGGCTGGCCTGGCACCCGTCGGTGGCCCGGCTGCGGGCCACGGCCCTGGCCGGGCTGGGCGGGCTGCTCGCGGGCAGTCCCCAGTTCATCGTGATGATCATGCAGGCATCAGCCAACCGGGGGCTCGCGTCGCGGGCCGGGCTGCTGGACGTGAACTACATGGCCTCCGGAGCCGCGCTGCAGCAGCTATTCGCGCCGTCCCCCCGGCTGGCCGACTACGGCCTCACCGCGGTCAGCCGTTATTACCACCACGGCCCGTACAGCATTGTGATCGTCACGTTCGGGGTCGCGCTCACCGCGCTGGCGCTGTTCGGGATCGCGGTGTCGTGGCGGCGCCGCCATGCGCGCTCGCTCGCCCTGCTCTGGCTGGCCTGCGCGCTGCTCTCGCTGGGCTCGGCGCTGTGGGTCGGCAGCCACCGCTACATCCCGGTGGCCGAGGTGGTGCACGGGGTCCGGCTGTCGATGATCATGCCTTTCACCTGGTTCGTGCGAATCCCCGGACTGGCCACCTTCCGGGAGGCCAACCGGTTCACCGAGCTAGCCCTGGTCCCCATGGTGCTGCTGGCCGGGGCGGCGGTGGAATGGCTGCGCACGCACATCAAGGCCGGGTTGATCCCGATCCTGGCGCTGGCCCTGCTGGAGACGGGCTGGTCCGGGAACCCCGGCATCGGGACCATGCCCACCGCCCTGCCCGCGCTGGACGGCCCGATCGCCGCCCAGCACACCAAGTCCATCGTGGTGGACCTCCCGTTCGGCATCCGCGGCGGCCTGCCCGTGATCGGGGACGGATTCTCGCCCGAGACGATGGTGCTGCCCACCGCGGACGGCCATCCGCTGGCCGACGCGCTCATCTCGCGCATCCCGGCCAGCACGTTGACCGGGATCGAGCGGAGACCGTTCTACGCGGCGCTGCTGCACGCCCAGGGCGGCCAGGTCCAGACCACGGCGACGGAGTTCGCGCAGGCGCGGGCCAACGCCCGGCAGATGAACATCGGCTGGGTGCTGGTCTGGCGCCAGCAAACCGCGGTGCTGCGGGTGCTCCGGCTGACCGGCTTCCGGCGGGCCTACGAAGCCGACGGGGTTCTGGTGTACCGGCCGGCCCACGACGTGCGGGCCAGTCCTGCGACCCAGCCGCCAGCTACCGCCGCGGCCCGCTCAGCCGCGGTGGACTGGCGCTGAGGCCGCACCTTCCGCGGCAGGACCTCCCCGGGCATCACCCTCCGGGGCAGGACCGTCGCCGGGGGACGGGACGTCGGCCACCAGACCCTCCGCGGCCAGGCCACGGATCAGGCCGCGCAGTCCCGAGGCCAGCCCGGCGCGTTCCTCGATGGTGAGCGCGGCCAGGATCCGGGCCTGCCGCGTCTGCCAGGCACTCCAGACCCGCGCCGCGACCCGGCTGCCCTCCGGGGTGAGATAGAGCCGGATGTAGCGCTGGTTCGCCTCGTCCCGGCCGCGCCTGACCCAGCCCTTACGCTCCAGGCCGGCCGCCAGCCGGCTCACCGTGCTCTTCTCCAGCCCGAGCAGGGTTCCGAGCTGCCCCTGGGCGATGCCGCGCGCAGCCACCAGCTCGATGAGCGCCCGGGCCTCGGACGCGGACGGGGCCGGGAGAGGAACCTCGGCCACCTCCCCGGCCGGGCGGTCCCGCTCCCCGGAATCCGGTACCGCCGAGTCGTCTCCGACCACGCCATCCGGCCCGGCCTGACCACCCCCCGGGCGGGGTCCCCCGTTGCCCGGGCCGGGTCCCCCGTGACCCGGGCCCGCGCTCTCCGGGCTCACCACACGGAGCAGCTGGCCGAGCAGTTGTACCAGCTCCGGGTCATCCTCCGACAAGTTCACGTAACAGTTGTACCGCACAACTGGCCAGATGGTACGTTTCCCACGTGATAGTTGCTTCATACAACTCAGGGTCAGGTCATCGGCCGGCGGCGGGCCCTGGCTCCCGGCCGGCGGCGGGCCCTGGCTCCCGGCCCTCGGAGGGGCATGGCTCCCGGCCCTCGGAGGGGCATGGCTCCCGGCCGGCGGCTGGGACGGCCGCTGGAGACGCGGGGCTGGCCACCGGATCGACGCCAGCCCGCCCGGAGCACCCCGATTCCACCGTAGGCTCACGGTCGTGACAAAACAGGGCCGGGTAAGCGCACCGGGCGGGCTCAGCGGGCCAGTCGCGGGGGGCGACAGCGCAGCCACCGCCACCGCCGAGCCGGAAAACACGCTGCTGCCCGACGAGCCACTGCGCGAACTGGCTCTCCGCTACGGGCTCAAGCAGACTGCGGTCCGGCCGCCGCTGCGCAGCTACGCCGCCGAGCTCTGGCAGCGGCGCCACTTCATCAGCGGCTTCGCCACCGCGCGGAACGTCGCGATGTACACCGAGGCCCGGCTCGGCCAGCTGTGGCAGGTACTCACCCCGCTGCTCAACGCGGGCGTGTACTACCTGATCTTCGGCCTGCTGCTCGGCACCAACCGGGGCGTGCCGGACTACATCTCGTTCCTGGTCACCGGCATCTTCGTGTTCAACTTCACGCAGCGGGCGTTCATCACGTCCTCCCAGGTGATCCGGGACACGCTGCCGCTGATCCGGGCGCTGTACTTCCCGCGGGCCTGCCTGCCCCTCGGCTACGTGCTGATCGAGCTGCAGCAGCTGATCCTGTCCTTCGCGGTGCTGTTCGTCATCATCCTCATCCGCGGCGAACCGCCGACCTGGTACTGGCTGCTCATCTTCCCGATCCTGGCCCTGCAGAGCGTCTTCAACGTGGGGGCGGGGCTCATCCTGGCCCGCTGGGGCGCCGGCTTCGACGACGTCAGCCAGCTGCTCCCGTTCATCGTGCGGACCTGGCTGTACGTGTCGGGCGTGGTGTTCAGCCTCCAGTCGCTGTCCCTGAAGCTGCCGCTGGTCAAACACCCGAACATCGCATACCTGCTCCAGATCAATCCGGCCGCGGTCTACATCACGCTGGTCCGCTACGCGCTGCTGGGGAAGTACCGGGACTCCATGCCCGGCGCCCAGCCGTACAACGCCGCCAAGTGCACGCTCTACCATGTCACCCCGGGCCTGAATCCCAGCTTCAGCGCGTACTGCCACCCGAATCTGCCGGGCATCCCCACCCTGTGGATCTACGGCGTGGGCTGGGCGGTCGTGACGGTCGTGATCGGCTTCCTGTTCTTCTGGCGCGCGGAGGCGAGGTATGGCCGTGGCTGACCGGCCCATGGTCGTGGTGGACGACCTGCACGTGGTGTACCGGGTGTACGGCGGCGGCGCGGACAAGGGCACCGCGGCCAGCGCCCTGCTGCGGATGATCCGCCGCCAGCGGCGGCCGTCCATCCGCGAGGTGCACGCGATCCGCGGCATGTCCTTCGTGGCCTACCGGGGCGACGCGGTCGGCGTCATCGGGCGCAACGGCTCAGGTAAGTCGACGCTGCTGCGCGCCATCGCCGGGCTGCTGCCCGCCGAGCAGGGCGCGGTGTACACCGACGGCCACGGGGCGCTGCTCGGGGTGAACGCGGCGCTGCTTGAGGACCTCACCGGCGAGCGGAACGTGGTCCTCGGCTGCCTGGCCATGGGCATGACCACCCAGGAGACCAAGGAGGCCAAGCCCAGGATCGTGGAGTTCTCCGGGGTGGGCGACTTCATCAACCTGCCGATGAAGGCCTACTCCACCGGCATGGGTTCCCGGCTGCGTTTCGCGATCGCCTCGGCCAAGAGCCACGACATCCTGCTCGTGGACGAGGCCCTGGCGACCGGCGACGCCGAGTTCCAGCGTAAGAGCCACGACCGCATCGACGAGCTGCGGGCCCAGGCCGGCACGGTGTTCCTGGTCGCGCACAACCTGGCCGAGATCGCCGAGACCTGCAACCGGATCATCTGGCTGGAGAAGGGCCAGATTGTGAAGGCGGGCGACGACGTACCCGGCATCCTCGACGAGTACCTGGTCGCCTCGGGCGGGCAGCCCCGCTTCCGCGAGGCCGCGGCGACCGCCCACTACCCCTCGTCGAGCAGCTAGCCGTCAAGCGGCCAACCGTCCGGAAGCTAGCCTCAAGCAGTAAGGCCGCCGGCCCGTGACGGGCCGGCGGCCTGGCTGCGGACCCAGGCCCTGGATGGGCCCGGGGTCATGCGGGTTACTTGAAGGCGTTTACCCCGCTGGGCACGCCCAGCCCGGTTGGGCCGTCATAGCCGACCTCGGCGGTGCAGAGGTAGCTTCCGCTGCAGCTCCCGTCCGAGCCGATCGTGATGTCCCGCAGGCCCGAGCCGGCCTGATAGGGGAACTCGGTCGGCAGGGAGCCTGCGGCGGGGCGGCCGCCCGGGTTGGCCAGCGCGTACACGGCCGCGATGATCGGGCTCGACGCGCTGGTCCCGCCCAGCTGCTGCCAGCCTGTGGGCAGGCCCTCGCCCTTGGGGGGATAGGAGTCGTAGACGGCGGGCCCGGTCCGCGGGTCGGCGTCCGCCGCGACGTCGTTGTCGATCCGGTTGCCGCAGGCGCTGTTGTACGCGGCCTGCCAGGTCTGCTGGGTCTCGTAGAACGAGCAGCCCGAATTGGTCGCGTCGCCAGCCCCCAGGTTCCAGACCTTCTCCTGGGTCCGGGTCTTCCCCTTCATCCACAGCGTGGTGCCGCCGACCGCGGTGACGTCCGGCGAAACGGCGGGCCACTGGGCCCCGAACGAGTACCCGTCATCACCAGCCGACACGGTGATCGCGATACCCGGGTGCTCGAAGTGGCTGTCGTAGCTGGCCTCGGTGCTGAACTCGGCGCCGCCCCAGCTGTTGGAGATGAACTTGGCTCCCAGCCGCACCGCGGTGTCCTCGGCGGCGCTCAGGCTGCCGGCCGTCGTGGCGTTGGACTCGACCAGGAGGATCTTGCACTTGGGGCAGATCGCGGAGACCATGTCCAGGTCCAGCGACTCCTCCTCGGCCCAGCCGGCGTTGCCCTTCGGATACCAGGCCGTGGTGCCCTTCTGGTTGACCACCCGCAGGCACTTCGTGGACTCTTTGCACGCCCCGAGCCCGTAGTAGCTGCGGTACTTGGCCAGGTCACCAGCGGCGTGCCAGTCGTTGTACGCGTCCACGACCGCGATGGTGTCCTTGTTGGACGAGAACGCCGCCTTGCTCAGCCCGTAGGCGGAGCGCAGCTGGCCCGGCGACAGCGCCGCCGTGGCCGGCTTGTTGGCAGGCTGCACCGGGACCTGCGAGTGCACCACGATGGAGCACTGCATCACACCCGGTGTCACGGGCTGCGGGCAGACCTGGGCGAAGCCGCTCGGCAGGTGGGCCGCATGGTAGGCCCGGGCGAACCGGGGCGTCGCCGACGGCCCGGAGGCCGTGCTGTGAGTGGCCGCAACGGCCGGCACCGTTCCCGCCGACACCGTGGCCAGGCCGGCCACCGTGAGGCTCGCGGCGGCTGCAAGCGCTCCCGCCCACCGCGGGAGCACGACTACAGGCATGGATCCTCCAGAGGGCGCGCGATCGCGGCCCTGAGACGGGCCGGGAAGGCCGGGT
>DASQRM010000074.1:0-15037 GCA_035642895.1 Streptosporangiaceae bacterium | reverse complement strand
CCGGCGCACGCCGGGCCACGTCCGCCGGACACGTTGACCCAAATGCTCATACGTCAAGCAGACAGGCGCAGCATACAGCCAACTTTCCTCGCCCCCGATGTCCAGTTCGCGGCCACCGCGTCTAGGTCGCCCTCCGGCGTCGCTGCGCGATCGGCTTCGCCGAACCTAGATCCGGTGACCACTCACATGGGGTGGGCGCCTACGAGGAAGATGGGGGAGAAGTAGGACACGGAGGGACCTCTCGGGTCGGTTGCGGGCCATTGTTGCAGCCGAGCGAAAGACTGTCAGTATGACACTTACTACGGCTAGAATGGAAAGATCGCCAGGACAACAGCGACGGTAATGAAGAGCAGCGTCCACAAAACGGCGATCCGCCTGCCGGAAACCCGCCAGTCTATAAGGCGATCGCCGACCAGCAAGATCGTCGCCGTCACACCAACGACAGTTAGCGCCGTTAGCAGCCTCGTTTGCCAGGCGGGATGGAACTTGCCGTCGCTGAGCCCGCGCAAGGACGCCACCAGCCCAGCGCTGCTAGCAACCATGAACACCCAGTGCTCGGTTGTCATGTCGTTGCCGGACGCGTCTTTGCCCACAAAAACGCCAAGAGCTATGGCCACATACAACGTGGCAATTACCGAAGCGGCCGTTGAGTAATAGGTTTCAGACTCAGAATGAGGGTAAAACAGGAAACAGAGTACACCGACACCTACCAAGATCGCGGGAGCCCAGACAGGCCGCAAGCTCCGCGCCCAACTAACACCCGCATTTCTCCTAGTCCAGGGCCAGCCTTGAATGCGCGGCGATCCTGCAGCCGGCGCGGCGGAACACTGCTCGGGTTCACTAGCCACGGCGCACCCCCTCGCAAGACTGCTCAGATAGCTATCAGTTAAGTACTCGCCTGCTCAGATACGTCCCACGACGCGCCGGTCAGGTCAAGGCTTTCGTTGCTCTATGAGGAATTAGATCAGGCAGATATCATCACCCTGGGTGACATCGCGCCGCTGCTGGCGCCTCGTTGAGGCTAGTTGGTAATCGGGGCGGACCTGGTGAGGGTCAGGCTGACCCCGCGTGCAGCCAACAGTGCAGGCCAAGGCACGGGACGGCGGCGGACCTCGACGGACCGCCTCAGCCGTCGCGAGCAGCCTGCATGCCTCCCTGCCTGCGACCCCTCCGCCAACTTGTAAACGACGGCTCGGCTCCCGCACGGTCGCGAGGGCGGCCAGCCCCGGAACCAGTGCCCGCGAAGAGCAATCGGAGCAGCAACGCCGACACACGGACGCGGACTTAGACGGATCAGCCCGGGGCGAGCTAGTCCTGCTCAGGCCGACGAACCGGACGGACTCGGACGGCTTTGAGCATGGCTGAGGCTGTCTCTTAATCTGCGGGTCCACCGTGCCAGATCCGTGCGTCTGCCTTTCGGAAGAGGCCAGCCCTCACGGCGCAGACTGCCGCTGATCAGCCAGGCTCACTCCATAGTGTGGCCGGTGCTGGCGGTGGCATTGAGCCTAGACCCGGCAATCACTCGCCAGGCTTCGGCGCCTACGAGGAAGACGGGGGTAGGGCAGGCCGAGGTCACGCACGCGAGCCACTCCGGTTGAGGAGACACCAGACGGTGAGCTGTTGCTAACAGAATGCACTTGGGCCACCAATAGTGGGACACGGTGCTGCTTTCCTCTGGAGCCCAGAAGCTGCGCACAATTGTGCAAAATGGCCATCCACGGAGGAGCGGCTATGCTTTCGGCTGGCTTATCAGCTGACATTGGGTTTACCTGGGTGGGTTAGGCGGACGTCGGTGATGTTCGCCAAGACCCAGCGCTCGCCGAGCGCGCGGGCGACAGCGATGCGGTGGCGCCCGTCGAGCACGTAGTACTGGCCGCCGCATCGGTACAGGTCCACAGGGTCCATTCCGCGGCCGGACAGGATGTCGGCGGCTATCCGCTCAAAGCGCGCTCGCGGCACCTCTGAGGTAGGCCGGAAATGACGGTCGAAGCAACTGGTGGGCTCGACCGTTCCGACGATCTGGCCGATCGGTACCAGCGCCTCGGCGGTCGGCCCGAGGTGGTCTACGCGCCCATGCCCCGGCCGCCGCACGCCTGGCCCTGGCACGCCCGTCAGGGTCGTCACCTCACCCAGGACCGGCAAGCGGTTGCGGCTGGATGGATGGCCATGCAGCCACCCGGCCAGCTTGGCCAAGCTCGCCCGCCGCCGGGCGCGGTCAAAATCATCCCGGGCGTCTTGATGAGCCAATCCAGTGCGCATGGCTAAGACCCTTGCTACTATCCAATCAGGCGAGCATCGTCGCGGGCAAGTCCAAAGGTCCCGAAGACGGTGGGCTAGGGCGTGTCCTGTAGATCTTGGCGGGCTGTTCCGCCAAGATTTGCGGCGTGGATGATGATCGCCTGAAGCGGCATGACCTGACCGATCCGGAATGGGCGCGGCTGGAGCCGTTGCTGCCTGGGCATCCGCGGCAGGGGCACCGGTGGAATGATCACCGGCTGGTGATGGACGGGATTTTCTTCCGGACCCGGGCGGGGTGCCCGTGGCGTGACCTGCCGGAGCGGTTCGGGAACTGGAAGA
Organism: Streptosporangiaceae bacterium; assembly: GCA_035642895.1. GTDB lineage: Bacteria > Actinomycetota > Actinomycetes > Streptosporangiales > Streptosporangiaceae > RYN-230. The sequence continues at coordinate 12,460 of DASQRM010000074.1, read as the reverse complement.
CCGTCTATAACCGGCACCGCCGCTGGTCAGGGGACGGGACGTGGGAGACGATCCTGGACCGGCTCCGCGCTGGGTGTGATGAGGCGCACGGCCAGGCATGGACGATCGCGGCCGATGCCACGGTGGTGCGGGCGCACCAGCATGCCGCCGGGGCGCGGCGCGAACCCCCGGCCGATATCGATCCGGCCCGGCTGGCGCCGGCCGTGCTGAGCAGCCCGGTGCGCATCAGGGGCTGAGGCGAATTACAAGGACCGGGAGACGTTAGGCCGGTCCCGGGGCGGGCTGACCACCAAAATCCACCTGCTCGCCGACCCGGCGTGCCGGCCGCTGGCCCGGGTGACCAGCGCGGGGCAGCGGCATGATTCCCTGGCGTTCGTGCCGCTCATGGACCGGCTGAAGATCGCGCGGCGCCGGCCTGGCCGGCCCCGGGCCAGGCCCGGCCGGGTCCTGGGCGACAAGGCCTATTCCAGCAGCGCGATCCGCTCGCACCTGCGAAGACGCGGGATCCGGGCCACGATTCCTGAACCCTCCGACCAGGTCCGCCACCGGCTGCGGCGAGGCAGCCGGGGCGGCCGGCCACCCGCGTTCGATCCCGCCGCATACAAGCAGCGCAACATCGTCGAGCGTGCCTTCTGCCACCTCCGCCAGCACCGTGCCGTCGCGACCAGGTACGACAAACGCGACTACGTCTGGCGCGGAACCGTCGACGTGGCCTCGATCAGGATCTGGCTCCGTCATCCCGTTTCATGATCTACGGGACACGCTCTAGCCGTCCAGCCCGGACCGGAGTTCGGTGCGCAGCTCGTGTGAGCCATCGGGCCGGGTCATCTCGTAGTACAGCCGGTAGCTGCCGTTGCCGAGCGGCAGGATGTCCAGGTAGCGCAGGCCTCCGCCGCCGAAGGGCGATTCCGCAGACGGTGCGTCCCCGATGGGGGTCAGCGCCGTGGGCTCGATCCCGGTGGCAATGCCGGTGCGCTCCTCGTAGTTCTCGGCGGCGCTGGCCCGGCCGTCGTAATACGCCACGATCTCGGTCCCGGTATGCATCACCGCGGTCACCCGGGCGCCGCGCGAGTCCCAGTAGCCTGGCCGGCCGTTCAGCGCCGTCCCGTGCCAGGTCCACGCCTTGCCATCCACGCTGGTGGCGTAGTCCGTGACCATCTGGTCGGCCTCGTCAGGATCGGCCAGCGGGTGACACGAGGCCCACAGCTGCCACAGACCGTCGTGGTGCACGATCACCGGATCCTTCACGCCGGTCTTGGTGTCCCCGGGCAGCACAATCTGGCTGGTCAGGGCATCGAACTCGGCCGGGTGGGCCGCCTCGACCAGTTCCACCCGCCAGTGCTTGGTGCCCGGCGTGGCGCAACTCAGGTAGAGCCGCCAGGCACCCGTCTCCGTACGCACCAGGGAGGGTCGCTCCAGCGACTCGGTGCCGATCATCTCGCGGCCGATGGTCAGCAGTGGCTCGAAATGAACGCCATCCTCGGAGCGGGCCACGCTCGTGCCGTAGCCGCGGCCGCGGCCAACCGGGCGGCGCAGCCGGTAGGCGAGGTAGATCCCGTCGTCGCCCACTACCGCGCTGGAGGCACCAGCCCAATATCCGGGGCCGACGCCGGGCGGGCCGATGGCAAGCTCTGACTCTTCCGGGCGCGGCAGCATAGGCAAGCGAGATTCCCCTATATTCATGTAGGAATTATAGACATGATCGACCCCCCGTGCTGGCCGGAGAGCGAGATATAGGTAACTTCTTGGTTACGCCGACGACCTAGAAAGCGACAAAGCAGTGGATTTGATGTCACTCCTGGCGGGCGCTGCCCGAAGCACCTATTCCGAGCGAAGCATACTCCGGTACACGGTGATCAGGGCGGTCTTCTGCTCATCGGTGAGGCGCTGATCAGCGAGGATGGCCGCTTCGGCGTCAGCCGCGGGCGCTGCGGCGCTGGCCCGGCCAGCAGCCGCCGAGGCACCGGCCCGGTCGCCATCCAGCAGTCCGGCCTGCGCGAGCAGGGTTTCCGCCGACACGTTCAGCGCGTCGGAAATGAGCTTGAGCACCCGGACCGACGGCTGGTGCAGACCACGCTCAACCTGGCTCAGATAGGGGTTGGAGAGGCTGGTCATCTCCGCGAGCTGGCGCAACGACAGATTGGCCAGCTTCCGCTGGGTGCGGATGAAGGCGCCGAGGGCTTCCCGCTGGGTGTCCCAGGGGTCTGGCATCAGGGCCTCCGGTGCCTGAGACGGCCCGGGCTGCTCGGTGTGGCAAACTCCGGCCGCAATTACTGCTGCAAACTATAGTATGCATGCGTCCGCGCGGTGGCCCCGGGTATCCAGGTCCACCGCGCGGGTCGGGTCATCGGGCTACTTGGCTGAGGTGCCGGCCTTGGGGGGCGTCGTGCCGTTGCTGCCGGAGGTCAGCGGCTTGGTGGCCTGGAGCACGTTCACGGCGAAGGTGCGCTGGCTGGCCAGCAGCTTCTCGGCGAAGTCATACGCGCTGGCCACCAGCTCCTCGGGCTTGGGCAGCTTGTCGGCGTAGGGCAGGTTGGGGACGGGGATGGACGGGGTGATCGACTGGACCGTGTCGGCCCAGCGCTTGATCGCGTCCACGACGGCGTCCTGGCTCTTGCGGACGGTGTCCAGGATTTCGGCCTGGACTTCCTGGCTGGTGGTACGGGTCTCGGCCATGGTGTTCTCCTAAGTCTGCGTGGTGGTGAAGCCCGGGGCGGGGCTTACCTCGTACGTGCTTACTATACCGCGCACTTGCGCGGTTTACCAAGCAGATCCATGTCGGGTAGGTCACACCGGGCTAGTTGACCCCCGGGCTGGTTCACCCCCGGGCTGCACTGGAACGGTCAGCCGCGGACGTACTGGCCGGGCGCGTCACCGAGGACCGGGTAACGGCGGCTGCCGAGCGGGGGCGGGGTGACCAGGCCGCCCGCCCGCGGTCCGGCCCAGTCGGCCCAGTCCTGCCACCAGGACCCGTCGTGGGCCTGCGCCGCGGCCCGCCACTGCTCCGCCCCGGCGGCACCGCCGGGATAGGCCTCCGGGCCGGGGCTGACCCAGTACCGGGCCTTGGGCCCGGGCGGATTGACGATCCCCGCGATGTGCCCCCCGTTGGACAGCACGTAGCGGACCCGGCCACCGAGCAGCCGGGTGGCCTTGTAGGAGGTCGTCCACGGCACGATGTGGTCGTTGACCGCCCCGACCACGTAGCTGTCGTTCTTGACGTCACCGAGCGAAAGCTGCTGGCCGGCGAGTTCGAGTTCGCCGCGAGCGAGTTCGTTGCGGATATACAGGGAGCGCAGGTAGAAGGAGTGCATCGCCGCGGGCATGCGGGTGCTGTCGGCGTTCCAGGCGAGGATGTCGAATGCGGGCGGGCGCTTGCCCATCAGCCAGTTGGACACCACGTAGCTGAAGATCAGGTCGTTGGCCCGGAGCATGTCGAAGGCGCCGGCCATCTGGCTGCCTTCCAGGAAGCCCGGCCCGGCCATCTGCCGCTCGAGCCGCGCCACCGTCGGCTCGTCGGTGAACACCCCGAGTACGCCCGGCTCGCTGTAGTCGAGCATGGTGTTCAGCAGGGTGACCGAGCCGATCCGCTCGTCCCCGGTCCCGGCCAGGTAGGCGGCCAGCATTCCGGTGAGCGCGCCGCCCAGGCACAGGCCGGTGATGTCGATCTTGTCCGCGCCGGTGATGTCGGAGATCACGTCCAGCGCGGTCTTCGGCCCGGCGATGAGGTAGTCATCCAGCGTGACCCCGCGCATGGTCTCGTCGGGGTTGCGGTACGAGATCGCGAACGTGGTGTGCCCGCGGCGGATCGCCCACTCGATGAAGCTGCGGCCGGGCGCCAGGTCCATGATGTAGTACTTGTTGATCCACGGCGGGCTGGCCAGCATCGGGATCGCGTGGACCTCGGGAGTCTGCGGGGCGTACTGGATCAGCTCCATCAGGTCGTTGGAGAACACGACCTTCCCGGGCGTGGCGGCCAGGTTGTCACCCAGCACGAACGGCCGGGTGTCGACCTGCCGGGGCCGGCCGTGGTTGTGCACCAGGTCGTCGAGGAAGTTACGGGCCCCGGCGATGAGGCTGATGCCGCCGGTGTCGAACACCCGCTTGAGGGCCGCGGGGTTGGTGGCCAGGAAGTTCGTCGGGCTGCACGCGTCGAGCAGGAAGCTGGCCGCGAGCTGGGCTTTCCCGTCGCTCACCGGGTCACCCTGGCCCGCCGCGAGCAGGTCCGCGGAGAACTGCCGGGCGGCCAGGTAGGCCTGGCGCAGCGCGGCGAACGCCGGGTTGTCGTCCCAGGCGGGATCCGCGAAGCGCTTGTCCCGGCCGGGTGGCAGGGGCGGCGGCGTATCCGCCCCCACGGCGCGGGCCACCGTGAACGGGCCGATCCGGGCCAGGTTCGCCCAGAGCTGCAGGTTCGCCTCCGCGAGCCGGGCCGGGCGCTCCATGGCCCGGTTGAGCACGGCGATCAGCGATCCGCCGAAACTGGCCATATCGAGATCGGCGACCAGTTCGGTCTCCGGGGCCAGGGCATCGACGGCGTCCTGGGCCGACTGCCACGCGATGTCACGCTCGGACATGAGAGAACCTCCTGGGCTTGCTCACCCGGCCTGAATGGGTCATGCCCGGACAGTTAGGCACCAATCCGTTCGAAGACCGCGGCGATCCCCTGACCGCCGCCGATGCACATCGTGGTGAGGGCGTACCGGCCGCCGGTCCGGTGCAGTTCGTGCAGCGCCTTGACCGCGAGGATCGCGCCGGTGGCGCCGATCGGATGACCCAGGGAGATGCCGCTGCCATTCGGGTTGGTCCGCTCGGGTGGCAGCCCAAGCTCGCGGGCCACGGCCAGGGCCTGGGCTGCGAAGGCCTCGTTCACCTCGAACACGTCGATCTCGTCGAGCTTCAGGCCGGTCCGGTCGAGGACCCGGCGGGTCGCGGGCACCGGGCCGATCCCCATGACCCTCGGATCTACGCCCGCGTGGCTGTAGCCGACCAGGCGGCCGAGTGGCTGGAGGCCGTGCGCCGCGGCGTACTCACCGGTGGCCAGCACCACCGCCGCGGCCGCGTCGTTGACCCCGGAGGCGTTCCCTGCGGTCACCGTGCCGCTGGCATCGAAGGCCGGCCGCAGCCGGGCCAGGTCGTCCGCGCTCACGCCCGGCCGGATGTGCTCATCCGCGGTAAATGTGGTGGTCGTGCCCTTGCGGCCGGGCACCTGGACCGGGGTGATCTGCCCGGTGAAGTACCCCTGGTCGGTGGCGTGGGCCGCGCGGCGATGGCTCTCGGCCGCAAGGGCGTCCTGGTCCGCGCGGGACACCCCGAACTCGGCCGCGACGTTCTCTGCGGTGACGCCCATGTGGCAGTGGTCGAACGGGTCGGTCAGCGCGCCGACCATGGCGTCCACCGCCACCGCATCCTGCATCCGGCGTCCCCAGCGCAGGTCGGGAAGCCAGTACTGGCCCCGGCTCATCGACTCCGCGCCGCCGGCCACCGCCACCTCGGCGTCGCCGAGCAGCAGGGCCTGGGCCGCCGAGACGATCGCCTGCAGCCCGCTGCCGCACAGCCGGTTCAGGGTGAGCGCGGGGGTCCCGGTCGGCAGGCCGCCGTTGACCGCGGCCACGCGGGACAGGTACATATCCCGCGGCTCGGTGTGGATCACGTTGCCGAACACGACGTGCCCGACGTCATCTGGGCGCACCCCGGCCCGCTGCACCGCGTCCCGGACCACGGTCGCGGCGAGATCACAGGGCGGCACGCTGACCAGGCCGCCGCCGAATTTGCCGATGCCGGTCCGCACCGCGGACAGGATCTGGACCTCTGGTTGCTGGCTCATGTCTGGCTCCTCACATATCCAGGCCGCCGTTGACCGCCCAGAGCTGGCCGGTCACGTACGCGGACTCGTCGGCCGCCAGGAAGGAGACCACCCGGGCGATCTCGTCCGGCCGGCCGAGCCGGCCCACCGGGATCTGGCCGCGGATGCGCTCGAGCACCCGCTCGGGAATGGTGGCGAGCATGTCGGTGGCGACGAAGCCCGGGGTCACCGCGTTGACGGTCAGCCCGATCCCGTCGCCGACCGGCCGCTCGGCCCGGTTGAGCTGGAAGATGGCCTCTTTGGCCAGTGACTTGGTCAGCCCGAACAGGCCCGACTTGGACGCCGCGTAATTGGCCTGGCCGATATTGCCGGTCTCGCCGATGACCGAGGACACGCTGATGATCCGCCCGGTGCCGCGCTTGATCATGTGATCCAGCGCCGCCTGGGCCATGAAGAAAGCCCCGGAGAGATTGACGGAGATCACCCGGAGCCAGTCCTCGTCAGTCATCTTGGCCACCGTGCGGTCGATCGTGATGCCGGCGTTGTTGACCAGAATGTCGAGCCGGCCGTGCTGGTCGATGACTTCGTTAATCACGCGGCGGCAGTCATCGGCCAAGCCGATGTTTCCCTCGTGCAGGGTGATCTGACGTCCGGGAAACTCGACGGACGCCGCGGACTGAAACTTCCTGGCCCGCTCCGGGTGGCGCCAGTACCCGGCGGCGATGGCCGAGCCGGCCTCGGCCAGGCTTTGCGAGATGGCAGCCCCGATACCGGCGGTGCCGCCGGTGACCAGGGCGACCCGCCCGGCGAGCCGGCCTGGCCGGGTGTCATGGGATTGGTCGTGAGTGACGGTCATGATCGTATCCTCGGGTCGGGGTACATACTGCTGGCTGACGTTGCGTGCCATCCGGCGCCATTCCGTGCAGGCTGGATCGCTGCAGGCGAGGTGTACAGAATTGAGACACGATTCCCGGAACGCCCGGATGGGAAGCCGGGAACCGAAAGATCATCCACCTGCTTTCCGGTGGCATTGATGTCCCTCATGATCTGCCATGCACAAGATCGGTTTCTGCGCGTAATCGCCGTGTAGTTTTCTTCTTCGTATCACCGAATAACCCCGGCGAAAACTCTGACCAGAGGACAATCGGTTGCGGTGCGGAAAGTAGTGACGGAGGTCCGCTGCGGGACGGACTTACGGCCTGCGCCGGGCCGACCGTCGGGCTCTGGACGTGAGGTCCCGGGGGGCCTGCGGGCGGGGCCGGCGGATGTTGGGGACAAGGGCTCCGCGGGCCGGCGGGGGCGGGCCAGGGAGGCTGCTCGGCGAGTACTGAGCGGGCTAGACCCGCCGCTCCCCAGGGAAGCGGGGTCTGGTTACCGCGGGTGAACTGATCAACTTCTGCCGTGAGGCGCTGGCCGGCCGCGATCGCGTCGGGCCCGGGCCCGGCAGAGTAAGCCGGGCCCCGGAACGACGTCGCCCGCACGACCCGGCAACTGTGCGCTGCTAACCGGGTCGTGCGGGCGACCATTCACCATGCGCCCCAGGTGGGAAGAGGCACTTGCTTAGACGCGCCGCGCGGCCAGGGCGGTTCCGCTTGTTCCGCAAAACTTTCTAGCGGCCCCCCAGGACGGGCGGGATCTGCTCATCGGGCGTGCCCCAGGACGGCGCCGGGGCCGAGGCCGGGAGGAACGCGGTCGCGGCCGGGTTGAGCTGGCGGTGGATGACCTCGGCGACCCGCTGAATCGTGGTGATCCCGTAGGCCATCGTCGGGTTGTCCTCGGTGAGGGCGACGATGAGGTAGCCGCGGTGGTGGCCGGTGAAGCAGCCGATGCTGTGGATCCGCCAGCCGTGGGTGGCCAGCGGCAGCCAGCCGTTCTTCACGTGCACGGTCAGGTCGGCCGGTGCGCCCGCCGGGACTCCCCAGCGCTGGGCCGGGATGACCTGCGCCATCAGGTTGAGCGCGAAGGTCCGCGACGCGCCGTCCAGCACCGGGTTCGGGTACATGATCAGGTCCAGCAGGAGCCGCTCATCGTGCGCGGTGATCTGGGTCAGGCCCCAGTAGCCGCCCGGCCCGAGCCGGGTCTGCTTCATCGCGGCCCGGCCCAGGAAGTAGCGCAGCCGGGCGCGTCCCACGTGGGCCCAGAGGGCGGAGGCGGCGTCGTTGTCGGATTGGGTGATCATCAGCCGGGCTAGCCGGACCTCGGACGCGGTGAGGTTGCGGTGCTGGGTCTCGGCCTCGCGCAGCAGGGTGCCGAGGATTTCCACCTTGACCACGCTGGCCGAATCGAAGTGGGTGGTGGTGTTGAGGAAGCAGCCCAGGTCCTCGCTCCGGTCCTCCACCCGCAGTGCGACCGTGGACTCCCGCCCCCGCAGCGCCGTGTGGATGTCCGCGGCCAGCCGGGCGGCCAGCCTGGGATGCGCTGGGGACAGGCAGCTCACCGCGATCGAGGCGACCTCAGCTCGCCGTCCGCTCAGGGCCGCGGGCCGGGCCAGGGACACCACCCGGGCCAGGGACACCACCCGGGCCGGGGACATCGCCGGGGGCGGGGCGGCGGCCCCGGTGACCCCGGCGCAGAGCACGGCCGCGGTGGCGGCCAGGCTGGCCCGTCCCCGCCGCCGGGATTGGCACCATCTCATGTCCCACCATCCCTCTGGTCCCGGTCGACGCCGGCCAAGGCACCGGACGCCGGTCACTCACCAGACGTCCGACGAGGGCTGGAGGTTGCCCGCGGGCGGAGGCGGTCAGGCGCGGCCGCGGAACCGGTCGCGCAGTGCCCGGCCGTCCGGGTCGTAAACCAGGTGGTAGAGCGGCCTTGACCAGTACCGCTGGGCGGTCGTGGGCCGGTAGGTCTGATGCGGCAGCAAACGCCCCGGCGGCCGTTCCCCCGCCTCCCCGCGGTCATGCCAGGCGGCGAGCTGCTGCGCCTGGCGCCGGAACGCCGCGAAGACGTCCCGGGGGGCCAGCAGGTCGGCCACGTCGCCGGGATCGCGGTCCAGATGCTCCTGGCTGAGCCGCAGCCGCAGGTCCCGGGCGAACACCCGGGCTCCGTCACCCAGCCCGGCGGGGTCGCGGGGCTCCCGGGGGTCCGGCTCGGCGTCCAGCACGCCGATGGACAGCTCGCTGTCGTGGCTCCAGGACCGCCGGTTCAGGTTGTCGGACCCGATCATGGCCCAGACGTCGTCCACCACCACGACCTTGGCGTGCACGTAGACGGGGGTTCCCTGGTGGTTCTCCAGGTCGTAGATCGCGAAACGGTCGCCGCCCGCGGCGGCGCAGGCGCGCACCACATCGTGGCGGGCGATCAGGCCGGGCATCCGGGTCACCGGGCCGTCGTTATCCGGGTACCTGGGTACGACCGCGATGACGTGCAGGCCGGGATGGGCCCGCAGCGCCGAGGCGATGAGGGCGGCCACCGGCCGCGACCAGAAGTACTGGTCCTCCAGGTAGACCAGGGCCCGGGCCCGCGCGAACGCCTTGCGGTAGGAGTGCGCGATGCTCCGCTCACCCAGTGGCGCGAACGGGTAGCGGCGCAGCCGGGCCGGGTAGGTCCGCAGCACCTGCACGGCATGCGGGCCGCGCGGCAGGCTCTGGTCCGGCACCGGCTCAGGCAGCGGGCGGCTGGTCGTCGCGCCCATGTGGTACGCGCGGTCATACAGCTGGCGGGCCGCGCTGGGCACGTCCAGGACGCTGCTGCCGTACCAGCGCTCGCGGAAGGTGTGCTCCAGGTCATGCACGGCCGCCCCGCGCACCTCGGCCTGGATGTCATGCCACGGCGGCCGCGGGCCGTAGCTGTCCGGGAAGTCCATCACCTGCGGGTCGCCGTCGTGCCGCGAGTCGTCGCCCCGGCTGTAGCCCAGGTCGATCCCGCCCACGAACGCGACGTCGCGGCCCGGGGCAGCCTGGTGCCGGATCACCACCAGCTTCTGGTGATGGCTGCCGGCCCGGCGGGTCCGCCCGTCGAGCAGCACCTGGCCGCCGTCCTCGTCGATCTCCCGGGCGAACTCGGCGTTGGCTTCCTCGGACTGGCGCAGCGCCTTGGGCTGGGAGCGCCAGAGCAGGCCGAAGACCTTCACCCCCCGGCGCGCGGCGCGGCCGAGCACGTCCCCGACGGCCGAGCCCGGACCGTCGAGCAGTTCGTCCAGGTCACCGCGGAAGTCCAGGAAGTAGACCTGGTCGCCGGGCTCGGTCGCGTTCAGCTCGGCGTGCAGCCGGGCGAAGTAGCTGCTCCCGTCCACCAGCGGCTGGACCAGGTTCCCGATCGTGAAGGCCCGCAGGTCGGTGGCGGGGTTGGCCCGGTCGCCCGGGCCCAGGAACCAGGCCACGATGGCCGGGTCGTCGACCGGGTGGTCGGCGGCATCCTGTTCCAGGGGGTCGTCAGACGAATCGGTAGCACCTGGGAGCATGTCCGGATTGTGGCATCCCCGGGCGCCCGCGCAGGACGCCTTCACGGCATCGGGTGCCGTCCCGGGGGGGCGCGGACACCCCGTTTGACCCCATTTCTCCCTAGTATGGGAATGGTCAAGAAGAGGTCATAGGGCTGAAACGTATCGGCCCCGCTATCGGCGTGGCCGCAGCGGCGGCTCATGATAGATCGCATGGGGCTGCCCGCTGGATACGCGCACTTTTCGCGTCGGGCATTCTTCGGTATCGCCGCCGCCGCGACGGCCGTGACCGCGGCGGCGTGCGACGCGGCGGCCAGGACCGCGGGCCGGGGCGGGAGCCAGAGCCAGGAGCAGGGGCCGAGGGCGCGGACCATCGCGAAAGGCCCGATCAACGAGAACGACCGTCCGGGCGACCCGCACTGGAACATCAGGCGGCTGGGCGCTCCGGACGCCATCGTCGGCTATGCGGGGCAGTCCAGCGTGCTGCCGGGTGAGCCGGTCACGCTGTACGTGTCCACCACGGCCCGCTCCTTCCGGGTGAGTGCCTTCCGGATGGGCTGGTACCAGGGCGACGAGGCGCGGCTGCTGTGGAAGTCGGCCGCGGTCAAGGGGCACCGGCAGCGCCAGCCGGAGCTGATCAGGCCGACCAACACGGTGGAGGCCAGGTGGGGCCCATCCCTGACCGTGCCCACCCACGACTGGCCGGAGGGTTCCTACCTGCTCCGGCTGGACGCGGAGCACGGCGCCCAGCGGTTCGTGCCGGTGACCGTCCGGTCGGCCAGCACGGCCGGCAAGATCGTGATCAAGAACGGGGTGGCGACCTGGCAGGCCTACAACACCTGGGGCGGCTACGACCTGTACCAAGGGCCCGGCGGGGTGGGCGACTACGACAACCGGTCGCTCGCGGTCAGCCTGGACCGGCCCTACGACGCCAACGGCGCCTACATGTTCCTGTACCACGAGCGGAAGACGATCGAGCTGGCCGAGCGGTCCGGGCGGCCGCTGGCCTATGTCACCAGCATGGACATCGACGCCGATCCGCACCTGCTGGACGGGGCGAACGCACTGTTCACCGCGGGCCACGACGAGTACTGGACCCCGCGGGAGCGGGCGCACGTCACCGCGGCCCGGGACGCGGGCACGAACATCGCCTTCCTGGGCGCGAACACCATGTTCCGGCGGACCCGGATGGCCAGAACCAGGCTCGGGGAGCGGCGGCTGGTCATCTGCTACAAGACGAGCTACCTGCAGGACCCGATGTACGGCAAGAACAACGCCCTGGTGACCAGCGACTGGCGGGAGCCGCCCGTCCCGGATCCGGAGTCGTCGCTGACCGGGACGCTGTACGAGTCGAACCCGGTGACCGCCGACTTCATCATCGCGTCGCCGGACAGCTGGATCCTGGCCAAGACCGGGGTGCGGAAGGGCACCAAGATCACCGGCCTGGTCGGTATCGAGTACGACCGGGTGAACCCGGTCTACCCGGTCCAGCGGCCGATGGAGGTGCTGTCCCACTCGCCGCTGAGCTGCCGCGGCGTGCACAGCTACTCGGACTCGGCTTATTACACCCACCGCGGCGGCGCGGGAGTGTTCAACACCGGGACCATGCGCTGGGTGGCGTGCAGCAATGGGCTGCGCCGGTTCGGGCTGGACAAGCACGCGGCCCAGTTCACCCGCCAGGTCACCACCAACCTCCTGCACGGGTTCGCCGACGGCCCGGCCGCGGCGGCATACCCGGCGCACGACAACCTGGACTCCATGCACGAATGGGCCGGGGACCCCATCGCCGGCCAGCACAACCTGTGGCCGCCGGTGGTTCTCTGACCGGCGAGCGATCCTCTGTACCCGCTTACGGCCCCGCGCCAGGGTGATGATCCCGGGCTGATTGTCCCGGGGCGGGGTGTATCTGGGGAGTGACGGCGTGCTCCGCATGAGTGGAGGAGAGCCCTCCCCGCCGCAGCGAGCGGCGGCACTGCATCTGCCAGGGGGCAATGCACATGCCTAACTTCAACGACGCCAAGGTCACCGCCCTGTACGTTAACGCCTCGGGGGCGGTCGCCGACATCCAGGACGACGCGCCGAACGCGTCCACCCCAGGGGGAGCTTTCGACGTGACCCTCGAGATGGTCGCCGGTACCGGGCTGAGCGGGGCATACAACCTGGTCACCACCTGCATCGACCTGACCACCAGCACGGTCGCCCCGGCTTCGCTCAAGCCCGGTGCCCCGCTCAACGGGACCACCGACACCTTCGGCAGCCCGGCCAACTGGAAGTCGCCA
>DASQRM010000073.1:0-4015 GCA_035642895.1 Streptosporangiaceae bacterium | reverse complement strand
CACCCTGCCGGTCATCCTGTATGACATACCGGGCCGGACGGGCACCCCGATCACCACTGAGAGCCTGTTCCAGCTGGCCGAACATCCCCGCATCATCGCCGTGAAGGACGCCAAGGGTGACCTGGGTGCGGGTTCCCTGGTGATGCTGGCCACCGGCCTGGTCTATTACTGTGGGGACGACATGCTGAACCTGCCCTGGCTCTCGGTCGGGGCGGCCGGTTTCGTGAGCGTGGTCGGCCATGTGGCGGGCGACCGGCTGCATGACCTGATCGACGCGTACCGGGCGGGGCGGGTGGACGAGGCCCGGCGGATCCACGCTGACCTGCTGCCGCTCTACACCGGCATCATGACCCGGACCCAGGGTGTGATCACGACCAAGGCCGCGCTCAGCCTGCTCGGGCTACCCGGCGGACCAGTCCGCGGCCCGCTGATCGATGCGACGCCGGCCGAAATCGAACAATTGCGAGCCGATCTGGTCGCTGGAGGCGTGAAGATCAAGTGAGTCACCCGCACCCGGAGCTGGGCACACCGCCCGCCCTCCCGTCCGGCACGCTCCGCATCGTGGGCCTTGGCGGCCTGGGCGAGATCGGCCGGAACATGTCCGTGCTGGAGTACGAAGGCCGCCTGCTCATCGTGGACTGCGGGGTGCTGTTCCCCGAGCCGGACCAGCCCGGTGTGGACCTGATCCTCCCGGACTTCAGCTCGCTGGAAGGCCGGCTGGACGACATCGAGGCGATGGTCCTGACCCATGCGCACGAGGACCACATCGGCGGTGTTCCCTACCTGCTGCGCCAGCGGGACAACATTCCGCTGATCGGTTCCCGCCTCACGCTCGCCCTGGTCCGCAGCAAGCTCACTGAGCACCGGATTACGCCCGTCACCGCCGAGGTCGCCGAGGGCGGGACCGAGTCCTTCGGGCCGTTCGGCCTGGAGTTCTTCGCGGTCAACCACTCCATCCCGGACGCGCTCGCGGTGGCCGTCACCACCCCGGCCGGGGTGGTCCTGCACACCGGCGACTTCAAGATGGACCAGCTTCCGCTGGACGGCCGGCTCACGGACCTGGGCGGCTTCGCCCGGCGCGGGGCCGACGGCGTCGACCTGCTCATGTCCGACTCCACCAACGCTGAGGTCCCGGGCATCGTCACCAGCGAGCGTGACATCGCCCCGGTGCTGAACGAGATGTTCGCGGAGACCAAGCAGCGGATCATCGTGGCCTGCTTCGCCAGCCACGTGCACCGGGTGCAGCAGGTGCTGGACGCGGCCGCGGCGCACGGCCGCCGGGTGGCCTTCGTGGGCCGCTCCATGGTGCGGAACATGGGCGTCGCGCGCGACCTCGGCTACCTCAAGGTGCCCGCGGTCCGCGGCGGGCTGCTGGTCGACCCGCGTGACGCCGAGGGCATGCCGCCCGGTGAGGTCGTCCTGGTCTGCACCGGGTCGCAGGGCGAGCCCATGTCGGCGCTGTCACGGATGGCGGCCCGGGATCACCCGATCAGGATTGCCGAGGGGGACACGGTCATCCTGGCCTCCTCGCTGATCCCGGGTAACGAGTCCGCGGTGTACCGGGTCATCAACGAGCTGACCCGGTGGGGCGCCCGGGTGGTGCACAAGGGCAACGCGCTGGTTCACGTGTCGGGCCACGCGCCCGCCGGTGAGCTGCTGTACGTGCTGAACCTGGTCAAACCGCGCAACTTCATGCCGGTGCACGGGGAGTGGCGGCACCTGCGGGCGCACGCGCACCTGGCCGAGCTCACCGGGATCGCCAGCCGCAACATCGTGATCGCCGAGGACGGCGTGGTGGTCGACCTGGCCGACGGCCAGGCCAAGGTGGTGGGCAAGGTGCCGTGCGGCTACGTGTACGTGGACGGCCTGTCCGTCGGCGAGGTGACCGAGACCTCGCTCAAGGACCGCCGGATCCTGGGCGAGGAAGGGTTCCTGTCCGTCGTGATCGTGGTCGACTCGACCACGGGCAAGCTGGTGGCCGGGCCGGAGATCCACGCCCGCGGGTCAGGCATCGACGACTCCTCGCTCAGCGAGGTCCGGCCGAAGATCGAGGAAGCGCTGACCCGCGCGGCCGCGGACGGGATCAACGACGCGCATCAGCTGGGCCAGCTGGTCCGCCGGACCGTCGGACGCTGGGTCAACGACGGCTACCGGCGCCGGCCCATGATCATTCCGGTGGTCATCGAAGTGTAGAGGGCTAGCGGGCGGCGCCGGCCTCGCGCTGCCGGACCAGCTGGCGGAGCAGCCGCTGGTAGTAGCCGAACGCGGGCACTATCGCCTCGGGATCCTTGGCCGCGTCGTCCCAGCGGCGCAGCCGCAGCGCGGCCTGGCACCACGGGCTGGCCTCGAACTCCGCGCTCTGCGCCGGAGTCATCGGCCCACCCTGGATCCGCAGCGTGTGCACGGAGGCGTCGGACAGCCCGCCGAAGTACCCGGGTTCCACCGCGCACAGGTACCGCTTGGCCGCGACATGCAGCCGGACTGGCTCGGTCACCCCGGGCCCGAACCACTGGGCCAGCCAGTCCGCGCCCTGGTCGCCGTGCCGGTTGTCGGTGCCGCTCATCAGCTGGTGACCGCTGACCGCCCCGCGGAAGTGCCCCACGTCGTGCAGGAGGGCCGCCGCGACGAGTTCGGGCGCTGCGCCCGCTCCCTCGGCCAGGGCCGCGGCCTGGAGCATGTGCTGGGCCTGGGTTACCGCCTCGCCGAGATATTCGCCGGCTCCTTCGGCGGCGAAGAGGTCCGCGATGACCCGTACCGGGTCGGCTGCTGTCATGTCCGGTCCCTCCTGCGGATGACACCCGTTGTCGCACGTTCTCCCACCGCCACGGCCGACTCGACGCCATCGAGGTCCGCGTAACAGCCCTGCAGGTGCCGGCGTCCCGCCTGGGCGAACCCGGTCCGGGCGTGCAGCACCCGCGTGTTGTCGAAGACGGCACAGTCACCGGGGCGCAGGCGCACGGTCAGCATCGATGGCGCGGCGGAAAGCAGTTCCGCGCACGCGGCGTACGCGGCGTAGAAGGCCGCGGCCCGGGGCCCGGGCAGCCGGACGGGCTGGAGGCTGCGCGGGTTGATCCGGATCTCCCGGATCCGCCCGTGGGCGTCCAGGCTGATCAGCGGCCGGGTGGCGGACAGTTCCGTGGCGGCGTCGCGGTATCCGAAGGTGACCGGGGTGACGGCGAGCGTGGCGAACGCGGCGCGATCCTGCGCGCGGAGCGCGGCGGCGGCGTGGAAGCCGTCCACGAACCCGGAGTCGCCACCGTCGGCCGCATTGTGCAGGCAGTGCAGCAGCTGCACGGTCGGCACCGGGTCGCGGTAGGGGTTGTCCGTGTGCGGCGGGATGGGCAGGCTGGTGAAGGCCAGGTTGGACGGGGAACTCTCGACCCGGACGTCGAACAGCCGGCCGTAATTGGTCTCCCGGACATAGCCCAGGCTCGCGGCCACCGCCAGGACCGCGCCCGGCTCAGTGGGCACGTCGCTGAGCAGGAGCAGTCCTTCCCGCAGGATGGCGGACTGGCAGGCCCGCCGGTAGCCGGCCTCGGCCAGGTAGCGGGGCCAGGACCCGCGGGGCGGCTCGCCGCCCAGGTCAGCCGCGGACCACAGCCGCTTGGCGTCCTCGGTGCGCGGGTCCGGGGGCCTGCCCCGGGCCGGTTCGCCGTACCGGGCCAGCCAGTCCCGGTCGAACACGGCCCGGTGGCCATCGGGGTGGAACAGCACCGACACGGTGCCGCCGGACGAGACGACCTCCGCCACGGCAATATCCGCGGGGATGTCGGTAATATGCAGCAGCCGCTGGCCGCTGACCGGGTCACGGCAGAGCGGGCACGGGCAGTTGTCGCGCAGCCAGACCGCGGGCATGCCGACCAGGGGCGGCCTGGCGGCCTGGCTGGGCATGGGCGCTCCGCTCATGATCGGCTACCGGGAGATTTTCTCCAGAGTGGCCTGCCGAAAGGCCGCTGCCAACGGGAAGCGCCGAGTATTCGCAGACCGGCCAGACCAGCGATGACCGCCGTTCACC
>DASQRM010000072.1:0-29879 GCA_035642895.1 Streptosporangiaceae bacterium | reverse complement strand
CCATCAAGCAGAGCGACCCGTTCATCCTGCTGTAAGCACACCGTTCCGGCACTAGCGGGGCCCCGGGCGCTGAGCGCCCGGGGTCCTGGTTTTCGTTGCGGCGAATTTTGACGGGCCGGGGCACGCCAGAACCCCGGCCAGGCCGGGGGTGTGGCGGCTACAGCGTGATCCAGGTGGTCAGCACGCTGCCACCGGAGGCCAGGTGGCAGTGCAGGCGGAACGGCGAAGGCGGCAGCGGCGAGATGATGAAGCAGCCGATCTCGTCGATCTCCGCCGTCATGGCCGGGCCGGTGGCCGGGCAGGCGTCCACGTGCCCGGACCCGGCCGGGATGATCTGGCCCACGATCGAGTCCGAGCCGATCTCCAGCTCGATGGTCAGGTCCCCTCCCGTGAACGTGAGGAAACGCGGGCTGGCCTCCTGCGCCCGGACGGCCGTCACGGCGGCCTGGGCGGCGGAGTCGAAGGTGAGGGCGGCCAGTTCGGCGTCGACGTTGTGCCACGTGTATGCGGCCTTGCCCGCCTCGGTGAACTCGGGCGGGACGGCCCGGGTGGCCCGGACGGCCTCGCCCAGCGCCGCCAGAAGGCGGTCATCATCAGCCCACTGCTGGCTCGTCACTGGGATCACCTCCGGCCGGGATTTCGTTGCTGATCAGGGCGGCGACCGCCGGGTGCCGGCGCAGCCGGTCCAGGCAGCGGGCCCGGTTCGGCCCGATACTGCCGACCGGGATGCCCAGCTTGGCGCTGATCTCAGCGTACGGGACCGGCGGGTCCGTGATGAGCAGGCCAATCAGTTCCTGGCAGCGCGGCGGCAGCCCCGCGAACGCCTCCCGGAGGGTGGCGTGGCGCTCGGCGGCGAGCACTTCTTCCTCGGCCGCCAGGAGGCCCTGGTCCGGGATGTCCGCCGGGTCCAGCGCGGTGCCCAGCGACTCGCGCCTGCGGGACCCGGTCAGCAGCCGCCCGCATTCGCGGCGGGTCGTGGTGGCCAGCCAGCCGGGCAGCGCCTCGGGCTCGCGCAGCTGGGCCAGCTGATCCACCAGCCGCAGCCAGACGCTCTGTCCCACGTCGTCGGTGTCGGCCCGGTCCAGCCGGTAGCGGCGGCAGATCGACCAGATCAGCGGCGCGTACCGGTCCACGATCGCGTCCCAGGCGTCCTTGTCCCCGTCCCGGGCCCGGATGACCAGCGCGGCGACCGTCGAGTCATCGCGCATCGCGGGCCCGTCCTCTCGCCGTGCGGGCCGCAGTAGCCCCGGCGGCCCGTGGATGCCCTGCATTCTATGAGGCCGGCACAATCCGGACGCTAGCTCCATGAGCACCTGACCTTCTGGCCGTGCCGCGGCCGGATGCTTGCCGCGCCACGCGGCCCGGCTCAGAAACAACGCTTCACTGGGACGGAGGCCGCCGCGCTGCGCGTGATACGGCGCGCGGTGCACCACTTTTCGCGCAAATTTTTCCCGGTGCCGTATCAGGGCCCCTCCGGTGCCCTCCGTACAGGCAGAACCCGGCGGACCGGGGGCGGGGGGAAACCGGGAGCGGGGGAAAGGCCCGGCCCGGCTGTGCCTGCGCGAGCGGGTGCGGCCGGGTCAGGCCGGCTAGCCTGCTCCGCTCGCGGCGAAATGACCAGTCCGCCGATTCGGGCGGCTGCCGGGTCAGCCCGCGCCCAGCGTGACCAGGGACGCCGCGGTTGCTTGCTGGATCTGATCGCCGGTGAGGTCGAGCCGGACATTGCACATCGACTCGGCCAGGTCATGGCCGGCTCGCAGATATCGGTGCAGGCCGACCATGAGGGGCACGACCGCGTAGTCGTTCAGGGGGACGATGCTGGCGACAATTCCGGCCGTTCCCAGCGGCAGCAGGCTGCTGACCAGGCCGAGAAGTTCGTCAGCCCCAGCCGGCGCCTGAAGGCCGGAGTCGCAGCTCGAGAGGACCAGCCGGTAAGGCGCGCGGTCCAGCTGCTCGAAGTCATAGACGGTCAGCGGCCCGTCACACATGCGCAAGGAAGAAAACATCGGGCTGTCGGCGCGGAAGCTTCCGTGCGCGGCGATGTGGCCTAGCCAGGCTCCATCGAGCGCGGATAGCACCCGTCCCGCCGTGGCTTCAGCCCCTCCGAGCACCGTGACGTCGTCATACAGGTCGGCAATCAGGGGAACCTCGGCGCCGTCAGTGACCAGGCCAGGTCCGCGGGCCAGCGTGACGTGCCGGCGGCTCGGCGGTGAGGCTGAGTGCGCACGCAACCAGGCGCCAGCGGACGGGGCCACGCTGAACGGGCGGCCGCTCAGCGCCGGAATCAGGGCCCAGGGAATCGTGTGCAGCTTGCCGGGCGGCACGACCACGACTGGGCTGTCGCCCAGGTCACTGGCGGCCGGGCCGAGGAGCGCGTCTTGGAGCTGCGGGCCGACCGCCTTCAGGATGCCCAGCGCGCTGCCGGTGTTGTCTCCCGGCCGGCTGCGGGCCAGACGGTGCAGGGCAAAGCGGGCGAGAGCGGAAGCCCGGACAGCGTCCTCGGTGCGGCCGGCCATGAAGTGCCGGACCCGTCCGGCGGCACAGGACAGAACATGCAGGTGGTCGTCGAGGTCGATGATCTCGATCAGCTGGGTGGTGCCAAGCTGGTCGAGTAGTTGCGGGATGTTGACCACGCTGTGGCCGGGGCCAGGAGTCCCGCGGGCCCGCAGCGACGTGGCACGTACCGATCTTTCGAGCCGTTGTTGCTGCTGCTGGAGCGAGGCGGAGGGAGTGCCCTGGCGCCGGGCGTCCTCCAGCCGGCTGGTGATCTCACGCAGCGCGGCCAGGCTGTCAGCGAATCCCGCATCGGCCGGGGGCCTGACCGGCGGCACGGCCAGCGCAGTGGCCCGCCAGCGTTCACTCCAGGTCAGCAGGAGCCGGGGCCGGTGAGCCTGCGCCGCATGACGCTGCGCGAGTACAGCCAGTTCGGCCCCGTGGGCCGTCGCCTGCGCTCGCAGTTCCGAGGCGCCCAGGGTGAACTGAAACTCATCCAGGACCGCCAGCCCGCGGCGGCAGGCAGCGAGCAGGCGGCGCGGGTCGGCGGCCGCCTCGGCCCGCAGCGCCTCGCCGAGCCAGCCGGTGGCGCGAGCCATCGCCGGGCCGCGCCGCCTGCTCCGGGCGGCCGCGCTCAGATGACAATCGGCCTCATCACGGCGGCCCAGGTCCAGCGCCACTCGCCCGCCCAGCAGGTGGGCCTGCGTGGCCTCAGCCGAGCCGAGCACCTCTAGCCGGATCGCCACCTGGCTGGCTGCGCGCAGCAAGTGGGCTGACCCCGGGCCGGCCGCATAACGTGCCTGGGCGAGGGCGAGCCCGGCGTGAGCCTGCCCCCAGGCGCTCTGCTGAGACTGGAAGAGGCGGTACGCGACCCGGGCCCGGTCAAGGGCGGCCTGCGGCTGCGCTGCGGCCAGCGCGCAGTTGGCCGCCATGACCAGCAATTCGGCCTTCTTGGTGGACTGGCCATGGACCTCCTCGATAACGCTTATGGCTGCGTCCGCCTCGGCCAGCGCCTCGCTGGCCAGCCCCGCCGCCAGCAGCACAGCGCACCGGTCGAGGCTGAGGAATGGTGTGGGCACGTTGAGTGGCCCATAGCGGGAGGCGGCCTCATCGAGGAAGGACAGCGCAGCAGGAAAATCTCCGGACCGGAACGCGACCGTCGCCCGGTTGAACACCGTATGGACCGCTTCCAGCTCCTGACCGGTTCCGGCGTACAGCCGCCCGGCGGCCACGAAGTCAGCATCCGCGCGGGCTGGCGATCCGAGGCCCAGGTAGACCAGCCCGCGGCCGCTCAGCGCACGCGCCGTCCAGACCTGATCACCGGCTCGCTGCAACGCGCTGATGGCACTACGGAAGTCATTCAGCGCCGCGGGGAACCGGCCGAGGACCCACAGCACAATGCCGCGCCGGTGCAATACCCGTCCCATCAGCACGCCGCTGGACAGCTGGATAGCACGATCGAAGGCGGCAAGTCCGTCCGCCGTGCGGCCCGTGTGGACGAGCGCTGTCCCCAGGGACCCCAGCACATCGGCCTCGCGTTCGGCCGTACCGGTCTGGCGGGCCAGTTGCAGCGCGCGGCGCAGCTCACGTACCCCGGCATTGACATCACCGGAATCACGCAGGACGATCCCGGTGGCCTGGCGGGCGACAGAGGCCTCATACGGGTCAGGCCGGCCACGCAGAACCGTCCGCGCCCTGGCCAATGCCTCATGAGGACGGGACACGGCCAGCAGCAGCAAATCGTCTACATCGCGCCGACTGGTTCTGGCGGCAAGTGCGCCTTCGGCCACGAAGCCAATGCTAGTTCCTCGCTTTCTGGCTGGTCCACGCATTTTTTTACGAAAATATGTTCCACCTAGGTAAGTCAGGTTTTCCGCAAGCTGATCACTTTAAGCGATATTCCAGATACTGGAAGTAATCAGACCTGGCGGCACCCCTTGCCAAAGATGCCGGGCAGATGTATCACCACCTCAGGGGACGGCTCCCTATGTGCAGCAGACTGGTGGGCGCATCGTGCGTGCGGCGCGGTGCCAGCGGCCTGCGTTCGGTCCGGCGCGGCGAATCCAGGTCGTTTCAACCTACGGAGGGGCAGTATGACCGAGGCAGGTAAATGGAGAAATGGGCTCCAGCCCAGAGTTGCCGATGAGGTCGAGTACATCCAGGCGGCCTTTCAGAACCCGCCCCGCAGAAAAGGTGCCGACCGGCCGCAGAAAAGGAAAATTGTTGCCGTCCCCACCCCGGATGGCGGGCTCGGCTATATGTTCGTCGAAGGTGAGATCCTGGTCCGCGATGAGTACTTCGACCGCGTACTGGAGATTCTCGGGCACCGTCCTCGGCCCGAACTGGAGCGGGCCAGGCAAAACCCGATCCGGCGCGTCATCGCCGGCGTTACCCGTCTCACTGCCCTCGGCCGGTACTCGACCACGCTCGGAGCGCTCGCGGCGATCGACGAGGCGCTCGGCCGGGGAATCGCCACGCCGAATCACGTCATGACCGTCTGTCCGGGTCAGGGGACTTCCTGCCCGGCCACAGAACCTGAGGAGGTGTACGACGATATCGAGCCTTATCCCTCGGTCTGCCCGGCCGGCGGGGGCGCCGGGGTGCTGATTTACATGGCCGATACCGGGCTGCTCAGGGACGCGGCGGCCCATCCGTGGCTGGCCGGCGTTCAGATGGGGGATCCGGCGGAGGACGCGGACCCTCTTTCCCCACTCCAGGGCAACCCGCCGGTGATCCCCGCTTACACCGGGCACGGCACGTTCGTCGCGGGTGTGACGCGGTGCATGGCACCCGCCGCGGAGATCATCGTGACCAATGCTTTCTCGGTCGCGGGCAGTGTGCTGGAAGCGGATCTGGTACCCAGGCTCGAAGCAGCGCTCAGCCTCGGCGTGGACATCTTCCATCTGACCATTGCCTGCCTGTCCAGGTATGATCTCCCGCTCATCTCTTTCCTGGAGTGGCTCAGGCGGCTGCGCCAGTACGGGGGGGTGGTGTGCATTGCCGCCGCGGGTAACAGCGGCTTCCGGAGGCCTACCTGGCCGGCCGCCTTCTCCGAGGTGATTTCCGTCGGCGCGCTCGGCGGCGACTGGGGCGGCCGGGCCTCGTTCAGTAATTTCGGCGGGTGGGTGGACGTGTACGCACCCGGGCGAGATCTCATCAACGCCTACGCGACAGGCACGTATGAGTGCCACGTCAGCCCGTATGCCGAGCAGCATGAGGTCCGGCACTTCTACGGCATGGCCAAGTGGAGCGGCACCTCCTTCTCGACGCCGATCGTGACCGGGCTGATCGCCGCCCGGATGTCTCGTACCGGCGAAAACAGCCGGCAGGCGGCCGCTGCCCTGCTCGCCGAGGCGCGCCGGCAGGCGATCCCGGGCGTTGGTGCGGTCCTGCTGCCCTGCTGCCAGAAAGGAACCGCGATCGCTTGCCGGCACGGGGACTGCCGGCACGGGGACTGCCGGCACGGGGACTGCCGGGACCACGACTGCTCGGATAAGGACTGCTGATAGGACAGCGTCAGCTGGGGGGCGGGACCAGGCGCAGGCCGTGCCGGGGCGGGGTCGTCACGGGCTGGCCGTCGCCGGGTACCGCGGTCAGGGTGAGCCCGAACACGTGCGACTGGAGTTCGCTGGTGCTGATCCCGATCGAGGACGCGATCGTGGCCGGGGTCTCCCCGGCGTCCCGGATCGCGCGGAAGACCTTGGCCAGCAGCTGTGAGGACTCGCGTTCGATGCCGCGCGGCTCCCCGTAGCGGTAGCCGAGCCGGGAAAGCTGCACGCACGCGGTCCGGTAGCCCCACTCGGTCAGCAGGTCCAGCTCGTGCAGCCGGTGGGTCAGGGCCATGGCCGACACCTTCCAGATCCGCTTGGCCTCCAGGATCCGGGCGGGGGTGGCGTCGGGCAGGCCCTGGCCCAGGACGCCGGCCCGGGGCATCAGGAACGCGGCAGCGAAGCGGTTGGCCTCGGCCTCGGCGGCCGGGCGGCTGGGCACCTGGTGCTCGCCATGCAGGACGAGATGGCCCAGCTCGTGCGCGGCGTCGAAGCGGCCGCGCTCGCCGGTCTTCCCGGTGGCCAGGAAGATGAAGGGCCGCTCCTGCCAGTACAGCGAGAACGCGTCGAGCTCGGTGTTCTCGGAGGTCAGCGAGTAGATCCGGGCCCCGCGGGATTCGAGCAGATGCAGCACATTGCTGACCGGGCGCTCGCCCAGCCCCCAGTGGGCCCGGACCATCTGCGCGGCCGATTCAGGCTCATGGCCGGGCAGGCGCGGGATGTCGGTGTCCGGCAGCCGGAACCTCGCATCGATCCAGTCGCTGATCAGCAGCGCGACCCGGCCCGCACTCAGCGCCCGGTCCCGCTGCCGGGCGGTCATCTTGCTCAGCGCCCGGAAACTCAC
This sequence comes from Streptosporangiaceae bacterium, assembly GCA_035642895.1. Classification (GTDB taxonomy): domain Bacteria; phylum Actinomycetota; class Actinomycetes; order Streptosporangiales; family Streptosporangiaceae; genus RYN-230. The sequence continues at coordinate 22,994 of DASQRM010000072.1, read as the reverse complement.
CGCATCCTCGGGGATCTCGTCCACGTCCGGCGCGCCGAGGAAGCCGGGGGACACGTCCAGTGCGTCGGCCAGCTGCCGGAGCGTGTCCGCAGACGGTTCCTGGTGGCCGTTCTCGTACAGGGAGATGCTGCGCGTGCTCAGGCCGGTCAGACTGGCCAGCTGGGTCAGGGTGAGGCCGTGCCGCTTGCGCGCGATCACCAGCCGGGACGGGGTCAGGGCCGCCGCTTGTCCGCCCGGCATCACAGCCGGCTGACCTCGACGAGGATGCCCCGGTCCCCGGCGGAGTCGGGTGAGGCCGGCCCGTCCGCGAGGTGGATCTCGTCCCGGGGGAAGACGGGCAGGATGATCCGCTCCGCCCAGCTCGTGATGCGGCCGTCGTCGATGCGGTCCGGGAGCGAGAGCTCGACGTGGAACCCGTCGTCGGCGCTGTGGAACAGCAGCAGCCAGGTCAGCAGGTGGTCGCGAGACGGCAGGCCGGCCAGGTCGAAATCTCCGAAATCCAGGGTGAGCTGCTCGTTCACCTCGACCGCACGGGTGGTGGCGTACCCTTTCGCGTACTTGGGTGTGGGCAGCAGGCCGGCCAGACCGGTGACGTCGTCCCCGGTGGTGGCCACGATCGCGAACTGGCCGCCGGGATGGATCGTGCGCGGCAGGTTCCGGGGGTTATCGAACCGCCAGCCGAGCGGGATGAGCTCCTCCCGCAGGAAGCGGTTGGTCCGGGCCCAGCGGGTCAGCCCCTCCATGATCGGCGGGTCGAGCGGGGTGCAGAAGCTGGCCTCGGCGTCGGCCTGGCGCACCACCCGCTCGACGAGATCGATGCTCAGGCCGAGTTCAGCCAGCCGGCCAACCGCCTCGTCGGCCATCAGGACCCGTGGCGTCATCGCATGCTCCTGCCCCCGGCGGTAAGCCTCCACTTCACGAAATGATACCTCGAATGAGGGACGGAAACATGAAGTCTGGCCCGGATGCCTGACCGGGCCGGGCCGGGCCAGGTGTAGTCAGCGTCCGCAGGCGCCGCGAGTCAGTGCGCCCGCGCGGCCAGCGCAATGACCACCGCAATGACCCGGGCCGCGACCGGCCATACACCGGTGACGCACTAGCGCAGAAGGCGCTTTAAGGTGTCTCTTGTAGCCGGGCGGATATTGCGTGAGTGTGCCCCTAATGCGATAAAACTCCCCGCCAGCATTACCTATACTTTCCTTGCGCTGCGTTACTTTGCGTGATCAACTTGGAACTTGGCACGGGGCGCTGACCTGCTCGGTTGCGGGCGCTCGCGGTCGCTACTGCTACGTGCTCCATGTGGGAAGGGCGCGTCCAGGCACAGCAGCGTTGCAGCGTTTGAGCGGAGGAGAAACGCGTGCTAATGAAGATAATAGGATGGATCGTGGGCATCCTGATCGTCGTCTGGGTCGTATCTACACCGGCCGGGGCCGGTAATGACGTGCATTCGTGGGTTTCCGGCATCCTGTCCTTTTTCCAGCATCTTGCCCGGGGCGAGTAAAAGGCTCAGCTTTTTACGCGTTACGAGTCAGGCTTCCCGGCTGTCGACTGGGGCGTGCCGGACGCTGCGCAGCGCCACCACGAGCGCCACGCACAGCAATACCGCGAACGGCGCGCAGGTCACCATGACCCGCAGCGGTCCCTGCCACCCCGATGTGACCTCGTAAGGTCCGCCGATCATCGAGGGCGGCACGAGGAACGTTGCGATGAGGTAGTAGGCCGGGAGGGCCAGGAAGGCCGCCATGCGCTGGGCCAGAGGGGAGGCCAGCGTCATCCCGGCCAGGGTCACCGCACAGGCCGTGATCACGATCGAGTCGGAGACCGCGGGGTCGGCCAGCCCTACCCAGTTGGACACGGACGCCAGGCCGAGCGGGATGGCCAGGGCGAGCGTGTAGTGCCTCCAATTGATGATCTGCATCGCCCGGCGCGGACCAGGCCACGCCACCAGGGCGGCTATTTCCAGCCCGGCGACAGTGAGGCTGCGCATGGATGGGGCATCGATGTACGACCAGTTGGGGGCATCAGCGATGGAGTACACCAGCCAGAGCAGCAGGGCCGTGGCGGCCAGGGCGGCGGTGCGCCGCAATCGCAGCAGGGCCAGGGCAGCCACGATCGCCCAGCCGCCGAGGAATTTGGCGTCGTAGCCCGCGAGCGCGTTGAAGATCGGGCTTCCCGCCCGCAGCGTCGCCAGCGTGGCCACGTTCAGCAGGCCTGAGTAGGCGAGCACCATCAGCGGCAGGAGGACGCTGACCACGGCCAGCGCGTCACGCCAGAGCGGCCACGCGGTGCCCGGGCGGGCCGGGCGGAGCCTGATCAGCAGGGCGCCCCAGATCAGGTCCGCGGTGTCCGCGAGTCCCGGCCGGTGCTGCCCGGCGCGCGCCCCTGTCATCAGCACGCCGAGCATCTCGTCCTGGTGCTTGCGCCGGTGCTCCGCCGGATATATGGCCAGCAGCCGGCGGTAACGGCCCTCGAGAACCGCAGCCGCGTTCACGCCAGGCCCCCGAGCAGGTCGAGCCGCTGGGCCGCCACGGCGCTGTGTGCCCGTATCCGCTCCACCTCGGCCGCCAGCCGCTGCGCGCCGGGCGGGGTGAGCCGGTAGTAGCGGCGCAGCCGGGTGTCCACGATCTCCTCCCGGTCCACCTCGACCAGGTTCTCGCTGGTCAGCCGGTCCAGGGCGGCGTACAGCGTCCCGGCCCGCAGCTTCACCCGGCCGCCGGAGATGCTGGCGACATCGGTCATGATCCCGTAGCCGTGCTGGGTGCCGGCCGCGAGCGCGGTAAGGATCAGGAACGTGGGTTCCTGGAGCGGACGCTGGCTCATGCAGTCTTTATATACCGGCTATCTGACTATGACAAGAGCCCGGACCGCCACAGTCCACGACGGGCCGTCAGTCGGGGCGACGATCAGGGCCAGGGCTACCTCAGCACCCTGAAGCCGTGGGAGCCGTCCCGTTCCAGCTGCCCCACCAGCCCGTACTCCCAGTCCAGGTACGCCCGCATGGCGTCCGGGTCCACGCCGGTTCCCTCGTAGGGCCGCCGGTACACGTCGATGACCGGGGACAGCATCGCGGCCGGGCCGATCTCCAGGGGCCGGCCCGATCGGGCCCACCCGGTGGTTCCGCCCGCCAGGACCAGCACCTCGGTCCCGGCGGGCACGTCGGCGGCGGCGAAGCGGGCCAGCATCCCGTCCGCGCTGGTCAAGACCAGCCGGTCCGGGCGGCCCAGGCGATCGGCCAGCCCGGGCTCGCCGAGGTCGGTCCGCAGGGCCCAGGCCGCGCCGGGCACGTGCCCGGCCTCGAACCGGCGGCTGGAATCCACGTCGATGACCGCTGCCCCGCCATCCCGCAGCCCGCTTTCCACCTGGGCCGGTTCCGCCTGCGGTGGCTCCGGCGCGGCCGGCCAGGCCGGCGTCCACGGTCCCGTCTCGAACGCGAGCCCGTCCGTGCCGGTCCCCAGCCCGTCCGTGCCGGTCCCCAACCCGTCCGTGCCGGTCCCCAGCCCGTCCGTGCCGGTCCCGCGTCCGCCCAGGCCCGCGTCCAGCCCGTCTGCCCCCAGTACCGCAACCTCCCAGCCCATCTGGGCCAGCCATGACCCGGTCATCGCGGCCCGGCGGCCGCCATCGCCGGCCAGCACCACGAGGGCTCCCCGCACCGGGGCGAACCAGTCGGTCTCCTGCACCAGCTGCCCCCCGGGAGCAGACCGGAACCCGGCCAGGTGGCCTGCGCTGTAGTCCTCGGGGGAGCGGACGTCGAACCGGTAGACGGTACGCGTCCCGCGGTCCAGCAGCGACGCCAGCGCGGCGGCGCTGATCCGGTCCACCCCCCCTTACCGGCGACGGACCAGGCCGCCGCCTCCGCCCGCCGGGCCGTGGCCGGCGGCACCTCGGGGGCCCGGCGCTCCTGCCCGTGGTCCAGCTCCAGCCCGGCCAGGCTCCAGCCGATGGTCCCGTTGCGCAGCGCCACCACCCGGTTGGGCAGCCCGGCGTTGATCAGTGACTGCGCCCCGATGATGCTCCGGGTGCGCCCGGCGCAGTTCACCACGACCAGGGTGGCCGGGTCCGGGGCGAGCGCACCGGCCCGCATGACCAGCTCGGCGCCGGGCACGCTTGTTGCGGTAGGGATGCTCATCGTGTGGTACTCCTCGAACCGCCGGGCGTCGAGGACCACCACGTCGGCGCCGCTGCGGAGCAGGGCGCGGAGTTGCCCGGCGGCCACGGCCGGGGTGCCCGCCGTGGCCTCGACCAGCTCCCCGAACGCCTTGCTGGGTGCGTTGACGTCCCGGAAGAGCTCGCCGCCCCCGGCTACCCAGCCGGCCAGCCCGCCCTCCAGCAGTGACACGTCGCGGCACCCAAGGCTCTGCAGCCGGGCCGCCGCGGCCGCGGCGTCCGCGGCGCCGTGCCCGTAGACCACCAGCGGGACCGATCGCCGTGGCAGCCGGTCGAGTACCTCGCCCTCCAGGCGGCCAAGCGGGAACGAGGCCGCGAACAGGGGATGCCCCTCGGCGAAGGGCCCCTCCGGGCGCACGTCGAGCAGCCCGATCTCGGTCGGTCGGCCTGCACCACCCGGAGCAGGTGTTTCACCAGATCCCGGCCGAACTGTCCGGAGGCATGCTGCAGCGGGTGATGATCGCCATCGCGATCTCCTGCGATCCGCAGCTCCTGGTGGCGGACGAGGCCACCACCGCGCTGGACGTCACCATCCAGGCCGAGGTCATCGAGCTGCTCCGGCAGCTGCGCGAGGAGCGCGGCCTGGCCGTCCTGTTCGTGTCCCACGACCTGGCCGTCATCAGCGAGCTGTGTGACCGGGTCGTGGTGTTCTACGCCGGGGAGATGGTGGAGTCGGGTCCGGCCGAGGAGATCATCGAACGGCCCCGGCACCCCTACACCCAGGCCCTGCTCCAGGTGGCCTCGGTGGGTGATTTCCGCCGTCGTGAGCTGCAGGTCATCGCCGGCCAGCCCCCCAGGTGGGCGCGGACATCACCGGCTGCCGGTTCGCGGGGCGCTGCCCGGCCGCGGCCGCGACGTGCAGCATCGGCGCCATCCCCCCGGTCACCGTCGGCGCCCAGCATCAGGTGCGCTGCGTCCGGGTCCACGCACCGCAGGTGGCCGGCGAACTGGCGGCCCGGTGAGCGCCGCCGCCCCGGCCGGGCCCCGCCCGCGACGCCGCTGCTCGCGGTGGAGTCGCTGGACGTGATCCTCGGCCGTGGCTGGCGGGCGGCGCGGGTCCTGCGGGGGGTCGACCTGGCTATCGAGCCGGGCGAGATCGTCGGCCTGGTCGGTGAGACCGGCTCGGGCAAGACGACCCTGGCCCGGACCGTCCTCGGCCTGGTCAGCCCGGCCGGGGGCCAGGTCGTGTTCGAGGGCGCCCCGGTCTCCGCCCTGCGCGGCGGCGCCCGCCGCGCCGAGCGGCGCCGCGGGCACCTGCAGCTGGTCTTCCAGGACCCGCTCCGGTCCCTCGATCCGGACCTGACCCGTGGACGAGATTGTCGCCGAGGGGATCAGGCTGCAGGGTGAGACCGACCGGAGCGTGATCCGCCAGCGGGTCCTCGGGGCCCTGGGCAAGGTGGGCCTGGACGGCTCCGTGCTGCCGCGCACCCCGGGCCAGATCTCCGGCGGCCAGCGTCAGCGCGTGTCGATCGCCCGGGCGCTGGCCACCGAGCCGAGGCTGCTCATCTGCGATGAGCCGGTGAGCGCCCTGGACGCCAGCAACCGCAACTACATCCTGCGGCTGCTGGCCCAGCTCCGGACCGCCCTGGGGCTGTCCATCGTGATCATCTCGCATGACCTCAGCTCGCTGGCGGGCATCGCCGACCGGGTGGCCGTGCTCTACCGGGGCCGCATCGTCGAGGACGGCCCGGTGGACCAGGTGTTCGCCGCCCCCCGCCACCCCTACACGGCCCTGCTGATGGCCTCCGCGCCGAGCGTCCGGCACGACCGCGAACTCTCCCCGCAGCAGGTCACCCGCACCGTCGCCGAGGCGGGCGCGCTGCCAGAGGCCCTGCTGTCCAGCCTGGACGACCCGGACGCCTGCGCGTTCGCCACGCGCTGCGCGTTCGCGGCCGCCCCCTGCGCGGCCCAGCCGCCCCTGGTCCCGGCCGGTGACCGCCGCAGCGTCGCCTGCCACCGCCACACCGAATGGATGACCCTGGCCCGAGCCCGCACGGCGGACGGCCGGACTACGGAAGGACAGCCCCGATGAGCAACCCGATGAGCAGCCGCCAGATCAAGCTCGGCGCGGTGACCATGGGGGCCGGCGGCCCGGGCCAGCACTTCCAGTGGCTGGACCCGGAGATCCCCGGCGACGCCAGCGTGAACATCGGCTGGTATATGGAACAGGTCCAGCAGGCCGAGGCGGCCAAGTTCGACCTGGTTTTCATCGTGGACAGCCAGTTCATCACCCCTGACTCCCCGCCGCACTACCTCAACCGGCTGGAGCCGATGACGCTGCTGTCCGCGCTCGCCGTGGTGACCAGGAACATCGGCCTGGTCGCCACCATGACCACCTCCTACAACGACCCGTTCAACCTGGCCCGGCGGCTCGCCTCACTAGAGCTGATCAGCGGCGGCCGGTCCGGCTGGAACGTGGTGACCAGCGGCGACGCGGGCACGGCGGGCAACTTCAGCCGGGACGAGCACTACGACTACGACACCCGCTACGCCCGCGGCCTGGAGTTCGTCCGGGTCGCGCAGGGCCTGTGGGACTCCTACGAGGCGGACGCGTTCCCGCAGGACCGCCAGGCCCGGCGGTTCCTGGACCCGTCCCGGCAGCACGCGCTGAACCACAAGGGGGACCATTTCGGTGTCGCCGGCCCGCTGAACATCTCCCGCTCGCCGCAGGGGCAGCCGGTCATCTTCCAGGCCGGCGACTCCGAGCAGGGCCGTGACCTGGGGGCCACGATCGGCGAGGGCATCTTCACCCACGCGGCGTCAATCGAGCAGGGCCAGGCGTTCTACGCCGACATCAAGGCCCGCGCGGCGGCCAAGGGCCGCAACCCGGATCACATCATCGTGATGCCCGGGGTCCGGGTGTTCGTCGGCGACACCGACACCGAGGCCCGCCAGATCGAGCACGACCTGCAGGTGGCCGACCAGGACTTCGACCGGGCCCTGGGCGAGCTGGGCCGCCCGTTCGCCTGGCACGATTTCCGCCAGTACGACCTCGACGCGCCGTTCCCCGACGTGCTGCACGTAGCCGAGCGGGGGTTCCGGACCCAGGCGGAGAAGATCGTGACGCTGGCCCGGGACCACGGCTACACGCTCCGGCAGACCGTGGAGGCCATCTCGGGCCCGAAGCCGACCCCGTTCGCGGGCTCACCGGAGACCGTGGCGGATGAGATGCAGCGCTGGTTCGAAGGCCGCGCGCTGGACGGCTACAACATCCACATCGGGCACCCGTCCCAGTTCCGCAGGTTCACCAGCGAGGTCGTGCCCATCCTGCGTGAGCGGGGCCTGGTCCGCGCCGAGTACGAGTCCGGCACGCTGCGCGGCAACCTGGGCCTCCCGATCCCGGAGAACCGCTACACCGCGGCCCGCCAGGCCGACGAGGCAGCCGGCGCTCCGCAGTTGTCTGCCGCCCGCTCATAGCGCCCTGCGGGCCGGCCCGGGCTTCTCTTTTCCGCAACGAAAACCATCCGGCCGGCTCACCCACCCCGGCCACGGGCCGTTAGAGCTGATGGTCCGGCCGCCAGCCCGCCGTCTATGGTTGCGATATGGGCGCCCATTGCGATGAGCCGGACCCCAGCACCGTTTCGGACCGGGGCAAAGGCCCCCGCACCCTGGTGGAACAGCGGCTCCGCGCGCTGATCTCCTCCGGCGACCCCGGGAGTGACGGCCGGCTGCCCACCGAGCGCGAACTGGCCGGGATGTACGGCGTCAGCCGCACCACGGTCCGGCAGGTGCTGGACCGGCTGGAGCAGGCCGGCCTGATCCGCCGCCGGCGGGGCCGGACCGGCGGCACGTTCGCCACCCGCGGCCGGGTGGACATCGACGCCGGCTCCCTGGCCGGCATCCCGTCCTTCCTGCGCGCCCAGGGGCTGCGGGCCGGGGCTCACGTGGTATCCGCGCGGATGGTCCCGGCCGACACCGCCACCGCGGACGCGCTGCGGATCCCCCGCGGCGCCCTGGTGCACGACGTGATCCGGGTCCGGCTGGCCGATGAGGTGCGGATCTCCCTGGAGCACGCCCGGTTCCCGGTCGCCCTGTTCCCCGACCTGCTGGGCGAGCGGCTCGACGACAGCATCTACGAGGTGATGGAGCAGCGGTATGGCCTGCGGGCGGTCAAGGCGGTGGAGCGCCTGGTCGCGGTGCTGGCCGATGCCGACCAGGCGGCGCTGCTCGGCATCGAGGCCGGCCACCCGCTGATGGCTATCGAGCGGGTCGCCTACGACCCCGCGGACCAGCCGCTGGAGTATGCCAGCGACCTGGTCCAGGGTGACCGCACCCGGGTCATCGCCTGGGCGTACGGCGCCGACGCGGGCACCGGCGCCGGGCAGGCGCGACTGCCCGGCGCCGGTGCCCCGGCCGTCTAGTTGTTCTGTCCTGACCGGCTGGTGACGCGGCTGGCGGGTGGCCGCTGGGACTTGGGCGGGGCGAGCACGGCCGCGATGACCCCGGCGGCCGCCACCGCGGCCGCGGTCCATTCAGCGGGCCTGAACCCCTCGATAAAGCTGGCCGGGGAGGCGTAACTGCCGTGCGCGGCGAAGACCGCGGCCAGGATCGCGACTCCGAACACGCCCCCCAGCGCATTCAGCGCGTTGTTGGTCCCGGCGGCCACGCCGACGTCAGCGGGCGGAACTGAGCTGGTGACGGCGTTGGCCACGGTGGGGAAGCACATCGAGACGCCTACGCCGGCGATGATCAGCGGCGCGACCAGGGTGGCGTAGCTCACCCCCGGCTCGGCCACGGACGCTAGCCAGCCCAGCCCGGCGGCCTGCATGACCAGGCCGGCGACCATGAACGGCCGGTTGCCGATCTTATCCGCGAGTGCGCCAGCGACCGGCGCGACCAGCATGGGCGTAGCCATCCAGACCAGGATCCGCAAGCCAGCCTGCAGCGGCGAGTAGCCCAGCCCGATCTGGAACAGCTGCGTGATGAAGAACAGGGACCCGATCAGCGAGATGAACTGGAAGAAGATCACCGCGTTCGCGGTGGCGAAGCCGCGGCGGCGGAAGTAGGCCAGCGGCAGCATCGGATACACCGCGCGCCGTTCCCAGGCCAGGAACCCGGCCAGGAACACGGCCCCGGCCAGGAACGATCCGATCACTTCGGCGCTGCCCCAGCCGGCCGAGGGCGCCCGCACTGGCGCCCAGGTCAGCGCGAACAGCGCGATCCCGGCCAGGGCCATGCCGACGAAGTCCAGCTGCGGCCGCGGGCCACGGCTTTCCCGCAGCCGCAGCGCGGACAGCGCGGCGACAGCCAGCCCGATCGGGACGTTGAGCCAGAAGATCCACTGCCAGGAGATGCCCTGCACGATCGCGCCGCCCACGACCGGGCCGGCGGCCACCCCCAGGCCGGTGATACCGCCCCAGATCCCGATGGCCGCCCCTCGCTTCTCGGCCGGGAACGCGTCGCTGATCAGGGTCAGGGTCAGCGGCACGAGCAGGGCCGCCCCGGCGCCCTGCACCACCCGCGCCGCGATGAGCGCCCCGGTGCCAGGCGACAGCGCCGCCATCGCCGAGCCCAGGACGAACACGAGCAGGCCGAGGACGTACATCCGGCGGCGGCCGAACCGGTCGCCCAGGGCCGCGCCGGTCAGCATCAGGCCGCCGAAGACCAGGTTGTAGGCGTTGATCGTCCACTCCAGATCGGCCAGGCTGGCCCCGAGGTGCGTTTGCAGGGTCGGCAGCGCCGTCGCGACCACCACCACATCCAGGGCGGCCATGAACGCTCCGAGCCCGGCCAGCACGAGCGTCCAGCCATTGCGAGATCGTCGCGGCCCGGCGACCGTGACGCCGCTGGCTGAGCCGCCCCCGATACGCCCGCTGGCGCGGCCGGCCGGCGGGGCGGCAGATAGCTCCGACATGTCAGTTACTCCGTTCTGGGTCATCTGGTTAGCGGCCGCCCAGGCAGTCAGGCGGCTTATAGAGGTAGACCAGATGCGCCCCGGGGAATCGCCGCGGGTGGGCTAGCGGCGGGAGCCGGCCGCAGCGGGGTCCGGGCGGACCGAGACCTGGATCAGGGGCGGCTGGGCCGCGGCGGGATCCGGGCTGACCTGCGCTGGATCAGAAGTGGCTGGGCCCGGCCGGGCCGTGCGGCTGACGGCCGAGGAAGGCGACCAGTTGGTCCCCGGGGCAGGCCCGCCCAGGCACCGGGACCGGGTCGGCGAACAATCCTGCCCGGCTGCCGGGAGCGATGAACAGCGGGGCGATCGGCAGCAACAGAGCGGCCAGGTCGGGCGGGACCGGCCGGCGGCTGCCGCACGCGACCGAGATGTCCCAGCCATGAACAGTGATCTCGATGGCCCCGGCGGCCACGGCCATCTTCGCGGGCAGTTTCTGGTCACCAATGGTGACCAGGTGCCCGGCCGGGGCGGCTGGGGCGGCCGGAGCGCAGGCGGCCAGCAGCCGGCCGGCCCGGCGGTACAGGCCGCTGACCACGTCAGGATCGGGCTCGTCGTCCTCTGCCGCCGGGCCGGAGCCGATACATCCGGTGGTGATCGCCTCGTGCAAGACACCGACCGAATCACTGACATGACGCAGCAGCAATCCCAGGTCCCAGTCGGCGCACGGGGTAGGGCCCGGCAGACGCTGCGGGGTGGCCAGCCGGGTACTGGCCAGCGCATAGCTGATCGCCCAGCCGAGGAGCTCGAGTCCCCTCGTCAGCGGGGCCATGAGGGGACCGCCAGGTCGGGCGCGGCCGCGGGCCGGGACATTGCGGCGGGCTGGAACGTCCCGGCGGGCTGGGGCATGGCGGCGGGCTGGGGCGTGGTGGCGGGATCCCGCGCGGGGCGGGCCGCGTCCGCGCCGTACTCCTGCGGCAGGCCGAACGCCCCGAGCAGGCCCGGGCTGAGGAAGATGACGATCCGTGCGATCCCGGTCGCGGCGACCGTCAGCACCAGCGCGGCGTGCGCACGGTATACCCCGTCGTGCTCGCGCTGGTAGGCCGCGAAGGCCGGCTGCCCGTTGGCCATGGTGGGGACCAGCCGGAACTGCCCAGGCCTGCCGAACAGCTTCGAGGCCAGGAAGCGCCGCACGTCCTCGCGGCCGGCGAACCAGGTCAGCATGGGCGGCATCTCCAGCGCCACGTCCTCGCGCAGCAGCGCGGTCAGCGCGGTCACATCACCGTTCTCGAAAGCCACCGCGAAGCGGTCAAGCAGCGCGCGGAGTTCCGGCTCGGCGGGCTCGGCGACGTCGTCTTCCTCAGGCAGGACCCGCGCGAGCTGGGCCCGGGCACGCCGCAGGCCGCTGTTGACCGCGGTGGTCGTGGTGCCCAGCATGGCGGCGACCTCGGCGGCCGGCCAGTCCAGCACGTCCCGCAGGATCAGCATCGCCCGCTGCCGGGCGGACAGGTACTGCAAAGCCGCGACCATCGCCAGCCGGGTGCCCGCGCGTGACGCGGCGGCCTCGGCCGGGTCGTCATGTGGTGCGGCCAGCAGGGCATCGGGAAGGGGCTGCAGCCACGGCACCTCGGGCGCTGCGGCCACGGGGGCCGCCGGGTCATCGCCTGGCCCGCCCAGCCCGGAAGGCAGCGGCCGGCGGCCGCGGCGCTCGATCGCGGTCAGGCACGCGTTCGTGGCGATCCGGTACAGCCAGGTGCGCACCGACGACCGGCCCTCGAACCCCTGGTAAGCACGCCACGCCCGCAGATATGTCTCCTGCACCAGGTCCTCGGCCTCATCGGCCGAGCCCAGCATCCGGTAGCAGTGGGCCAGCAGCTCGCGCCGGAACTGGCCGGTGAGGCTGGTGAAGTCCTCGCTGGCGGTCATATAGGTACTGACCCGCGGCCCCGCCGAAAGTCACCGCCTGGCGCCAGCCGGCCTTTCTGCCGGGCCGGTTATGCCGGGACGGCGGGCCCGGGGGTGGCAGGCATCGGGTAGTAGGTCTCGTACACCGCGCGGGCCTGGCGCTCCGCGTCCTCCCAGGTCCAGGTGCGGGGCAGGTAGCGGTCCGGGCTGAGGGACCGGACGTACGGCGAGGGGTCCGGGCCCAGGCTCTCCACCAGGTGCATGGCCAGGCCCGCCGAGCCGGACACCCCGTGCGCGTTGCAGCCGGCCGCGAAGGCCAGGCCCTGGACCGCGCTGACCGGGCCGACCAGGAACCGGCCGTCAGGGGTGAACGTCGGCCAGCCGCGGAACGTGGTGCTCACCCCCGCCCCGGGCAGCCCCGGGACGAACCGGCCCAGGCTTTCCGCGAAGCCGCCCAGGACGTCCCAGTCGGGGGACGCGGGCATCGGGTCGTCCACGGTCACGCCCCGCGGGTCCCGGCTGGTGCCCTGGTTCTCGAACCCGCCGCACAGCACCCGCTCGCCCTCGCCGCGCGCGTAGACACCGATCTCCGGGATGCGCAGGCACGGCAGGCCCGCGTGCCAGCCCGCGACCGGCCCGGTCACGAAGTACTCGTGCAGCACCGGGACGATCGGCAGCTCCACCCCGGCCAGCGCGGCCAGGGCGACCGACCAGGGCCCGGCTGCGATGATCACCTGCTCGGTGGCGAACTCGCCGTCGCGGGTGGACACCGAGCAGACCTGGCCGCGCCTGGTCCCGATCCGGGTCACAGCCGAGTGCGGGGCAACGGTGGCGCCCAGGTCCCGCGCCGCGCTGGCGTACGCGGCGACCAGGCTGTTGGGCTGGACGTATCCGCAGGTCGGGGACCACAAGGCGGCCTTGATGCCGTCGGTGCGCTGCAGCGGCGGGAAGATCTCCCGCAGCTGGGCATCGGACAGGAACTCGACCGGCAGGCCGGTCACCGCGGCGGTCGCCGCGATCTGCTCCAGCTCCGCGACGGACGTGTCTGACAGCGCGATCCGGACGGCTCCCGACTCGCGGTAGTCCATCGGGTAACCGGTCTCCCGCTCGAAGCCGCGGTAGAACTCCGCGGCCGCCATGGTCAGCCGGGCCCGGTCCACCGTGGGCCGGGCCTGGCCCACCATGCCCGCGGCCTGGCTGCTGGTCGCCTCGCACAGGCCCTGCTTGTCGAGCAGCTGGATGTCCCGGTAACCGGCCCGGACCAGGAAGTAGGCGGCCGCGGCGCCGACCGCGCCGCCGCCGATGACGGTGATCTGGGCATCTCGGGGGGGTGCCACGGTCCCGGTTGCCTCCCGCCGGGCCAGGCCGGGCGGGCCCAGCCTGAGGTTCGTTATTTGGTACAACCAAATGCTAGACGTCACGGAAGCCGGGCGGAAGCGAAGTGCCGGGGTCAGGAGGGCACGGGCCACGGCCGGGAAGTCGCCTCAAGCGGGCCACGCCGGCGCGGGTAACCTGTGGTGATATGGGGAGTTCCGCAACCGCCGCAAGGTCAGTGAATTCAGCGGAAGGATTCAGTAAATGTGGCGTGGTGCATTCGGTGGTCAGCCTACGCTCAGAGTAGACATGTAAGCAGGGTTAGCTATGCGGGGCGAGCCAGGCAGTATCGAGGGCACGCGGGGCGCCCGGCCGCGCGGCGCTAGCTAGCAGTGCTGATTAACAGCGCGGTGATACCTGCGCTCGTGGTGCTGACCAGAACAGTGCCGTCGGTCAGCGCCGTGCTGGCGGCACCGTGGCTGGTGAGCACCGCGCTGGCTGGCACCGTGCTGGCTGGCGCAGCAGCGGCCGCGCAAGATCGCCTACGGAGGTGTGGCGCAGGGTGACTCAGGTGTCCAGTCACTCTGCCGACGCGCCCGGGCTGACCCGGCCGGCCGAGCGGCCGGTCGCTCCTGGTCCCCTGGACGGCGGCAACGGGCCGGTCGAGCGGCTGATGAGCACGCTCATCCGCAAGCTCGCGTGGAGCAGGCTGTCCAACCCCAAGGTGGCCGTGACCTTGTCGGGTGCCGGACTGCTGCTGGGCATGCTCCTGGGGGCCACCGCCCCGAACGCCGAGACGCTGCCCGTCCTGCTGCCGCTGTCCCGGCTGCTGCCGTCGCTGGGCTCGCAGCACGTGCTGGCCAGCCTCATGCTCTACACCAGCATCAGCCTGGCCTGCCTCGGGCTGGCCGGCATGCTGTGGGCGCACAGCCAGGGCTGGCGTCCCAACCCGCGGATCCTGCTGCTGATCAGCACCGGCATCGTCGGGGTCATGGTCTGCCTCACCCCGGTCGGCTCCTCGGACACCGCGAGCTACGCGGCCTACGGGCGGATCGCGGCCCTGGGCGGCAACCCGTACACCACCAACCCGCTCGCCTTCCTCGGCGCCCACTCCGCGTACACCACGGTCGTCGGGACCATGTGGAAGGCGCAGCCGTCGGTTTACGGCCCGTTCGCCACCATCATCCAGTCGTTCGCGGCCTCCATCGGCCACGCGGACGTCGCGACCACGATCTGGGTCCTGATGATCCTCAACGGGATCGTCTTCCTCGGCGTGGGCCTGCTGCTCCTGCTGACCTCGGACGACCCGGTGCGGGCCACGCTGTTCTGGACCGCCAACCCGGTCCTCATCCTGGAACTGGTCAGCGGCGGTCATCTCGACACGCTGGTGGCGGCCGCGGCGATCGGTGCCATCCAGGTTGCCCGCCGGTTCACCGGGATCTGGGGCGACGTCGTGGTGGGGGTGCTGATCGGGCTGGCCTGCGGGGTGAAGATCTACGCGGTGCTGATCGGCCTCGGCCTGGCTTTCGCGCTGCTGCGCAACCGTGACTGGGCGCGCATCGCCCGGATGACCGTGGTCGCCGTGGCCACGCTCGTGCTCAGCTACAGCTACTACGGTTTCGGCGCGATGAAACCGGTGTTCGGCGGGCTCAAGCTCGTCACCTTGCCCTCACCCTGGCGGGTGTTCGAGCTCACCGGGCAGGCGGTGGGGGTCCCGCAGAACACCATGGCCACGATCATCAGCTGCCTGTGGCCGTTCGCGCTGTTCATCGTGGCCTGGCTCGTCTACCGGCGGATCTCCTCCGACCAGCCGGCCGAGGTGGTGGCGCCGTTCGCGCTGACGTTTGCCTGGATCCTCGTCGCGCCGTGGGTCTTCGCCTGGTACACCGCCGTGGCATGGGCCGCGCTGACCCAGGTGCCGCGCAACCGGATGTCCCGGTGGCTGACGATCGTCACGGTCCTGCTCGCCCTCTGCCTTTCCAGCGGTGGCCACGCGGTCCCGACGACGTGACGGCGCTTCTGCCCCGCACCCCGGCCGAGGAACACCGCAGGGCCGGGTGGCGCGCCTCGTGGGCTGGCCTGGCCCGGCGGCACTGGCTGGCCGTCATCCTGCTGGCCGCCGGCCTGGCGCTCCGGGTGCTGGCCCAGGTCAGCTACCGGCCCGCGCTGTTCTATATCGACACCGCCCGGTACCTGTACGACGCCCAGGGGATGGACCCGGTCGGCTACAAGGGACCGCTGCGGGCGATCCTGTTCGTGGCCAATTTCGGCGCGGTCGCCGCCGTCCAGCACCTGCTCGGACTGGCCATGGCGGTGGTCATCTACGTGCTGCTGGTGCGCCGCGGCGTGTCCCGGTGGCTCGCCGCGCTGGCCATCGCGCCGGTCTTGCTGGACGCCTACCAGGTCCAGAGCGAGCAGGCGATCATGCCGGGCACCTGGTTCGAGGCCCTGATCGTGGCCGGCCTGGCCATATTGCTCTGGCGGCCCAGGGCCGGGTGGCGGGCGGTCCTGGCGGCCGGCCTGGTGCTGGGCACCTCGGCCACGTTCGCCCAGGTCGGCGAGGCCTTGATCCTGCCCGGGGTGGTCTACCTGCTGGCCGCGGGCGGCGGCTGGCGGCGGGCGGTCGGCAAGGCCGCCGCGTTCTGTGCCGCCTTCGCCCTGCCGATCGCGGCCTACTGCACCGTGTCCTACGTGGTGGCCGGGGACTTCTTCTTGTCCCACACCGGCGTCACCTCCTTCTACGGGAGGGCCGCGGCCGCCGTGGACTGCGCCACGATCAGGCTCCCGGCGGCGGAGCGGGCGATGTGCCCCACCCCCGCCCAGCAGGCCCGGGGGCCGGACTGGCTGGAGTACCAGCCAGGCTCCCCGGTCCGGCCCTACTACGCCAACCTGCCGCGGGCCGAGACCGACAGCCTGCTCTCCGACTTCAACCACCGGGTGCTGACCCAGCAGCCGCAGCGGCTGCTCGGCGCGTACACCCGGGACGTGGTGAAGCTGTTCGCGCTGACCCGCGAGACCAGCCCGGGGGACACGCCGATCACCCGCTGGCAGTTCCAGGCGGCGTACCCGTACTTCTCCTCGCACTCGACCAGGCCAGAGGTGATGGCCGAGATTGCCCAGTACGGCGGGGGCGCCCCGGCGGTCTGGCGGCCGGGGGCCGTGTTCCTGCGCTCTTACCAGCTCCACGGCGGGTTCACCCCCGGCCCGTTGCTGGCCCTGTGCGTGGTCACGGGGCTGGCCGGGTCCGTAGTGCTGGTCCGCAGGCGCTGGCGGTCCGACCCGGCCACCCGGTCACTGGGCCTGGCCTGCCTGCTCTGCTTCAGCTCGGCGTCGGCCGTGCTGCTGGTGTCTGACTTGTTCGAGTTCTCCTGGCGCTACCAGCTGCCCGCGGTGGTCACGCTGGTGCCGGCCGGTGCGCTGGGCATCGCCGTCGTCCTCCGGGTGGCCGGAGCGCGTCAGCACTAGATTGCTAGTATGCTAGCATCGGGCTGTGGCTGATGATGAGGTCAAGCAGTTCAACGTGTATCTGCCGGTCGGGCTGATCAAGCAGGTCAAGCACCACTCCATCGAGTCGGGCCTGTCCCTGTCGGCGCTGGTCGCTGACGCGCTGCGCGCCTACCTCGACGACGCCCGCGGGCCACGACAGCAATCGACCGGAAAGGAAACCTGACATGGCGACCGAAGGAATCGAGGCTGTGTTCCTGGAGACCCGCAACTGGGGGAAGGCAGCCAAGTTCTTCCAGGCCCTGGGGTTCGATCTGGAGTTCTCGACCGACCACAGCTCCGGTCAGCTCCGCAACGGCGACGGTCCCTACGTGTTCATCGCTGAGGTCCCCGAGGACCGGGAGCCCCAGGTCCAGATCGTGCTGAAGGTGGCCGACGAAGATGCGTTCCGTCCCGATCCGGCCATCGAGGTGGTCACCCCGTTCGAGGACACCCACTACGGGACCAGGGAGATGACCGTCCGTGACCCCGACGGGCGTCTGTGGAGCCTCCAGGCTCCGGCCCGGAAGTGAACGGCACGAAGAGATCAGGCCCTGACCGCGGAGAGGACAACGCCCTGGCCGGCCGGCAAACCGGGGCGCCGGATAGCACCGCGGTGCCGGATAGCACCGCGGTGCGGGTCGCCCTCTGGCGGGCGATGCACGTCCTGGTTGACCCGCCACCGCACGTGCTCGAGGACCAGATCAGCCTGCAGCTCGCCGCGCCCGGCGGCGGCTGGCGCGGGCGCCCGGACATGGACCCGCGCGGCACCAGCGGATTCCGGGCGGCCATTGTGGCCCGGGCTCGTTTCATCGAGGACCTGGTGGCCGGGCAGGCCGCCCACGGCGTCGCCCAGTACGTCATCCTGGGGGCTGGCCTGGACACCTTCGCCCAGCGCAGGCCGGAGATCGCCGCCGGCCTGAGGGTGTTCGAGGTCGATCAGCCCGGCCCCCAGGCCTGGAAGCGCCAGCGCCTGATCGAGCTCGGCTACGGGATCCCCGACTGGCTGCTGCTCGTGCCGGTCGACTTCGAGGCGAGCGGGGACTGGTGGGAGCAGGTGTGTGCGGCCGGCTTCGATCCGGGCCAGCCGGCGGTCGTCGTCTCCACGGGCGTGACCATGTACCTCACCAAAGAGGCCACCGCGGCCACGCTGCGCCAGCTCGCCGGGCTCGCCCGCGGTTCGACGCTGGCCATGACGTTCATGCTGCCGGCCGAGCTTCTCGGCGACGCTGATCGCGCCGGGCTGCAGATGGCCGCGAGAGGCGCGCGTACCTCCGGAACGCCGTTCATCAGCTTCTACACCCCGGCGGAAATGCTGGCCCTGGCCCGCGAAGCCGGCTTCGAAGACGCCCGGCACGTGCCGGGAACCTTGCTCGCCGAGCGCTACTTCGCCGATCGGGCCGACGGCCTTCGCCCGTCAAGCGGAGAGGATCTGCTGGTGGCGAGGTGCGCATTACCGTCTGGGTCCGGCCCGGGGCCGCCCGCCCTGGCGTGGGCGGAGAGCATGGGGGTGCGCTGGTCGTCCGGGTCAGCGCGCGGGCGACCGGCGGCCAGGCCACGGCGGCGGCACTGGCCGCGGTGGCAGCGGCTTTCGGCGTTCCCCGCAGCGCCGTCACCCTGGTCGCCGGCGCCACCAGCCGGGCCAAGATCCTGGATGTAGCCGGCGCCGATCGGGCCGTTATGGAGCAATTGCTGTCCTTGTGACGGCGAAGGTGCGCCTCAGCTGGTGCCTTTCAGTGCTGAGTCCCAGAATTCCTGGACGGGCGGGTAGATCAGCTCCTGGTCGTGGGGGAGTGAGGCCTTGACGAACCGGGTCCGCTCGTCGGCGAGGACCTCCACCTGGCCGGCCTCGACGGCGGCGAAAACCTGCTCGGCGACCGACTCCGGGCTGATCTTGGGCGCGTCGACCAGGGCGGCCATGTCGGTGTCGATGAAGCCGGCGTGCACCGCGACGACCAGGGTGCCCTGGTGGTGCAGTTCGAGGCGGACGCCGTTGGCCAGCGACCAGCCCGCGGCCTTCGAGGCGCCGTAGGAGGCGTTGAACGGGTTGGTGTAGAAGCTGGTGATCGACAGCATGTTGACGATCACCCCGCCGCCGTTGGCGGCCAGGACTGGCGCGAAGGCCCGGCACATGCTCAGCGTGCCGAAGTAGTTGGTCTCCATCTCCAGCCGGGCGCCGTCCAGGCTGGGCGCGCCGATGAACGTGCTGTACTTCAGCACCCCGGCGTTGTTCAGCAGCAGGCTGACGTCCGTGCACTGCCCGGCGACCTCGGTGACCCGCTGGGCGTCGGTGATGTCGAGGCCGATGGGTGTCACGCCCGGCTCGGTGACCTGGTCCGGGTTCCGTGCGGCCCCGTACACCTTGGCCGCGCCCGCCCTGACCAGTTCTCGTGCGTATACCTGGCCGAGTCCGCGGTTGGCGCCGGTGACCAGGGCCA
The DNA here is from genome assembly GCA_035642895.1 of Streptosporangiaceae bacterium. GTDB lineage: Bacteria > Actinomycetota > Actinomycetes > Streptosporangiales > Streptosporangiaceae > RYN-230. The sequence continues at coordinate 3,860 of DASQRM010000072.1, read as the reverse complement.
CCGATCCGGCGATCTTCATGGGCGTCCTCCTGGCTGGGACCCGTGACCTGGCGGAAGGTCCGGTGATGATCTAGTGTCCCCGAAGATCGGGTACATCGGTCAAACGCCAGAGGAGGGGAGGTAGGGCGTGGGTTTCGAGGTTGAAGTCAGGAACGTTGACGGTGCCGTGACGGCGCTGGGCGCGGCGGGGCCGCACACCCTGGTGGTGGACAGCCCGGCCGCCGCGGGGGGTGGTGGCCGCGGCTTCAACGGCGGGCAGTTGCTGCACCTGGCCGTGGCGGGCTGCGTGTCCAACGACCTATTCCGGGAAGCGGCCAGGCGCGGCATTGAGCTCACCCGGGTCGTGATCACCGCGGACGGCGGGTACAGCGGCCAGCCTGCGGTCTCGACCGGTATCTCCTACTCGGTCGAGATCGAGGGCCTGGCCACGGAACAGGAGTTGGGTGCGCTGGTCCGGCACGTCGATGAGATCGCGGAGATTCCCAACTCTCTGCGTGTCGGCACCGAGGTCCGGCTGGGAAACGCGGTCGTGCGCTCCCGCGGCGCAGCCGGGGGCGGGGCCTGACCTTTCACGCTGTGCGGGAAGGTGTGGCGTGGGCCGCAGGCTGGGCCTGGATGAGTCCTGCCGCGCGTTCGGCGATGGCGTAGACGGTGGCGTTGGTGTTCGCGGAGGGGGCGGAGGGCATCACGGAGGCGTCGGCGACCCGTAGTCCGCTGATGCCGCGCACGCGCAGGTCGGTGTCGACGACGGCATCCGGATCGGTGCCGATCCGGCAGGTTCCCCCGGGGTGGGCGTAGGTGCTGAGGTTCTGTCGCAGGTATCCGCGCGGGCCGGGGTCGTCGTCCGCGTCGGGGCCCGGCAGCACTTCTTCGCCGCGCCAGGAATCCAGGGCGGCGGCGCGCCCGATTTCGCGGGTGGCGCGCAGTCCGGCGGCAAAGGTCTCCAGGTCGCGCGCGATCGGCAGCGACCAAGCCACCCCAGACACCATGGTTGCCGATGCCCCTGTGCCGCATCGACAACTCCAGGCACTGGCCGCGTACCAGGCAGCCCGCGCAGACAGCGATCGCAGCGGCCGCCTCCCGACGCGCCTGGCCCGGGTCAAGACTGACCGGGAACCACTCGTCGGGATCCAGACTGCTGTCAGCACACCGGGCGTTCCTGGCGATCCAGCCGCCAACGCCTGATCGACCAGCCGGCCAGCGGCGCTATCAGATCCGGCGAGATCACCGCCGCCAGTGGGCGGCTGGCCACATCATCCGATGTCACCGCCACGGAGGCTGCGTGTGCGGACAACCTGGTGCACGCGATGGTGTCCGGTGAGGCCATGGATTGTTCTCCTCATGCTGGCCAGGACAGGGGCCTGGCAGGGATCCGATTGGCTCCGCGAAGCCGCTCGCGGGCCTGCGACGTGCGCCGATAGCATCCTTTCGACCGTGGGAACAGGAACGTTGCGGCCACGCTAGGTTCGCCGCGCGCGGCGGCGCATCCGCCACCGTCGATAGTCACGGCCCGCTCGTTGATAGCGCCTTGATAGCCCTCCAGGTGGTTGATTTCGTGGCCAGGTCGGCAGGCGGACGATCTGGAGATCACTCACCGCCGTCGCCGTGTCGCCCCGGACGAGCGCGCACGACAGCGGTTACCCCCGGACCCGCTGCCGGATGGGTCTTCGCCGGGAGAACGCCCAAGCCCGTGCCCCCGAACTGCGGGACGGCGCCCTATCAAGCGCTATCCACGAGCGGACCGTGACTATCAACCGTGGCGGATGCGCCGCCGCGCGCAGCGAACATAGCGTGGCCGCAACGTCCAAGGAGAGAAACAGTGCCCGACATACCTGTGCTGGACTCGACGATGTACTACGAGGACGAAGGCGACGGCAACCCGGTCGTCTTCCAGCACGGCAACCCGACCTCGTCGTACCTGTGGCGCAACGTGATCCCGGAGCTAACTGGTCAGGCGCGCTGCCTGGCCCCGGACCTGATCGGCATGGGCCGCTCGGGAAAGCCGGACATCGCCTACCGCTTTGCCGACCACGCCCGCTACCTGGACGCCTGGTTCGAGGAACTTGCGGTCGATGACGTAACCCTCGTAGGCCACGACTGGGGCGGAGCGCTGGGCTTCGACTGGGCCTCCCGCCACCCCGGCCGGGTCCGGGGAACCGCCTTCATGGAGACCATCGTCCACCCCCTTACCTGGGACGACTGGCCCGCATGGGCACGAGACATGTTCCAGGCCTTCCGCCGGCCAGGGGAGGGCGAGGAGCTCATCCTGGACCGCAACCTCTTCGTGGAAGGCGTACTCCCGAACGCCATCCAGCGCACCTTGAGCGAGGAAGAGCTCGACACCTACCGGGCACCGTTCACCGAACGGGCATACCGGCTGCCGACTCTCGCCTGGCCGCGCGAGATCCCCATCGACGGCACGCCCGCCGACATCGTGAGACGGGTCGAGACCTACGACACCTGGCTCGAGTCCACTACCGGGGTGCCCAAGCTCCTGCTTACCTTCGACCCAGGTGCCATCATGACCCCCTCGACAATCAGGTGGTGCCAGGATCACATAGCCGCCCTCGAGGTCGAGCACATCGGCCCTGGCCTTCACTTCGTCCAGGAAGACAATGGGCCGGCCATCGGCGCTGCCATTGCCAGCTGGCGGGAGCAGCACGGACTCGTCAAAGAACCGTCTAGTCAGACATAACGCACATCATGCCGACGTCGCCGGGGACGCCCAGTCCGGCAGGGGCCGGAAAACCGATAGACACCGCCGGGTGCGGGCCCTGAGGATCACCCTCATGCCATTGCGTATCCAGTGCGTGTGCGTCGATACGGCCGATCCGGCCCGGCTGGCGTCTTTCTGGCAGTCGGCGCTGGGCTGGCGCCGTACGTTGGAGCAGGACGGCGAGGTAGTGCTGGAACCCCCGGAGGGCAGCGCGGAGGATGGCGTCGCTCCGGACTTGCTGTTCTTGCGGGTCACCGACGGGAAGGCGGGCAAGAACCGCCTCCATCTCGACCTCCGGCCCGAAGACCAGGCCGTAGAGGTCGCGCGGCTGGAGGGGCTCGGCGCGAGCCGGGCTGACGTCGGGCAGGGCACAGACGTCAGCTGGGTCGTGATGGCTGACCCGGACGGCAACGAGTTCTGCGTGCTCAAGCCGCTGGCGCAGGCCCAGCCTGGCTGACAACGACGCGCGAGGCGCTACGTCCCTGCTTGACCTGTGAGGTAATTGCGGGCCTGTTCGAGGCCGCCCATCGTGGTAGCGGTACCTAGCCCTCCGAACAAACTCTGGAGAACCATGCCTGCCTATGCCGTGGCCCACATGCGCCAGGTCGCGATGGGCCAGCCGATCGTGGAGTACCTGGAACGGATCGACGCCACGCTGGCCCCGTTCGGTGGCCGGTTCATCGTGCACGGCGGCGACGTCGAGGTCCTGGAAGGCAGCTGGCCTGGCGCCCTGATCGTCATCGAGTTCCCCGACCGCGGCCAGGTGCGGGCCTGGTACGACTCGCAGGCCTACCGGGAGATCGTGGCCCTGCGCACCGACAACTCCCAGAGCGACGTCATCGTGGCCGAGGGAGTCGGCGCCGGTCACCGGGCCACGGATGTGCTCACCGGTAGCACGTGAGGGTGACCTGGCCCAGGCGAAAACCGGGGTGTGCCGGCCGCCGTGATCCCCTATCCTCCGGGTGTGGCGCACGATGAACGCGGAGTAACCCCACAGGGCGAGGACTTCTCCGCCTGGTACAACGAGGTCGTCTTCAAGGCCGAGCTGGTGGACCGCGGTCCGGTCCGGGGCACGATGGTGATCCGCCCGTACGGGTACCGGATGTGGGAACTGCTGCAGGCCGACATCGACCGGCGGATCAAG
>DASQRM010000071.1:0-20606 GCA_035642895.1 Streptosporangiaceae bacterium | reverse complement strand
CCGTAAACGGCAGGCCGGTCCGGCCGTGACCAGGTCCCCGGGACCGGCGGTCCCCCCGCCGGCCGCAGCGGCCGGTCAGGCGGCGCGGCTACCCGGGGGCCGCGCAGCCAAACGGCCAGACGGCCAGACGGCCCGGCGAATGCCGGGACGGTGCGCCCCGGTCCTGCCGGGAAGCGGGGATACCCCGCCGGGACGCGAAGACCAATCCCGGACCGGGGGGCAAGCCCCGCGACGAGCGGCAGAGGAGGAACCATGCCTCGACGCCCTGCTGTCCACGCGCGCGACTTGGCAGCTGTCCGGTGCTTCTTCCACCGGGCGTTGCGGCCGGCACGGTCCCGGCCGAAGTCCGGCATCCCGGCCCGGCGCGGGGTGGCAGGTGTCCCGTCCGCGCAGCAGTGAACTTACTTCTGCGCCATGTCCTGGCTGTCTCCTGGCCCGGGCGGGTCATCGGTGGCAATGAGCTCTGTATCCGGCTGGTAGGTGTAGGCGGCCTCGCGCACCGACTCGCGGGACTCCAGGGCAGCTCCGAGCGCACCGCCCAGCGTCGCGATCGAGGCGGCGAGCCAGGCGAGCTTAATCTGATCATCCACGCCGGCGGGGTGGCCTAGTTGGGTGCTGAGAAGGTCTCCGGGCACGAGCAGCAGAGCGGCTAGCAGCATGGCGGTGAAAAGGGCGAGGTACAGCGCGCTCACGCCGATGCCGACCGTGGCAGTTGTGACGATGTTGAACAAGATGACCTGCTCGCGAGCGGCCGGATGCGGGCTGCGCTCCCACAGGCCGGTCGCGATCATGATCGTCACGGTGATGCCAGCGACTGAGCCGAGACAGATGACGGTGAGCCGCAGCGCCCCGAGATGGTCGGCGAGCCGCCAGATGTCGCTGGTCACCAGCGCGAACACGCCAGCCGCGAACGCCGCGGCCAGCACCCGTACCAACCGCAGGGCGAGCCGCCATGGGCGGTTGGCGCGCAGCATGCCCAGCAGCAGCCAGATGTTGCCGCTGACGACCCGCGCGGCAAGTCCCAGGTCGTTCTCGCTGTACTCAACGCGATTGCCCAGTTCGAGCAGGCGCCGGGCCGGGCGAGGACCCATCGGGCGCCGGCGCCCGGCGGGTTCCGCGGTCGGCGCAAGATCGCCGAGCATGTGCCTGACCAGGCGCACCGTCGTCTCGGCCGCGCGCCTGTGCACCGCGACCGGCCCGAGCGCGGGCATGGACAGCACGCCGACCGAGTGGGTAGCGCTGACGTGAGCGATCACCGGACGCCGGGCGGTCTGCAGGGGGAGGTCGGTTATGCACACCGCCAGGTGCCAGCCGCGGTCGAGAAGCATCCGGCGCCCTGCGGAGATCAGATCGCTGAGGTCGGTGGGCGGTATGGCCAGCCGGTCGGAGACGAATTCGACTTTCCACCGGACTCCGGGCAGTTCCGCGGACAGCCGGTCAGCGATTTCCGGCACCAGGCTCTCCGTCAATTCTGAAGCAGGCCCCGGTGCTGCAGGCAGGCCGACGACCAGGACCGGCTGCTGCGACGTGCCGGGAAAGCCCGCCGCGGAAGTCTCGACCGTGCCCTCCTCCCACGACGCCCTTGCCGATGACGGTGGCCAGAAGGCGGCGAATGATCAAGGACCATTACGTACCCAGGCGGAATCAGCCTGGGCAGCGTTTGCTAGGTGAGGCCTAGCGTAGCCAGTTGCCCCCGGCTGTCCATCTGGCCCGTCGGCCAGCAGCAGCCTCACCGCCCTCAGCCGGATCTGAGGTGCACCCGGCGAGACAGCGCGGCCTGGGCGCCCTCGGCGGTGGCCTTACGGGCCGGGTTGCTGCCCCACCGCGGGCCTAGGAACTTTGCGCTGGTACGGGGACAGCCGCTGCCCGCCGTGGTTGCGGCTGTCCCCGGGTACCGCCCATCAGGCGGCGGGGGCCAGGACCACCTTGGTCCAGCCGTTGTCGCGCGCGTCGAAGTGCTGGTAGCCCTCGGGGGCCCGATCCAGCGGCAGCTTGTGCGAGACGACGAACGAGGGATTGGCCTTGCCGGTGTGGATCAGCTCGCGGAGATACCGGTTGTACGCCTTCACCGGGCACTGGCCGGTTCCCATCCGCTGGCCCTTAAACCAGTACAGCCCGAAGTCGAACGCGACCTCGCCGCGGCGGGCCAGCTCGTCCGGCCCTCCCGGGTCGGCCGGGACATAGACCCCGACCACGCCGATGGACCCGGTGAACAGGACCGAGCGCACCAGGTTGTTCAGAGTCGTGTTCGGGTGCTCGTGGCCGGCCGGGTCGTGCGCCTGGTAGCCGACGCATTCACAGCCGCAGTCCGCCCCCCGGCCGCCGGTCAGTTCCAGCACCTGGTCTATCGCGGACGACGCGGAGTCATCGATGGGAATGGCGCCGATCCGGCTGGCCAGCCTGAGCCGGTCGGGATGACGATCGACCGCCATGACCTTGCTGGCCCCCTTGAGCCCGGCCGAGTGGGCCGCCATCAGCCCGACCGGGCCGCCGCCGTAGATCACCACGGACTTGCCCGGCCCGACCCCCGCCATCTCGGTGGCGTGGTACCCGGTCGGGAAGATGTCGGCCAGCATCACGTAGTCGTCGAGTTTTTCCTCCGCGTCCTCCGGCAGCCGCAGGCAGTTAAAATCGGCCCACGGGACCAGCAGGTACTCGGCCTGGCCGCCATTCCAGGGGCCCATGTCGGCGAAGCCGTAGGCCGCCCCGGCGATCTGCGGATCGGGGTTCGCGACCAGGCAGTAGTTCGTCAGCCCGCGCTCGCAGTTCTCGCAGTGCCCGCAGGCGACGTTGAACGGCACGCAGACCATGTCGCCGACCTTGATCCGTTCCACGGCCGGGCCCACCTCCGTTACCCGGCCCAGGTTCTCGTGGCCGAGCACCCGGCCGGGCTCCATATCGGCGCGGCCCTCGTACATGTGCAGGTCTGAACCGCAGATATTGGTCCGGATGATCTGGATGACCGCATCGCCGGGCCGGTCGATCCCGGGATCCGGCACGGTGGACACGGTCACATCCCGCGGGCCGTTGTAGACGAGCGCCCTCATCTGGCTGTGCCTCCCTGTCACGCCTGTTCCTGGATGGATACCGGCCAGCGGAGGCCGGCGAATCCCGCACTGTCGCCAGCATCGCGGGCGGGCTGACGGGCCTGCATCCCCCGCCTTAATAGTCCCGGCGGGCCATTCCCGAGCAGGCATAATCCCGGGCGGAACGACTAGCCGGTTTGAGGATGCAGGCCCAGTCGGCCGGCAGCGAGGCCAGAAGTAGGCAATGCTGCACAGCAAGGAGCGTGGGAGGCCATCCCATGGCCGGGCCGCCGGCCAGCCATGGCCGGCCGCCGCGGCACGTATCCGTGGCCTTCTGCGCCATGCCGCTGCCGCCCCCGCCGCGCGTCGCGTCCGGGTCAGCGCCGTGCCGGGAGCGCGGCCCCGAGCCCCCGGCCGGGCGGGTCAGTCCGGGTCCTGAGGCGAGGCCCGGGTCCTGATGTTAAGCCGGCCTCAGCCCTCATCGGCGGCCGGAAGCTGCCAGGCGAGCGCTGACACGGCTGACCGATCTGTGAGCCATTGCGGGCCCCCCGATATCAGTCGGCAGCGTTCAGAGCGGAGACTCCTCGCAGGGGTCGGGGTACCCGGTGGCTCCCGCTCGGGTGCTTACTTGCCGCGCACGTGATCGCGGAGGCCCGTTCGATACGGGTGCTGCTTGCGCCGGTCGCGGCGAACCGTCGGCACGGAACGCTGGCGGTGTACCGGCCGGAAGGAGCTGCGTGCCGTCCTAGTCGTCCACGCAGACCCATTGATGCCTCTTGCCGATATCAATCCCGGCCAGGCTTTGCCTGCTGCTGGCACGCGCATGCTCCGTCGGCACCCGGTGCTATCTGAGCCTGCTGGCCGTGGCCGACCTGCGCTCGCCGCTGTTCCTGCTGGTTACCGCCTGGCCACACCGCGCCCTCGGCCAGCTTCCGCCCGCCCAATCGCGCTCCCAGCCGCCGCTCATCGACCTGACGCACTACCGGATTCACCGAAACGAGGCCTCGGTGGCCTCACCCGCGAATTCCACGCCTCCACGTAACCACGCCAGCGCACCTGATAACGCGCACGTCCCGGCCCTATCGCATATTCCAGCCCCACAGGATGGCGTGCCGACCGCCCTGTGGGCCGGTCCTGTTCCGGGGAATGGGCCCGGATGCTCGCGGCTGTGGTGCCCCGTCAGGTACGTTCTAGCCGCGCGAAGCGCCGCACCAGCACCAGCGCCACCGCCAGGGCGACGACCACGCCCGCGTTGACGGCCAGCTCAATCATGGTGCGGGTCACGGGCACTTGGCCCAGCGACAGTTCCGCGCCGACGGTGAGGATGTCCCGGGTGGCCGAGATGATGCCGATGACCAGGAAGGGTTGCAGCTGGAAGCCGCCACCTTCCAGCCGGGCCACGATCGTGCGCAGCAGTTCGAGCACGACCACAATGAACAGCACACTGTTGACCGCCCGGGTGACCGTGACCGCGAAATCCTCCTGGGCCGGGGCCAGGAGCAGATCGTGCACGCCGCGGACGAACACAGTGATCGCGATCGCCAGCAGGGCGAGCGCGATGGCGATGAACAGGACCATCTCACCGCGCTCCATGATCCTGAGCAGCCAGCGTGATGCTTTTCCCTTCGCTGGTGGCGGCAGGGGCAGTCCTTCGTCGTCCAGTTTCCGCGGTTCCGGTCGCTCCATGACTGTCCCTCCCCAAATGAACCGTCCCGCTCAGCCTTTCCTCAGGCGCATGGGGCCGCGAGCTCCATGCTTCCGCCTGGCCCCGGGCAGGTCTGTGAACGCACTAGTGGGACCGGAGTGTGGGTTGCGTCCGCCTGGAGGGACACATGGACCGTCCAGCCGCCGTGGCCCGGCAGTCGCACCGCAGGCGGGTCCTGCGGACCGCCGGCCGTCCCGCAGGACCGGCGCCGGCCAAGTGTGCACCGCGCGGAACGTCCGCTGCCGGAGCCGGGACAGTTCGCGCACCCCCGGCCGGGCGTGCGCTGGTCAGAATTTCCGTGCTGAGCTGAACACCGTCTGGTACTCCTCCACCGCGCGGATCACGCCGTTCGTAGCCAACACCGTGTCCACCCGGATGGTTGCGGCGGCGCTGCGGCTGCCGGCCAGCGCCTGCCGATCCCGCCACAAGGTCTCGATGATGGAGTGTCCCGCGGTCCGGTCGATGAAGAACAGCGCGCTGCAGAAACCCTCGATGTCGGCCAGCCGGGGGACGGCGGTGTCACCGATCACCTCGATCGTGTCCTCGACCGCCGACGGTGCGACATCCATCCGCGTGACCTGGACGCCCTCGCCGCTGCGCAGCGGGGCCTCCAGCTCGAACACTGGTACGGCGTAGCGCTCGACGGTGACGGTGCCGGTGGCGCGCCGGACCGCCGCGACGCGGCTGGGTGCCACCACGCGCTCGCTGACCCGCAGTGCGTCACCCGATACCCAGAACGATTCGAGGATGGCCACCCCGAGCTCCGGGTTCAGCTGCAGGGCGAGGCCGAGGTTGCCGGGCTGGTTCTCGACGTTCGGGCGGACCTCGTTCTCGATGAACTTGACCGAGTCGCTGAGCTGCGACGGGTCTGCGGTGATCAGGTTGTGCCGGACATGCAACATGGGTCTAGCTTCTCCGCCGCGATGGGTGATTCAATTCGCCAGATCGGGTAGAACTCAGCGCACAATCCGGCTCATCCGCACTGTGGTGCCGTCGGCGCTGGGCTCGAGCGCCACATAATCCGTGAAGGTCCGCATCATGGGCAGGCCGTGGCCACGTCCGCCGCCATCGTCGGCCGCCGGCGGCTTCCAGGTGCTGTCGCCGGCGACGGCGATTTCCAGGTGGGAAGCGCGGATCTGCGCGGTCAGCCCTGACCTGCCCGACTCCGGCGTGGCCACGAGCAGGTCGGCGCCCAGCGCGGCCCCGCCGTCCGGGAGCAGCCGCTCGGGTGTCTCGCCGAGCAGGGCGGCGACGTTGTCGAGGCTGAACGACCTGCCCAGCACGGCGCCGACCGCGAGGACCTAGCCGGGTCCGCGGGCCGAGCGCGGTGACCCAGCGCTGGACGGCCGCCACAGCCGCTTCGGCAGCTGGCCGGATGCCCGCCGGGCTGATCTCGAGTCCGCCTGGCCAGGCCCCGTGGCACCCAGAGCATGGCGCGTCAGCACATTCCAGATCGTCAGCACGACCAGTATCTGGCTGCCGCCGTGCAAGCAGGTTTTCCGCCGTGCGCAGCGCCGGGCCGTCGCCCGGCAGGACGGCAGGCGCGTCGGCCCACCACCGGCCGCTCCCGGCGCCGCCCGGCCTGCGGGTGTCAGCAACTCCTGGGGTAGGAAGAACCAGCAATATCCCGCCGCGTCCCGCCTCCGCCGCGCGGAGCATACGGAGCGCATCTTCAAATTCGCTGTCGCGACCGCGCATCGTTCGGTCCTGAGGTAGTCGCCATGCGTCACTGTCGTAACGCAGCAGCTGTTCCAGCGCCGCCGTGGTGCTCCCGGGTATCCCATGTGCTCCATCGTGGAGCCGCGTGAAGAGATGAATCGGGCAGGCCATTCTGGCGCCCCGCCATTTGCGAGCTCCTCCCGATCATGAATCCACGCTAAATTTCGGCGGACCGGGCAGGCCAGCGCTCTCGCTCCTGGTCAGCGGGCCTGGGCTGGGCGGGGAAGCAGCACCGTCACCGGGGCGCCGCGCAGCCATTCCTGGCGCAGCAAATTACGGTCGGCTTCGACCAGGCCGCCCCAGATGCCATGGTGGCCCGCGCCGCTCCAGGTGCGCAGCGACAATTCCAGGCACTCGGCCCGCACCGGGCACGCGGCGCATACGGCCAGCGCCCGGTCCGCTTCAGCGCGTGCGCGCGCAGGCTTGGCGGCAATGGGAAACCACTCGTCTGGATCGAGAGTCGTGCCTGCACACCCCGCCAGGGGGCTGGCCACGAAGTTCTGCAGTTCCTCGTCAGTCAGCGCGGCCGGGCCCGCGCCCACGCCCGATGGGGGCGAGATGGTCATGGTGTGCCTCCTCTGCCCTCCCGCCCGACGGCGATATGGCTGGGATCGCTACGGCATTTGACACAGCCTGGCCATCCGGCCCTTCTGGCACTTCGTCAAGGTAGGTAGTCCCGGCAGTCCTGTGCCTGCCGTCTCGGGCCCGGTGCGCATGCCATCCCTGGCCTAGTGCGCACACCACTAGCCGGTCGGGGGATGCGCCGCTGGCTGTGCCCGGACAGCATCGATCATCGAGGCAGGTGCCCCAAGCCCACTGATCCGAATCACAGGAGGTTCCACGATGGCACAGCTTCCGGCCCGCCGGAGCGCGCGCAATATCACCCTGGTCGACCCGTCCCGTGAGTTCGAAGACATCTACGACCGCATGGGGCAGCTGATGAGCATGGCGTTCGGGGACCTGGCCTTCACGCCGGCCCTGGCCGCGGCCTGGACGCCCCTGGCCGACATCAGCGAAACCGACGACGCCTACCTGGTCGAGGTCGAACTGCCCGGCGTGAACAAGGATCAGGTCAACGTCGACGTCAACGACCGCGAGCTGGTCATCACCGGTGAGATCGCTGAGCCGCAGGAGGAGGAGGAGGGCAGGCGGCGCCGCCGCCGGGCCCGCCGCACCGGGCGCTTCGAGTTCCGCACCACTCTGCCCGCCGACATCGACCCGCAGGGGGTCAACGCCAGCCTCTCCGACGGGATCCTCACCGTGAGGGTGCCCAAGTCCGAGGCCGCCAAGCCGCGTCACGTCGAGATCAGCGGTTAACCGCAGCCCCACCGCGGGCCCGGTGGAGCTGGGGGACACTCACCGGGACCGCGGTGGGATCACGGGCCGTAGTCAGAGCCGTCGGCAGGCGGTTCGGGCAGCCGGAAGCGCAGGTCGGCGCCGATGTCGTGGTCCACGAGCCTGGCGCGCCCTGAGTTGATGTGGTGGATCGCTCCGCCTTCGCTGATAACGACCTGCGCGAGCTCGTCGATCACGTCCGGGGTGGGCCGGGTGGGGTTCCCGCACAGTGGGCAGACCTCTCCGGACCGCGCCAGCCAGCGCGACTGATCGCACACGACGCCCGGTGCGGCTGCGCCGCCTCTCACGAGCAGGGTCTGGATCGCTCCCATCGTGCCGGCCCACAGGCACCTGTCCAGGCCTACCGTGGCCAGCCCGCCCATCGCAACCTTCTCGAGTACCCCCGAAACCAGCTGCTGATCGCGTTCCTGCTCATACCGGGCCGCGATGGCCCCCGCGCTCTCGCGTATCTCGGTCAGCGGCACCAGGCCTGGCTCGGTGCTGAACGTCCCGGCCACCCGGTCGTGTACCGGGCGGGGCAGTTGCTGCACGAAGTCCGGTATCTCGTAGCCGTGGCCGCCGATGATCAGCAGGTCGAAGTCACCGTTCCGCATCAGCTCGCCCAGCCGTTCCGCGACGCGCCGGTAGTGCCGCTTGGCCAGCTCATCGATCTTGTTGCTGACCCGGTCGTCGGGCCGTCCCGCCACGATGGGGGGCCTGCGTGACTCAGGGTCCTCGACCTGCCCCAGCTCGCTCATCTCGTCCTGGTAGAGCTCGCAGAACCGCCCGGTGGCCCGGTCCACCACGGCCACGCAGCTGCGCGGATGCTCGGCGAGCACGGCGAGCATGGGCCGGGCGTAGGGCGTCACGTCCACGATGACCCGGTCCGGGACCTTCTCCGGCAGCGGGACCTCGGTGTACAGGTTCCGGCCGCTGCAGGCGAAGATCGCGATCGCCGCGGGTGGCCACCGCTCCTGGCCAACCGCGCTCTTGATCCGGTCGATGTCACCGCGCAGCGACATCCGCCACTCGCGTTCCGCGATGCCGCCCTTGGCCAGCGGGCGGATCCCATCGAGCAGGCTGGACACCCGGGTGCGCACTTCCCGCTGGCCGTCGGGACCAGGGTCGACCCGCACGTACAGGGACACCACCGGCAGCCCCCCGCCGTCGAAGGTGCGGATGCTGCTGACCGTCTCGGCGGTGATCACGTCAGACCAGCACCCGGAAGAGCTGGAACACGCGGTCCCATTCCTCCGTGTGCACCAGCTTCAGCTCGGGGTCGATGAGCCGGAACATCCTGGCCAGCGCGACGCTGATGCCACCGAAGATCAGGGGGAGCCGCGCCTGGGTGTCGTCGTCCAGCGACACATCGAGAGGAGGGCGCGCGGCCAGATCCTCCAGGATGGGCTCGATCTCGATGTCCTCATCCATCCGCTCGAAGGCGTGCATGCTGTCCTGCAGCCCCTTGGTGAGCGGCAGGTCCCACGGGTCGATGACGTCGCGGACGTTGGCTTTCGCCGTGGCCTGGGCCATGATCAGCATGTCGTAGAGCGCATCGTTGACGAAGTCCAGGTAGCGCTGGACGTCATCCCGGTCCACGTCCACGCTGCCCGCGACCCGGAACAACCGCTCGAACTTGGTGAAGCCCACCACTGCCATCGTTGCTGCCTCTCCGTGATCCGCGCCGGCTAGGCCGGCCGTGCTCGTTCGAAGGCCAGCCGGATGGCCATCGCCCCCTCGCCGACCGCCGCGGCGATCCGCTTGGCCGAGCCGCTGCGGACGTCACCCACTGCGTAGATGCCCGGCCGGCTCGTCTCCAGCACCGAGCGCGGCCAGCCGGGCCCGTTCGCCGCGCCGCCGGCTGGCGAGGCGTCCAGCCCGGTCCGGACGAAGCCGTGCTCGTCGAGGTCAACGAGGTCACCAAGCCAGCCGGTGCACGGGGCCATGCCGATGAAGATGAACAGGGCTCGTGCAGGGACCGTGCGCTGCTGGCCGGTCTCGCGATTCTCGACCGTGATCGCTTCCAGCGCCTGGTCGCCGAGCAGCTCGCGCACCTCGGTGCCGAGCAGGATCCGCACGTCCGGGATCCGCCTGACCTGGTCGATCAGGTACCGCGACATGTGCTCGCCCAGGTCATGCTCGCGCACGACGAGCGTGACCTGGTCGGCGTACCGGGACAGGAAGACCGCGGCCTGCCCGGCCGAGTTGCCGCCCCCCACGATCACCACCGGGTCCCCGGTGCAGAACAACGCCTCCGCCTGCGACGCCGCGTAGTACACACTCATCTGCTCGAAGTACTCCAGCCGCGGGAGCGGCAGGCGGCGGTACCTGGCCCCGGTCGCGAGCACCACCGAGGTGGCCGTGATCGACGTGCCGTCGTCGAGCTGGACCGTGTACGACCCGCCGTCCGCCCGGATCGAGGTGGCCTCGGCCGGCACGGCGAAGTGGGCCCCGAACTTCTGCGCCTGGAGCATCGCGCGCTCGGCCAGTTCGGCGCCGGAGATACCCGAGGGAAAACCCAGGTAGTTCTCGATCCGGGAGGTGGTCCCCGCCTGGCCCCCGGCGGCGGTCCCGTCGAGGACCGCGGTCTGCAGGCCTTCCGAAGCCCCGTACACGGCGGCGGACAGCCCCGCCGGTCCCGATCCGACCACGAGCAGGTCGCAGCTGGCGCCGGGCGGCCCCGGGGCCGGCAGCCCGATCGCGGCGGCCAGCTCGGCGTTGCTGGGATTGCGGAGCAGCCGCTCGCCCAGCAGCACGATCGGGGTGTCTTCCGGTGTCACGCCCAGCTGCTGGATCAGTGTCTCGGCCGCCGGATCCGCCTCCAGGTCCAGCCACCGGGCCGGAATCCGGTTGCGGACCGCGAATTCCCGCAGCCGCCGGGTGTCCGGCGAGTACCGGGAGCCGATGATCCGCAGGCCGACGCCGAGCCCGATGAGGATGGAGCGCCGGATGAGGCAGACTCGCAGGATCAGGTCACCGAAGGCTGGATTATGGGCGACGAGTTCGCGGAGCCGGCCGGCGGGTACCACCAGCACCTCGCCCGGCTCGACCGGCACGGCCGAGTAGTAGGACGCTTCGCCGGTCAGCAGGCTGAGCTCGCCGAGGAAGCGGCCCCGGCCATGCACGCTGATGACGCGTTCCTCCGGTGTCCCGCGGGCTTCCACCATCGCCACCAGCCCGTCCAGGACCACGAAGAAGTCGCAGTTCCGGTCGCCCTCGGCGAACAGGATCTCGTCCGGCCGCGTCGGACGGCGCTGGCCCAGTGAGCTCAGCGCCGCGATCTGGGCGTCGCTCAGCCGCGGGTACGCTCCGTTCAGGTCGGGGGTTTCCGCCACCGGCTGGCCTGGCCCGGAGACGGCCGGCGGCCGGGGTCCCGGGTCGCGCGGGCCGGCGCCGCGATCAGACGTAGGTTTCGTCGACATAGCACCAGCGCCAGTTCTCGCCCGGCTCGAAGGACTGCACGATCGGGTGGCCGGTTCCGTAGGCGTGCCCGCGAGCGTGCCGCAGCGGGGACGAGTCGCAGCACCCGACGTGTCCGCAGGTCAGGCACAGGCGCAGGTGCACCCACGCCGATCCCAGGCGCAGGCACTCCTCGCAGCCCTCCGGTGTCCGCGGGGAAACCGGGCGGATCAGGGTCACGTGCGGATCGGTAAGAGTTGACATGGTCGCCTTTCGCCGGTGCGGCAGGTATCCCCAGGCTCTGCGGTCACGACCGGCCGCACATCATCAAGGTCGTTAGTTCTTCGCCGCTGGCGGAGCCGGGTCACGGGCACTAGCTGGCCCTGCTAGCCAATCGGGGGATGTCCTGGCGCCGGCGGCCCCGGCAGCGTGGCCGGTAGATGAACATGCCGGTCTTCCGCAGGCGCCAGACCACCCAGATCAGTGCCGCCGCGCGGGCCGTCGCGCAGCGCACACCGGTCTCGCTGACCGTGGCGCGGCAGCGCGCGCAGCCGGCGGCGGTGACCATCGTCCGCCTGGCCAGCACCGCCGTGTTCGCCTACCTGGCCGCGCTGCTGCTCCCGGTCACATCCCGCCCGGTACTCGCGCCGCTGACCGCGCTGCTGGTCATCCAGGTCACCCTGTACCAGACGCTCCGCAGCGCGATCCGCCGCGTCGGGGCCGTGGTATCCGGGGTGCTGCTGGCGGTGGCCCTGTCCTCGTGGGTCGGGTTCACCTGGTGGAGCCTGGGGCTGACGATCGCGGTCGCCCTCGCGGTCGGCTACTCCCTGCACTTGGGCGACTCCGTTCTCGAGGTGCCGATCAGCGCGATGCTCATCCTGTCCGTCGACACCCATTCCGCGGGCACCTGGCGGATCGTCGAGACCCTTGTGGGGACGGGCGCCGGGCTGATGGCCGGGCTCGTCTTCGCCCGGCCGCGCGTGCAGCCGGCCGCCGAGGCCATCGAGGAGCTGTGCCGCAAGATGGCCGGCCTGCTCGAGCAGATGGCCGACAGCCTCCAGGACGGATCAGTCCTGGAACGGCCGGACGACTGGCTCATCCAGGCCCGCTCGCTGAGCGGCGAGATCCGGCGCGTGGACGACGCGCTCCGCGAGGCGGAGGAGAGCGTCCGGCTGAACCCGCGCGGGCTGCGGCTGCCGTACGCCGCGGTCAGCCTGCGCGGCAGGCTGGAGACTCTGGAGCACGCCGCGATCGCGATCCGCGTGCTCGCCCGTTCCCTCGCGGACAGCATCCGGCTGGCGGGTGAGGACAGCCCGATGCGCGATCCGGAACCCCGCGGCCGGCTGGCGGGGGTGCTGCGCCAGCTCGCCGCGGCGGTACGGGTCTACGGCCGCCTGGCCGCTACCCAGGAGCCGGACCGCCAGCGCGAGCTGGAGGCCGAGCTGGAAGAGTACCTGGCCGCGGCCGAGGAGCAGCAGGACCAGCTCAGCGAGGTGCTGCGCACCGATCCCGCGGCCAAGCCGGTCGGCTGGCCGCTGCGGGGAGAGCTGGTCAGCCATCTCGATCGGCTCAGGAAGGAGCTGCTGGCGGACATGCCCGAGGGGCGCACTCCGCACCGGCGGGCCCGCTCGTGGCGGCGGCCGCTGCAGGCGGGCCGCTGGCAGCCCCGGTCGCCGTCCCGCCGCCGCCAGCGCCGGTAGGCTCTGCTAGCCCGGGGGAGGGCCCCCCGGAGTCCTGCGGGGATCGGGCGTCACGCCGGGACCCGGCACCGGGCGTGGGCTGCCGGGCTGCCTGGCGCCGCGGGCGACGCCGGTCAGCAGCGAGATCACGGCCACGCCCGCGACCAGATTGATCACCGCGGTGAAGACCTTGCTCGGCAGGGTGGCCGGCTGGCTGAACGGGGCGACCACCAGGATGAGATCGGCCAGCGCGGTGATCCAGGTGAAGAAGCTGAGCGGCCGGGGTGTTTCGAGCAGCAGGACATGCAGCAGGCCGGTGGCGAGCAGCGCGCCCGCGGCGGCGACCGCGGCGTAGACCGCCGTGGTGGAGCTCCCGAGACTGCCGGCCGCCTTGGGGGCGAGCACGGCGATTCCCAGGATGCTCCGCGCGATGTACACCCCGGCGATGACCACCAGAGCGGCCACGACGGCCGTGGCCACGCCGCCCGCCCAGAGCCGGCCGGCGTTCAATTGCGGCGGCGCGACCGGGCCGTCAATATCCAGATCAGCCGGCTCAACCATCATGCACCTCCGGGGAGACAGCCAGATTTCTCCTGGCCAGGGTCCGTGGCGGTCAGGAGGTTGCCCCGGCGGTGGCGGGGGGCTGCTCCCAGGTGGGCGCGCTGGGGTCCGACCCGTGCAGGCCCTCCATGAGCTCCTGCTCGGCGTCGTGGGGGAGCGAGGTCTGCAGCACGGTCCCGCCGTAGGGCCGCAGCGCCTCCAGGAACCTGTCCATGGTGACCTTGCGGACGATGATGAGGAGCGCGGAGGTTCCGGGCTGCACCAGGTCCTGGACGCGGCGCTTGAAGTCGTCCTTGATGCCCAGGTTCCCGGCCTCGCCCATCGCGGCCCCGATGATTCCGCCTGCCACGCCGACCAGCGGCGCCAGCGGGAACAGGAACAGCAGCCCGATCAGCACGCCCCAGAACAGCCCGCTGAGGCTGCCCCAGGCCACGGCGTGGTGCGCCGGGGTTGTCACGTGCAGCTTGCCGCTGCGGTCACGCCTGATAATGGCCGCATCCGCCAGGTCGACCACCAGGTCGTTTTCCAGTCTCATAAGCTCGTCATAGACGCGCTGGGCTGTGTCCTCGTTCGGGTAACCGATAACGATCAGGTCGCTCATCGCGGTTCCTTCCCTCGTGATGGCGTGGTCGCCGGCCGGCGTCTGCCGGTCGGGGACTATGGGGCGATCACCAGATGGCTCTCCACGCTGGCGACACCGGGCGCCGAGGCCGCCGCCGCCTGGGCGGCGTTCGCCTCCTGCAGTGAGTGCACCTGGCCGTAGAGCCTGGCGGTGTGGTCGGACACCTCGACCCTGATGTGGACCGCGTCGGCCTCCGCCTGGCGCTTGAACATCTCTTCTATGAGGGTCTGGACCTGCGCCGGGTTCGCCGGCGGCCGCACCGTGATGTTGTTCAGCAGCCCGGTCACGCCGCGGACGTGGCGGACCATCCGCTCCACCTCGCGGCGCTGGTGGTCATGATCGACGTTGCCCTCGAGCGTGACCCAGCCGTGTTCCACGGTGGCGTGCACCCGGTCCTCAGGCACCTGCACGTTCCACTCCAGGACGTGCGCGATGGCCTCGGCGATGTCCACGTCGTCCCGGGGCGCCCCGGGCAGGTCCACCTTCAGGTCGTTGGCGACGGCCTTGACGCCGTTGACGCGCTCCGCGGCCCGGGCGGCGGCCAACTTCTCCGCGTAGCTCGGCACGTGGCCAGACAGGATCACCGCGCCGTCCTTGACCCCCACCCCGATGGCGTCAGCGTCGCTGATCTGCGGGTACCACCGCAGCTCCTCGATCACGTCGTCCTTGAGCTGGGCGTCGGTCTTCATCGGCTCACCTCGTCCGGGCCGGCGTCTACGCCGCCATCAACGTTCCGTCCGCGGGACCGCGGTCACATCACACGTTCGGGTAGGTCCGCCGCGCCCGTGCGAGGCGGCCGGAAGACTAACCGGATTGAGGATGTGAGCTGGCCGCCTGGGCGCAGAGCCTGGAGCACGAGGGCGTCTGCGGCGGTGCCGGGCGCCCCGTGAACCAGCACCGTCAACTCAGCACCGTCAACCCAGCACCGTCAACCCAGCACTGCGGAACCCAGCACTGCGGAACCCAGCACTGCGGAACCAGAGCCGCGGAACCAGCACCGTCGGCTAGGAGGCACTGATGGCAGTTGCAGTCGGCATCGACCTGGGCACCACCAACTCCGTGATCGCCGCCACCGAGGACGGCAAGCCGACCGTGATACCCAACGCGGAGGGGGCACGGACCACCCCGTCGGTGGTGGCCTTCACGCCCCAGGGTGACCGCCTGGTGGGGCAGCTCGCCCGGCGGCAGGCCATCCTGAACCCGAAAGGTACGATCTACTCGGCGAAGCGGTTCATCGGGCGGCGGTACGACGAGGTCACCAGCGAGCTGAACGCCGTATCCTTCGACGTGGTGCCAGGCCCGGACGACGCCGTGCGGTTCAAGGTGCAGGGGCGGCTGTACGCCCCCGAGGAAATCTCCGCGCTCGTGCTCCGCAAGCTGGCCGAGGACGCGTCGAAGTTCCTCGGCGAGAAGGTCACCGAGGCCGTCATCACCGTGCCCGCGTATTTCAACGACGCCCAGCGCCAGGCCACCAGGGACGCCGGCCGCATCGCCGGGCTGGAGGTGCTGCGCATCATCAACGAGCCGACCGCCGCGGCGCTAGCCTACGGCCTGGACCGGAAGGGCAGCGAGACCGTGCTGGTGTTCGACCTGGGTGGCGGCACCTTCGATGTCAGCGTCCTGGACATCGGCGACGGCGTGGTCGAGGTCCGGGCCACTGCGGGCGACACCCACCTCGGCGGGGACGACTTCGACCGGCGCATCGTCGACTACCTGGCCGACGAGTTCCAGCGGGACAACGGCATCGACCTGCGCACCGACCCGCAGGCGCTGCAGCGCCTGTTCGAGGCGGCCGAGAAGGCCAAGGTCGAGCTGTCCTCGGTCAGCCAGACGACGATCAGCCTGCCGTTCATCACGGCCGACGCCTCGGGACCTAAGCACCTGAACACCACGATGATGCGGTCCACATTCGAGCAGATCGCCGGGGACCTCATCGAGCGCACCACCGGGCCGGTCCAGCAGGCCCTGGCCGACGCCAAGCTCACCGCGGCCGACATCGACGAGGTGATCCTGGTCGGCGGGTCCACCCGCATCCCGGCCGTGCAGAACCTGGTCCGGCGGCTGACCGGCGGCAAGGACCCGAATATGACCGTCAACCCCGACGAGGTCGTCGCCCTGGGGGCGGCCGTGCAGGCCGCCGTGATCAAGGGTGACGTCAAGGACGTGCTGCTGCTCGACGTCACCCCGCTGTCACTCGGCATCGAGACCCTCGGCGGGGTGATGACCAAGGTGATCGAGCGCAACACCACGATCCCGGCCCGCCGCACCGAGACGTTCAGCACCGCCGAAGACAACCAGTCCGCGGTCGACGTGGTGGTGCTGCAGGGGGAGCGGGAGCGCGCCGCGGACAACCGGGTGCTGGGCCGGTTCCGGCTGGAGAACATCCGGCCCGCGCCGCGGGGCGCTCCGCAGATCGAGGTCACCTTCGATATCGACGCGAACGGGATCCTCAACGTCTCCGCCCGGGACAAGGACACCGGGACGGAACAGCGCATCACGATCAGCGAGAGTTCCAACCTGGACCAGTCCGAGGTCGAGCGGATGGTCAAGGATGCGGAGCAGCACCTGGAGGAAGACCGGCGGCTGCGGGAGCTGACCGATGCCCGCAACCAGCTCGACACCATGGCTTACCAGGTCGAGCGGGTGCTGGCCGAGCGCGGCGACTCGCTGCCCGTGCACGAGAAGGCGCGGGCCGAGAACGCCGTGACCGAGGCCCGCCAGGCGCTCAATGACCAGGCTCCACTGGAGCGGATGCGCACCCTGACCGACGAGCTGCAGCAGATCTACCAGATCCTGGCCGCCCCGCCGCAGGGACCTGCCCCCGAGCCCGAGTCGGAGCTTCCTCCGCGTGGTGACGACGACGACGTCATCGACGCCGAGTTCACCGCCCATGAGTGAGGCGCCCATGGGTGAGAGGGCGGGCAGCGGCGGCGTCTGGCGCGAGTCTCCCGCCGCTGCCCCGCCCGTCCAGCCGCCCGATCCTAGCGCGGCCCCCGGCGGTCAGCGCCGGGATGCCGGGGGGACCCCGCCCGGCCAGGCACAGGATGCCGGGCAGAACGGGCAGCCTGACGGCCCGGGTGATGTCACTGGTGACGAGACCGCTATCCCCGATCTCCTGGACCGGATCGCCGAGCTGGAGGACCTGCGCCTCCGGGCCGTGGCCGATCTCGACAACCTGCGCAAGCGCTGCGCCGCCCAGGTTGCCCGGGCGCAGGCGGAGACCCGGGCCGCGGTGGCCCGGGAATGGCTGCCTGTCGTGGACAACCTCGAGCGCGCGCTGGCGGCCTCGACGGCCGATCCGGCCGCCATCATCGACGGGATCCGGGCCGTCCGGGAGCAGGCCCTGCACGTGCTGGCCCGCCTCGGTTACCCTCGCCGCGATGACCTGGGGACGACCTTCGACCCGACCCGGCACGACGCGGTCGCCGCCCGGGCCGATCCCGCCGCCGCGGACGGGTCGGTGGTCGAGGTCCTCCAGCCGGCCTATGGGGAAGGGGACCATCAGCTGCGGCCGGCGCAGGTCGTGGTGGCCAGGCCGGGCTGATGGCCGACGGCCAGGACTTCTACCAGACGCTGGGCGTGCCCCGCACCGCCAGCCAGGACGACATCCAGCGGGCCTACCGCAGGCTGGCCCGCCAGTACCACCCGGACGTGAACCACGACCCGGGCGCCGAGGACCGTTTCAAGGACGTCTCCGAGGCCTACGACGTCCTCTCGGATCCGGGGACCCGGCGCCGGTACGATGCGTTCGGGGCCGACTTCCGGCAGGTTCCCGAGGACATGGATCCGGAGACCTTCCGGCGCAGCCGGGCCGGCGCCGGAAGCAGAGCCGGAGCCGGAGGGGGGCAGGCCCGGGGGGCCCGCGGCAGTCCCGGGTTCAGCTACTCATCCGGGGACATCGACATCGAGGATCTGCTGGGCGGGTTCTTCGGTGGCCGGGCCGGCCGGGGGTGGGGCCCGATTCCCGGCGCCGACCAGGAGGCTGAGCTCGAGATCACCGTCGAGGAGGCCTACCGCGGCACCCGCCGGTCGATCTCGCTGTCTGGTGACGGCGCCCGCGCGACCCTCGACGTGAACGTGCCGGCCGGCGTGACCGACGGGCAGCGGATCCGGCTGGCGGGCCAGGGGGGCCGGGGCAGCGACGGCGGGGCCAGCGGTGACCTGTACCTCGTGGTGCGGATCGCGCCGCACCCCCGGTACCGGCTTTCCGGCCGCGACCTGTCCGTGGACCTGCCGCTCGCGCCGTGGGAAGCCGCTCTCGGCACCACGGTCGCGGTGGACACCCCGGGTGGCGAGGCCAAGGTGAAGGTCCCGGCCGGGACCTCGAGTGGCCGGCGGCTCCGGCTCCGCGGGCGGGGCCTGCCCAACCCCCGCGGCAAACCGGGGGATTTGTTCGCCGAGGCCAGGGTCATGGTGCCGCCCCGGCTTTCGAAGGCCGAACGGCGGCTGTTCGAGCAGCTCGCGGCCGAATCCGGCTTCGACCCGAGGAGCCAGTCGTGAGCGATCTGAGGACAGAGCAGTGAGCTACGCCTTGGTCCGCGTCCGCGCCGCGCCGTTCAGCCTGGACACGTTCGCCGCGATGACTGGCCTGCACCCGGACCTGATCCGCAGGCTCGTCGCCCTCGGCGTCATCGACGCCGCCCGGGACTCCGCCGGTGAGCTCTGGTTCCCCCGCGGCCAGGTCGCCGCGCTGGCCAGGGTGCAGCGGCTCCGCGCGGGTTTCGCGCTCAACTACGCGGCCATCCCGCTCATCACCGATCTGCTCGACCGGATAGCCGTACTCGAAGCGGCCCTGCGGGCCGCCCCCCAGCCAGGAAGGTGAACATGGACCCCAGTCACCTGACCCAGAAATCACAGGAAGCGCTGCACGATGCGCAGACCAAGGCGCTCCGCTTCGGCCATACCGAAGTCGACGTCGAGCATCTGCTCCTCGCCCTGCTTGATCAGTCCGAGGGCATCGTCCCGCGGCTGTTCAGCCAGGCCGGGGGTGATCCGGACGGGCTGCGGGGCGCGCTGGAGGCCGAGCTGGGCAGGCGGCCCCGGGTCAGCGGACCGGGCGCGAACCCGGGCCAGGTCAACGTCACCCAGCGGCTGGCCCGCCTCCTGGACTCGGCCGAGCAGGAGGCTGGCCGGCTCAAGGACGAGTACGTCTCCGTCGAGCACCTCGTCCTGGCCATGCTGGCCGAGGGCCAGGCTACGGTGGCCGGCCGGCTGCTGCGCGAGCAGGGGGTGACACGGGAATCCTTCCTGGAGGCGCTGACCAGGATCCGCGGCAACCAGCGGGTCACCTCGGCCATGCCGGAGGTCGCCTACGAGGCGCTGGCCAAGTACGGCACCGACCTCGTGGCGGACGCGGCCAGCGGCCGGCTCGACCCGGTCATCGGCCGGGACGCGGAGATCAGGCGGGTCATCCAGATCCTGTCCCGCAAGACGAAGAACAACCCGGTCCTGATCGGTGATCCGGGGGTGGGCAAGACCGCGATCGTGGAAGGGCTGGCCCAGCGGATCACCCGCGGCGATGTCCCGGAGGGCCTGCGCGACAAGACGATCTTCAGCCTGGACATGGGCTCCCTGGTGGCCGGGGCCAAGTACCGCGGTGAGTTCGAGGAGCGCCTGCGGGCCGTGCTCAGCGAGGTCCGGGCCGCGGAGGGCCGCGTCCTGCTCTTCCTGGACGAGCTGCACACCGTGGTGGGCGCGGGGGCGGCCGAAGGGGCCATGGACGCGGGCAACATGCTCAAGCCAATGCTGGCCCGCGGCGAGCTGCACATGATCGGGGCCACCACCCTGGACGAGTACCGGCAGCGGATCGAGAAGGACGCGGCCCTGGAACGGCGGTTCCAGCCCGTCATGGTGGACGAGCCGTCGGAGGAGGACGCGGTCTCGATCCTGCGCGGCCTGCGGGAGCGGCTCGAGGTGTTTCACGGCGTGAAGATTGCGGACAGCGCGCTGGTCAGCGCGGTCACCCTCAGCCATCGCTACATCTCCGACCGGTTCCTGCCGGACAAGGCGATCGACCTGGTCGACGAGGCCTGCGCAATGCTCCGGACCGAGATCGACTCCATGCCGGCCGAGCTCGACGAGCTCACCCGCCGCGTGATGCGGCTGGAGATCGAGGAGACGGGTCTGGCCAAAGAGGACGATCCGGCCAGCCAGGCCCGCCTGGAGGACCTGCGCCGGGAACTCGCGGACCTGCGGGCGCAGGCCGACGCACTGCGGGCGCAGTGGGAAGCCGAGCGCCAGGCGCTGCGCCGGGTCCAGGCGCTCCGCGAGGAGATGGAGCAGGTGCGGCAGGAAGCCGAGCTGGCCGAACGGGACTACGACCTGAACCGGGCCGCGGAGCTGCGCCTGGGCCGCCTTCCCGAGCTCGAGCGGCGGCTGCAGGCCGAGGAGGAGCGGCTGTCCTCCCGGCAGGGCGGCGCGCGGCTGCTGCGCGAGGTCGTCACCGGCGACGAGATCGCCGCGATCGTGGCCAGGTGGACCGGCATTCCTGTCAGCCGCCTGAAGCAAGGGGAACGGGAGAAGGTCCTGCGGCTTGACCAGATCCTGCACGAGCGGATCGT
>DASQRM010000070.1:0-35279 GCA_035642895.1 Streptosporangiaceae bacterium | reverse complement strand
CCCAGGCCATCTCCAGCGCCGTCCACATCCGGAGCCAGGCGTCGTCCCGCCATATCTGGCGCAGGTAACCGGAGGGATGGCGGCGGTCAGCCAGGTCACCGCCAGGCGGCAGCCAGGCGAGCACGGGAACCAGGGGGGCGTCGTTCTCCTGCGCCACCCCGGCCGCGTAACGCAGCGCCTGCAGGCTGCCCGGTGACCCGTTCGTGCCGATAATGATCCGACGAGCGCCGTGCACAGAGATGTTCCTTCCCGGACGAGGGGTCTGCTGTCCTCCAGCTAACCGCCCCGATCGCCGCCTGGGCCCGATCCTGACACCTACCTAACAGGTGGCCGCCGGATCCATGCGCGCCGCCAACACGGCCGCCCTGATCCATGTCCGGCCAACACGGCCCGCCACGCGATATTGACAGGCGCTCTTAAGTAAGAGTAACTTTCATTTGAAGCCAGCTGTCAGGCACAGGCAACCTCCAGGGATGGTGCTCATGAGTGCGCTGCAGACCCGCCGCACCGGCGGCTCGGATGCCGGCCGGTGGTGGGCGCTGATCGCCATCTCGGCCAGCGTGCTGGTCGTCGGGCTCGACCTAACCGTGCTCAACCTGGCGCTGCCGGTCCTGTCCACCCAGCTGCACGCGTCTACCACGGACCTGCAGTGGTTCTCGGCGTCCTACAGCCTGGTGCTGGCCGCGGCCCTGCTGCCCGCCGGGCTGCTGGGCGACCGCGTCGGGCGCAAGAAGATGCTGCTGATCGCGCTGGTGGTGTTCGGCGCCAGTTCGGCCGCGTGTGCCCTGGCCGGGTCCCCGGCTGAGCTGATCGCGGCCCGCGCCGTGCTCGGCCTCGGCGCGGCGGTGATCTTCCCGATGTCGATCGCCGTGCTGCCCGTGCTGTTCTCCCCGGACGAGCAGCCCCGGGCCATCGCGGTCGTGATGGGTGCGACGTTCATCGCCTACCCGGTTGGCCCGCTGCTGGGCGGCTGGCTGCTGGACAACTTCTGGTGGGGCTCGGTCTTCCTGATCAACGTGCCGGTGGTGGCGATCGCGCTGGTCGCCGTGGCGCTGCTGATGCCCGAATCGCACGGTGCCCGGAGCAGCCGGATCGACATCCCCGGGATCATCCTGTCCAGCCTGGGGCTGGCCGGGCTGACCTACGGCTGCATCAAGGCGGGCGCGGACGGCTGGGGCGACCCGGCCACGCTGGCCACCATCCTGGGCGGGGCCGCGATGCTGGCCGTGTTCGTGGCCTGGGAGCGCCGGGCCAGCCGGCACGGGATGGCCCTGGTCCAGCTGGATCTGTTCCGCTCGGCCGCCTTCACCTGGGGCACGATCCTGACCACGTTCGTGTCGTTCGCGATGTTCGGCATCCTGTTCGCGATGCCGCAGTACTTCCAGGGGGTCCGCGGCCTGGACTCGCTCGCCACCGGGCTGCGGATGCTGCCGATGATCGGCGGCATGGTGATCGGCATGGTCGGGGGCACCCGGCTGCAGACGCCGCCGAAGGGCCCGGACGGCCGCCCCGCGGGAAATCCTCCGGTAGGTCCCAAGATCCTGGTGACGGCGGGCTTCGTGGTGATGGCCGCGGGCCTGGGCGTGGGGGCCACCACCAGCGCGGCCAGCGGGACGGCGTTCACCGCGACCTGGTACGCGGTGGCCGGGCTGGGCCTGGGACTGGCCATGCCGGCCGCCATGAACGCCGCGCTGGGCGCGCTGTCCGCGGAGCGGAGCGGGTCCGGGTCGGCGCTGATCACCGCGATGCGCCAGGTGGGGGCCACGATCGGGGTCGCGGTGCTGGGCACCGTCCTGCTGTCGGCCTACCGCAGCCAGCTCGACCTGGGCGGGCTCCCGGCCGCCGCCGCCGGGGCGGCGCGGACCGGGGTCATCGCCGGGGTGGACGTGGCGCTGCACCTGCACTCGGCCGCTCTGCTCGACTCGGTGCGCGCCGCGTTCTCGCACGGCCTGGACGTCATGCTGGCCGTGTGCGCGGGCATCGCCGGGCTCAGCGCCCTGCTCGCGCTGGCCTTCCTGCCCCGCCGGGCGCGAGCAGGCGGCCGCCCCGCGGACCAGGCCGTGACGGCCGGGTCCGGCGCTCCGCTCGCGCCGGCGTCCCCGGGCGGGCAGGATCAAGGGCATGAGCACGCACGACGCTGACCAGCCCGGGCTGCGGGAACGCAAGAAGGCCAAGACGCGTGCTTCCATCCGGGAGCACGCGTTGCGGCTGTTCCGCGAGCAGGGGTACGCCGCCACCCGGGTCGAGCAGATCGCCGAGGCGGCCGAGGTGTCCCCGGCGACGTTCTACCGGTACTTCCCGACCAAGGAAGACGTGGTCCTGCAGGACGATCTCGACGTGCTGACCCTGGACGCGCTGGAGGCCCAGCCGCCCGGGCTGAGCCCGCTGGCCGCGGTGCGGGCCGCCGTGGCCGACGCCCGGACCGGGTTCACTGAGGAGGAGCGGGAGCGGTTCCAGCAAACCACCGAGCTCACCATGGCCGTGCCGGAGATCCGGGCCCGGGCCCTGGACGAGTTCGCCCGCACCATCGACGGCACAGCTGTGGTGCTGGCCAAGCGGAGCGGGCGGAAACCCGATGACTTCGCGGTGCGCGCGCTGGCCGGGGCGATCTTCGGGGTGATCCTGGCCACCACGCTGCCGGCCCTGGAGCGAGGCGAGCTCGACCTGGACGCCATCTTCGCCTCGATCGACGCTGGCCTGGCCCAGCTGGAGGCGGGCTTCCCGCTCTGACCAGCGCGCTTCCCCCGTGACCAGCGCGCTTCCCGCCAGAGCCCAGCTTCACCGCACGTCGCGCGGGCGGAATTGCACGCTGATCCGCGGGCCGGTGGGCCGGGCCGTCTTCGGCACCGAGTGTTCCCAGGTGCGCTGGCAGCTGCCGCCCATCACCAGCAGGTCGCCGTGGCCGATCTCGTGGCGCAGCGCCGGGCCGCCGCCCCGGGGCCGGAGCAGCAGGGCCCGCGGCGCGCCCAGGGACAGGATGGCCACCACGGTGTCCTCCTTGGCCCCCCGGCCGATCCGGTCGCCGTGCCAGGCGACACTGTCCCGGCCGTCCCGGTACAGGCACAGACCCGCTGTGCAGAACGGCTCCCCCAGCTCGGCCCCGTAGTGCCCGTCCAGCGCGGCCCGCGCCTGCGCCAGCGCCGGATCGGGCAGGGCCGCACCCTCGCCGTAGAAGCACAGCAGCCGGGGCACCTCGACCACGCGGTCGTACATCCGCCGCCGTTCCTCGCGCCACGGCACGGCATCGCGCAGCCGTTCGAACAGGACGTCGGCGCCCGTCATCCAGCCGGGCCTGATGTCCACCCACGCGCCGCGATCGAGCATGGTCCGGCGCACCGACGCACCGAGTGGCCCCGGAGCCGGCTCGTCACTCAGGTCGAGCAGGGATCCCTGCAGGGCAGTCTCCATACGCCCAGGATACGACAAATCAAATATGTGTTCGACCTGGTCATCCGGCCGCCGCCCGCCGCGTCACCGAAGGCCGCCGGTCGGCGGGGCGCGCTCCTGCACCTCCACACCGGCGGCCGGGCGACCCACGCGGCCCATGCGGACCGCCGGGCTTCGGCACGCCCCACACCGCCGCACGTCTGGACCGCCGCAGGCCCGGGCCATTATTGACAGTTCATTACTTGAAATTAGAGGTGGTTTTAATAGCGTCTTGTCCCACGGAAGTAAGCGGCAACAAGACGAAGGAGTCGGCCATGCACGACATCCGTGGTCTTACCCGGGGGATAAACGGCATTACCGGAGCCCGCCTCCGCAGGCCACTCACCGCCTCATTACTGGCCATCGGGCTGGTCACCGCGCTATCGGCGTCCGCCGTGGCCAAGACGACCCCGTCGGCCAGCAGCCAGCCGGCCTACCTGAACGCCAGCGTCCCGGTCCCGGCGCGGGTCAGCAACCTGCTCGGCCGGATGACGCTGCCGGAGAAGATCGGCCAGATGGTGCAGATCGAGGCGACCCAGGTCACCGACAAGACCAACGCCTGCACCAGCCAGGGCGGGTTCAACCTGCCCAACCCCACCTGTGAGCAGAAGATCTTCGTGGACAACCACGTCGGCTCGATCCTGGCTGGCGGAACCGACATTCCCATCGACACGACCGGCAAGGGTGGCCCAGGCAACACCGGCCTGGACTGGGCCACCGAGTACAACACCATGCAGAGCTACGCGATCAAGCACTCGCGGCTGCACATCCCGGTCATCTTCGGCGTTGATGCCGTCCACGGCTTCGGCCACCCCTGGCAGGCACCGCTGTTCCCGCAGTCGATCGGGATGGGTGCCACCTGGGACCCCTCCGCCGCCCAGGCGGGCGGCGAGGTCACCGCGAACGCGCTCCGCGCCACCGGCTGGAACTGGGACTTCGCCCCAGTGCAGGACCTGGCCCGGGACAACCGGTGGGGACGGTACTACGAGACCTGGGCTGAGGAGCCGGCCCTGGCCGCCGCCCTGGGCGCGGCCAACGTGCGCGGCCTGCAGAGCGGCGGCGCGGGCGGGCTGAAGGTCACCGCTACCGTGAAGCACTTCGCCGGGTACTCAGAGTCGATCAACGGCCACGACCGACTCCAGGCCGAACTGCCGCTCCGCTATCTGCAGGACACGTTCCTGCCGTCGTACGCGGGCGCGATCGACGCAGGTTCGGGAACGGTCATGGTGGATTCCGGCTCGGTCAACGGGATTCCCGCGACCGCGTCGCACTACCTGCTGACCTCGCTGCTCCGCGACCGGATGGGCTTCAAGGGCGTGGTGATCAGCGACTACGGCGATGTGGGTGCGCTTGCGAGCACGTATCACATGGCCCCCGACCTGGCCGGCGCGGCCGCGTTGGCGATCAACGCCGGTGTCGACATGGCCATGCTGCCGTTCAACGCCGATCAGTGGCAGACCGCTGTCCAGTCGGACGTGGCCAACCACAGCATCTCCATGAGCAGGATCAACCAGGCCGTGAGGCGGATCCTCACGCTGAAGTTCCAGCTCGGCCTGTTCGACCACCCGACGGTGGACGCCAGCAAGGCGGACGCCGCCGTCACGGCCGGACGGGACGTCACGCTGAAGGCGGCCCAGGAGTCGATGACCCTGCTGCGCAACCAGAACAACGCGCTGCCGCTGTCGCCGTCCAGCAAGATCGTGGTCACCGGGCCTAGCGCTGACTCGATGACCAACCAGCTCGGCGGGTGGAGCGTCAGCTGGCAGGGCGTCTTCGGCGCTGGGCACGTCTGCTGCATGGGGCCGTCCGACCAGATCCCGCCGGGCACCACGGTGCTCAAGGGCCTGCAGGCCGCGGACCCGAATGTGACCTACGACCCTGGGCAGTCCGCCGCGGTCAGCGACGCGGCATCAGCGGATGCGGTGGTCGTGGCCGTCGGCGAGAAGGCCTACGCCGAGGGCCTGGGCGACCAGCCCTCCCCGCAGCTGGCATCCGACCAGCAGGCCCTGATCAGTGCCCTCGAGGCCACCGGCAAGCCGGTGATCGTCGTGGTGATCGCGGGCCGGCCGCTGGGCCTCGGCCCGGCCGAGAACGCCAGCGCGGTGCTGATGGCCTACCAGGGCAGCACCGAGGCGGGCACCGCGGTGGCCGACACCATCTTCGGCAAGATCGATCCCAGTGGGAAGCTCCCCGTCACGTGGCCGTCCGACGCGGCGACGACGGGCGGGGATTTCGACGGCGGAGCCCCGTCACCGCTGGGTGATCAGCCGAAGGTCTTCGACCAGCTCCCCAACACTGGCTCGGGCCAGGGCCACGGCTACAACCCGCTCTACCCGTTCGCCTTCGGGCTTTCCTACACCACGTTCAAGGTCAGCGGGCTGTCCGCGACCAGCAGCGTGTCCCGCAACGGCACGGTGACCGCCCAGTTCACCGTGACCAACACGGGCAGCAAGGCGGGCACCGACATCGTGCCGGTGTACGTCCACCAGCCGGTCAGCGTGGTACTGGTCCCGGATCAGCGGCTCGCTGGGTTCACCCGGGTGACGCTGGACGCCGGGCAGTCCAAGACAGTCCAGGTGTCGTTCCCCGTCTCGGTCCTGGCCGTGACCCCGGGTGACATCGAGTCCGACAGCCCGCCGGCCGTGGAGACCGGCGCCTACCAGGTGCAGCTCGGCACCCCGGCCACGGCCAGCGCGGACTTCACCGTCCACAGCTGATCCAGCCGGGCCCGAGTCCAGTCTGGCTCCCGGCCCAGCCAGGGCCGGGATCCAGGCTGGCCCCCGGGGACGCTTCCGCCGGCCACCCCCCCCGGAGTGGCCGGCGGAAGCCCTTGGGGCCCGCCGGGCAGCCGCCCCGCCCCGGCCAGGCAGGTCCGGGCGTAACTCAGGCCCTTCGACCCTGAGCCGGTGCGGCCAGGCGGCGGATACTTGGCCGCGGGCATCACGGATGTTCCCCGGTCCGCGGAGCCAGAGCAGCGCGGCCTGCAGCGAGCGGAGGGCGGCAGCGAGATGGCGGAGTTCGCGGCAGCGGTCGTGGAACCGCTCGATGAGGCGGAGTGCCTGCAGTTGATTTCAGCGGGCGGCATCGGCCGGATCGGATACACGGGCCGGTATGGGCCTACCGTGCTGCCGGTCAATTTTGTGCTGTACGAGCAGGCCGTCGTATTCCGGACCGGCCAGGACAGCCCGATGGGGGAGGATCTGCGGACCGGCATAGCCGACGCGGATTACGTCGTGGCTTTCGAGGTTGACGAGATCAGCCAGGCCACCCGGGAAGGGTGGAGCATCCTCATCCGCATCCCCCCGACCCGCATCACCGGCCGGCGTATTCGCAGGCCCCGTTCATAGACTTCCGTCATTGCAGGTTCCGCAGCACCCTGGCCGTCATGGCCGGGACCGGAGACCCTGGTCACGCCGGCCTGCTCGCGGGCACGCGCTGGTGATCAAAAACTTGTTCGATACGAAATCGCGTGGCCTGCCGCCCCCGCCCGGCTGCGAGCCCTAGAGTGTGCTGCGTGGCAGGCCGAGAGCTAGGCGAGATCGTCGAGGCGGGCTGGGCCGGGGCCCTGGCCCCGGTGGCGGAGCAGATCAGCGCGATGGGTGACTTCCTGCGGGCCGAAGTGGCCGCCGGGCGCCGTTACCTGCCCGCGGGCAACCGGGTGCTGCGCGCGTTCCAGCAGCCGTTCGCCGACGTGCGGGTGCTGATCGTCGGCCAGGATCCGTACCCGACGCCGGGGAATCCAGTGGGCTTGAGCTTCTCGGTCGCGCCGGACGTGCGGCGGCTGCCGCCCAGCCTGATCAACATCTTCCGCGAGTACACCGCGGACCTGGGCTACCCGTCGCCGTCGAACGGTGATCTCACCCCGTGGACCGACCGCGGCGTGCTGCTGCTGAACCGGGTCCTCACCGTCGAGCCCCGCAAGCCAGGCTCGCACCGCGGCCGCGGCTGGGAAGAGGTCACCGACCAGGCCATCCGGGCCCTGGCCGCGCGGCAGTCGCCCCTGGTGGCGATCCTCTGGGGCCGCGACGCGCGGGACCTGGCGCCGCTGCTGGCCGGGGTGCCGCTGATCGAGTCGCCGCACCCCAGCCCCAACTCCGCCGACCGGGGGTTCTTCGGCTCCCGGCCGTTCAGCCGGGCCAGCGCGCTGCTGGAGGAGCAGGGCGCCGGCGGCATCGACTGGAAACTGCCCTAGCCCCATCCGCGCCGCGCCCCTGGCCGCCCCGGCCCGTCCGCTTCCCTGACCGTCAGCCGCCGCAACGAAAACCTCACCTCCACGCTCACCCTCCCGTCTGGCAGGAATGTTGAGCGGTCAACTATCGTTAGGTGAAGTGCGGCCCGCAGAAGGCTGGGAACGGCAACGGCCGGGCGCGTGAACGTGCCATCTAGGCTGGTCGACGAGGCTTAACAGAGGAGATGTCATGCCAGCGGTGACTGTAGAGGACATCCTGGTCCTGCCCCGGGTTCCCGAGCCCGACGCCGCGATCGCGGCCGAGCGGCCGGTCGTGTCGGTGACCACCGCACCGTCCGGCTTCGAGGGCGAGGGCTTCCCGGTCCGCCGGGCCTTCGCGGGCGTGGACCTGGGGCAGCTGGACCCGTTCATCCACATGGACCAGATGGGCGAGGTCGAGTACGCGCCCGGTGAGCCCAAGGGCACGCCGTGGCACCCGCACCGCGGCTTCGAGACCGTCACGTACATCATCGACGGCGTGTTCCGCCACCAGGACTCCAACGGCGGCGGCGGCCTGATCACCAACGGCGACACCCAGTGGATGACCGCGGGCGGCGGGATCCTGCACATCGAGGAGCCCCCCGAGGAACTGGTCATGAGCGGCGGGCTGTTCCACGGCTTCCAGCTGTGGGTCAACCTGCCCCGGAGCCTCAAGATGACGGCCCCGCGCTACCAGGACATCCGCGCCCAGCAGGTGTCGCTGCTGTCCTCGGCCGACGGCGGCGCGCTGATCCGGGTCATCGCCGGCGACCTGGCCGGGCACCCCGGCCCCGGCGTCACCCACACCCCCATCAGCCTGCTGCACGTGACCCTGCAGCCCGGCGCCCAGCTGCACCTGCCCTGGCGCAGCGACTTCAACGCGCTGGTTTACGTGCTGGGCGGCTCCGGCACAGTCGGCCCGGACCACCGCCCGGTCCGCACCGGGCAGCTCACGGTGTTCGGCGCGGGCGACGCGCTGACCGTGAACGCGGCCCGGACCCAGGAGGGACCCGGCCACGAGCTGGACATCCTGGTCCTCGGCGGGCAGCCGATCCGGGAGCCGGTCGCCGCGTACGGCCCGTTCGTGATGAACACGCGGGAGGAGCTGGTGCAGGCGTTCGAGGACTTCCAGGCGGGCCGGCTGGGCAGCATCCCCGCCGAGCACGCCCAGGTCCCGGCGGACCCCCACCCCGGCCACGACGTCCTGTAACCCCACTCTCCACCTGAGACAATTCAGCGCGGTGCATTGTGCGTCCCGGCACGCACACTGCACCGCGCTGACGTGTCTGCGCACCTCTCGCCGAGTTGAAGAGGCTGGCTCGCACCGCCAGCACCCATGGGGCCATCAATCATGGGCAGCGCCGACATCTCACGTATGTGGTGCACCCAGAGGGGTGTTTTGTCCCGGTTCGGCGACACTAGATACGTGAAACGTGGACGGGAGGGGCCAGTGTGACTGGGGGGATCACCGTCATTATCTCCGTGGTACGGCCGCGTCACGTACGTGCCTTCTCGCTTCTGCCGGGCACACGGACCGCCTGAGCTGGTAACCAAGCCGCCGGGTCCGCCACCTGCGCCCGGGCTAGATGCTCTTGGTGGGCACCGGCTGCCGGCCGGACGGCCGGCTGGTCGGGACGGCCGACGGAGAGGCGGCGGTGGCGGAGGGCACCGGTGCCGGCGTGCTCACCGCCGGCTGGGTCGCCGGCCCGGTGGAGGCCGGGACCGGACGGCCAGGCGGCCGGTCCGGGGCCGGGCGTCCGGCCCCGGCCACGCCGGACAGGATGCCCCCGGTGATGGCTCCCGCCACGGCCAGGCCGGCCACCGACCCAGGCGCGGCGGCTCAGCTGACCGGCGCGGCCTTCCCGTTGGCCGCGCTGGTCCCGTCGTGCTCCGGCTCGGCCGGGGTCATCGCCACCGCCCGGGGTGCCCAGGTCATTTCGGGTGCCCCGTGGCGTTCCGGTGTCCCGGCGATGGCGGCCAGGTCCGAGCCGTCGATGGTCTCCCGTTCGAGCAGGAGATCGACCACCCGGCCGAGTTTGTCCAGGTTCGTGCGCAGCAGCGTGGTCGCCCGGGTCTCGGCCTCGCGGAGCAGCGTGGCCACTTCCCGGTCGATGGCCCGCTGGGTCTCCTCGGCGTAGGGACGGCCCGCGAACGGGTTGTCCCGGCTCGGCCCTTCCGGGCCATATCCGATGGGTCCCACCTCAGTGGAGAAGCCCCATTCCCGCACCATGCGGGTGGCCAGGTCGGTGGCCCCCGCGAGGTCATTCGCGGCCCCGGTCGAGGGCTCCCCGAGGACGATGATCTCGGCGGCGCGTCCGCCTAGCCGGACCGCGAGCGTGTCGGTGAGGTAGCTCTGGCGGTACAGGTGGCGTTCGAACTCCGGCAGCTGCTCGGTCACTCCGAGCGCCGCCCCCCGGGGAAGGATGGTGACCTTCGCCACCGGGTCGGCGTGCTCCGACAGGACCGCGACGAGCGCATGACCAGCCTCGTGGACGGCAACTGAGTGCTTTTCCTCGGGCAGCAGCGCGTTGGACGCGTCGCGCTGGCCGATCAGCAGCCGGTCGCGTGCGGCCGCGAAGTCGGCGGCGGACAGGACAGCGCGCTGGTCGCGCACGGCGTTGATCGCCGCTTCGTTGACCAGGTTGGCGAGATCGGCACCCGAGAACCCTGGCGTTCCCCGGGACACCGCGGCCAGATCCACGTCAGGCGCGAGGGACTTGCCCCGCCCGTGGATGGCCAGGATCGCCTCCCGCTCCTTCTGGTTGGGCAGCGGAATGTCCACCGTCCGGTCGAAGCGGCCGGGCCTCAGCAAGGCAGCGTCGAGGATCTCGGCCCGGTTGGTCGCGCCCATGACGACCACGCTGGCGCCGGGCTCGAACCCGTCCATGTCGGACAGCAGCTGGTTGAGGGTCTGCTCACGCTCGTCGTTCGAGCCGAACCCTCCGGGACCGCGGCGGCCCCCGATGGCGTCGATCTCATCGATGAAGATGATCGAGGGCGCGTGCTTGCGCGCGTCGCTGAAAAGATCCCGGACTCGTGACGCGCCCACACCGACGAACATCTCCACGAAGCTCGACCCGCTGAGCGCGAAGAACGGGACACCCGCCTCACCGGCGACGGCCTTGGCCATCAGCGTCTTCCCGGTCCCGGGCGGCCCCACCATGAGCACGCCCTTGGGACCGACCGCGCCTGCCTGAGCGTAGCGCTGAGGGTGTTTCAGGTAGTCGACGACTTCCATGACCTCGGCCTTAGTGCCTTCGTAGCCAGCGATGTCCGAGAAACGGGTGGTAGGCCTTTCCTCGTCGTAGAGCTTGGCCTTTGACTTGCCGATGCTCAGGATTCCGCCCATTTGCTTGCGCCCACGGCGGGCGAACCAGATGAAGACACCCACCAGGAGCAGCAGGGGCAAGAATGAGAAGAGCAGGCTCGACACGACGGACGTGCCCGCACTGCCCCCGGTCACCTGGACCTTGTGCTTGAGCAGGAGAGGGGAGAGCGCCTGGTCGTTCAGCGCCGTGGGGATCTGGGAACTGTAGGCCGTGCCGTTATGCAGCTTCCCGGTCACCACCCCGGTCGAGCTGATCGACGCAGTGGAGACCTTATTGGCCGTTACTTCGTTGACGAAGCTGCTGTAGCTGAAGTCCTGGGTCTTCGCGGTGTTGAACCCCGGATGGAAGAGGAGGACACCCCCGAGCACGGCCCCGGCCAGCAATATCCACAGCGGCCAGCGCGGAGATGGCTTTGGCGCTGGCGTGGGCGCCTTAGGGCGGTGGTTCAGCTGGTTTGGCGGTCCGGGGCGAACCGGGGTCGACCGATGCCTGGTGGGGGCCTCGTCAGCGGCCCGGGAAAATCCTGACGGGAGAAAATTTAGCTTCATGCCAGCCTCGGCTCTAATCAATCGACAAGTGACCGCCGAGGTCAGGGGCAGCCAGGCCAAGCCGTCGTGCAGGTGCACGGGAAGGAAAACATTGTCCGAGCGATCACCAGGTTGGTGATTCGCTCGGAGCGACCGCATACGCCGCGATGACCGGCGGACCTGAGCATGAGCCCATGCAGTGTGCCCGCCTTCGCATGTGGTCCTTCACGAATTAGAGCGCACCCCGCCGCTTAGATATTTCCCAGGGCCCCGAGCAGGCCGGGGATTGTGCCCACCCCGCCGGTCGCCATGGCTGGCGAGTCTCCGGGTTAAGGTGATCAGCTCCACGTCGTGGAACCGCATAACGCCGAACCAGTCGCTGTTCTCCGCGCGCATCAGGTGCTCGGCGTCCGCCGCGATCTCGTGGATCACCGTGATCGAATCAGCCCGGCTCATGTCGGCGTCCAGCTGCCGCAGCAGCCCGGCCATGCGCTGGTAGCGCTGGCAGTGTCGGCGGAATTCGGACTGGGTCCTGATCCCGTGCACGGCGGCGCCGATGGCCGGCACGCAGATCGACAAGACGATCAGCAGCAGGCCGAACTCGGTCGGGTTGTCGTGGTGCTCGCCCCATCCCAGCAGGTGCAGGAACGCGGCCACCGCCGTGACCAGGAACAGCACGCCGGTGGCCGCGAACAGCCGCGAGTCCCAGGCACCCTGGCGGCGGGCGGTGTCCTCGTGGTACCGGATCTGCGCCCCGATCCAGTGCTCGCTGAGGTAGTCGCGGAGCGGCACGACGTGGGCGGGGCCGAAATGCACCGGCGGACGGCGGGCGGTGATCTCGTCCAGCGCCCGCTCGATCCACACCTCGGTCGGGTCGGACCGGTACGCGGACCGCTCGCGCTGCTCCCCCGGCCTGGTCCGGTCGTCCGCCCCGGCCAGGGCCAGGAAGTAGCCGGAACGCAGCCGTTCGGCCAGGAAACGGTAGGAGATCCACCGGTCCAGGACCCGCAGCCTCCGGCTGACGAGGGGGGCGGCCACCAGCACCAGGAGCAGGACCACTTCCGCCGCGGCGATCCAGTTCAGCTGGGGCCAGACGGTGACCTGGACCGCTACCACGACGACCGCGGCCGCGGCCGCCAGGAACATGGTCCAGTTCGTCAGCCGGAAGATCCGTTCCAGGCGGGTGGCCAGGACGTCGGCGCGGACGAAGTACGGGGTGATCCAGCCGGCCACGTTCGAGCAGGCCGGCCGGAGGGAATCGGGGGGGCCGGCTGGCCCGGCGGGCGCCAGCCGGTCCCGCTCTGCGCGGGCCCGGGCCGTGAATTCGGGGATCGGAGCCGCGTTGTACTCGCGGAACTCCCGGGCGGCCTCCGCCACGTGCGCGGCCCGTTCCTCGTCGTACCAGTAGACCGGGGCGGCCACGGCCGACGTGGACACCCACGCCACTGGCACGCCCTGCGCGCGGGCGTACGACACGACCGTGGCCGTGCCGCCGCGCCCCCGCGGCGGCTCGCCGTCCCACAGCGCGATGAGCACATCGGCGCGGTCCACCACGTGGCGCCCGGCCCGCTCGTAGGCCTCGTCGCGGCTGCCGCCTGGCCGGGCCACCCAGACCGAGGTGGCCCGCCCGAGCATCTCGGTGAACTCGGCTTTCGAGGCGTCCCCGGTGAAGTCGTCCAGGTAGTCCCCGGGTGGCAGCGGCAGCACAGCCTCCATCGTGGCGTCCGGCCTGGCCAGCACCTCCGCGGCGACCAGGCGGTCAGCCCCCTCGGCCAGCGCGGAGATGACCAGCAGGGCGGGCTCGGCCTCCGGGCCCAGGAACCGCTCGACGACCCCCTGGACGGCGGCCCGGATGCCCGGGACCAGCGCGGCCGGGTCGGTGAGCCGGCGGTGCCCGGTCACCCCGATCCGCAACGAGAACGGCAGCTGCCCCTCGCCCTCCGGCGGCCACCCGGTGTCCGCCACCCCGGCGACCTGCTCCGCCCGGTCGGGCAGCTGACGGGTCATCGGGCGCACCCCAGCCTGGCCGGCGGGGACGGCGAGATGTAGCGGCGCCAGTTCCCCGGGGTCAGGCGGTGCCCCGACGTGGTGCAGGCGACCCTGATCCACTGCGCCGGGGTCACGCTCATCTGGGTGAGCACGCCATTATCGGTCTGGCTGTTTCCCTCGGTCACGGTGACCAGGCTGCGCCCGCCGGGGGTGAACGCCATCGTGGTCTGCTGGTACGGCGAGGCCTTGCCGATGGGGAAGACGCCCAGCAGGTGCCCGGAGCCCAGGTCGGTGAGGATGCCGCGGCCGTCGGCCCGCTCCCCGGCGACCAGGATCTGGCCGGCGGCCGGGCCCGGGCCGGCCGCGATGTTCCCGTAGTTCCACGGCGTCCCGGCCTGGACGGAGCGGATCACCCGGGTGCCGTCCGCGTCACGCAGATCAATGTCGCCGTTCTCCCGCTGCAGGACCAGGTGCGACCCGGAGTAGGCCAGCTCGTAGGCCTTCACCCCCGGGACCCGCCAGGTCCGCCTGGTGGTCAGGTTGATGACGTAGACCTCCTGGTTGGACTGGTCGATGACGGCCGCCCGGGACCCGGACGGGCTGACCGCGGCCTGCCGCTGGTACTGCCCGAAGTTCGGCCGGATGCCCCGCGGTCC
Organism: Streptosporangiaceae bacterium; assembly: GCA_035642895.1. Classification (GTDB taxonomy): domain Bacteria; phylum Actinomycetota; class Actinomycetes; order Streptosporangiales; family Streptosporangiaceae; genus RYN-230. The sequence goes on along the minus strand of DASQRM010000070.1, from coordinate 21,145 downwards.
CCGCACCACCGACCCCGGCACCACGGGTCCGCGCGCCGCGGGCCTGCCGGAGGCAGCAGCACCCGAGGGGACCGCGCCGATCCGGACCGTCCCGGCCGCGTCCACCGCGAACAGGCGGTTCCCGGCCGCGGACAGGGCCAGCGCCTGAGGCGGATCGGGGTCCTTCCTGAGCAGGACCGCAGGCCCCTTCCCGGCGGTGAGCAGCGACAGCGTCCGGCCAAACACGTAGAGCCGGTTCCCGGTCCGGCTCCACAGCGGCAGCCCGAACTGCCCGGGCCCGCCCGTGGCCAGCGTGGTGATCTTCCCGAACGAGGGGCCCAGTCCCGCCCGCACCAGCAGGCGGCCGCTGCTGTCGGTCAGGGCGGCTTCCCGGCCACCAGGCCCGATCGCCAGGCGGGGGCCGGGGCACACCCGGCCACACTGCTCCGGCATGAGGATCCGGGCCGCCCGGCCGATGCGGGAGTACTGCCGCAGGTTCCACAGCGTGAGCAGGTTCCCCGAGGCCGAGATCAGCCGGCTGTCGCTGCGCCCGACGAAGGCCAGGGAGGTGCTGAACAGCGGCTCGGCGCCCGGGTAGGACCGCGGTGCCCGGGCCGGGCCGGCCGGGCGGGCGATGCGGGACACGTGGATGCCGCTGGTGTCCTCCGAGGCGACCCACCGGCCGTTCCGGCTGATGGCCAGGGCCAGGGCCAGGCGGCCGCCGGGACGGGCGCGCCCCGCCGGGCGGCCTGACTGGTGGGTGCTCAGCACCCGCAGGCTGGAGCCCGCTGCCACGTAGCTGTGCGTGAACAGCGTGCCGGCCGGGGACAGCGCGGAGGTATAGGCCGGATACCGGGATAGCCCGAACGTGTTGCGGGCGGAGCCGGCCGCGGCGAGCCCGGGCAGGGCGAGGCGCCGCCAGGAGCCGTAGCGGCCATCGAGCGCGACCAGTTCGGTGTCGCTGGGCACGGCGAGGTTCGTGACCACCGGCGGGCGGCCCCGGTGCCAGGTGCCGAACCCGGCCAGCCGCGCCTGCCGCCAGGACCGGCCCGGGGTGCTCAGCACGTCCAGGGCGGGAAAGGCCGCGAACGCGGCGAATCTCCCGGTCGGCGACACCCCGACCGCGGTGAAGGGGGTCCCCGGCGGCGCGGAGCGGGACGCGACCAGGCGGCCGTGGACCCAGGTCCGGGCGGACCGCCCGGTGGCCGCGGCGACCGTGGTCCCGTCCGCGCTGACCGCCACGCCGGTGACCGGCCCGTCCATCTGGCCGTAGCTGACCGGCGTGAAACGGGCCAGGTTCCAGCCGCGCACCCATCCGTTCCTGGTGCCCGCGACGATCACGCCGCCGTCGGGTGAGACGGCGAGCGCCGACACCGGCCCGGGGGCCACCAGGAAGCGCTGCACCTGCGGGTCGGCCTGGACCGTGGCGAACAGGGCCGCCCGGGCCTGCGGGTTACCCGGGTCGAGCCGGTAGGCCTGGACCGCGAACAGCTGGGCGAGGTCGGGACGCGAGCCGGTCAGCGCGACCGCCGTGGAGGCCAGCAGGCCCGCGGTGGCCACGGTGTTCTCCCGGTCGGCGCGGTCCCGCTGGCCCTTGGCGATGAACGCCGCGGTCAGCGAGAAGGCCAGCAGGACCATGAGGGCGGCCGCGGCCGCGACGACGGCGCGCACGGCCCGGCGTCGGCGGCGGATGTGCTCCCCGATCAGGGAGTCCTTCGGCACGTGCCGGATCGCCGCGGCCAGGTCGGCCACCGCGTCCTGCAGGCGCGGGTCCGCGGACCGCAGGCTGTCGGCCTGGTCCCGGGCCCAGCGCAGGTCCACCCAGCGCGGCTCCTCGCTGAACGCGTGCCCGAGGGCCTCCTTGGACAGCGCGGTGGTGGCCGCCCAGTCCAGGTCCCCGGCGGTCTCGTCCCAGACCAGCTCGCCCCCGGTGACCGCGACGAGCAGGTGGTTCATCGGCCGGTGGGCCCGCCACCAGGAGATCTCCCGGGATACCCAGCCGGATTGCGCCGACTCCGGGGAGGCCATCAGGATCAGCCAGGAGGAGTCGGACAGCGCCTCTTCGATCGTGGTCCACAGGTGCGGGGAGGCGGCCAGGCTGGTCTGGTCCCGGAACACGTGCAGCGCGCGGATCCGGTACCAGGGCTTGGCGAAGCGCTGCAGCTCGGCCTGGAGCCGCGCGGTGATCGCGGCGTCGAGCCGGTGACTGTAGGAAATGAAGGCGTCGTAGCCCCGCTCCTGGCCTGCCGCCACGTCCCCCCCGGTACGGCCCAGCTTCCCCCGGACACATCTCCCTTGTCACCAAGGGTGACGAAGGGATTGCTACAGGCTACAGGGCGCCCTATTCGGGGTGACGGCGGCAGGGGAGCGGAATCGGCCGGCGGGGGGAGGAACCGGTCGGGCGGGGTGGCGTCAGGAGCTCTGGGCGGCCAGCCGGCGCAGCGCGTCCCGGGCTACCGCCGGGTCGGTGGTGGCCCAGAACGGCGGCAGCGACGCCCGCAGGAAACCGCCGTACCGCGCGGTGGCCAGCCGCGGATCGAGAATGGCCACCATGCCCCGGTCGTCCATGGTGCGCAGCAACCGCCCGGCGCCCTGAGCGAGCAGCAGCGCGGCGTGGGAGACGGCGATGGCCATGAACCCGTTGCCGCCGCGGGCCCCCACCATCCGCTGCCGGGCGGAGGCCAGCGGGTCGTCCGGCCGCGGGAACGGGATCCGGTCGATGACCACCAGCTGCAGCGCGGGCCCCGGCACGTCGACGCCCTGCCACAGGGACAGGGTGCCGAACAGGCAGCTTGTCTCATACTCCGCAAACTGCCGGATGAGCTGACCGGTGGAGTCGTCACCCTGGCAGAACAGCGGGACGCTGAGCGTGCCGCGGAGCTCCAGCGCGGCCTGCCGGGCCGCCCGCATGGACGAGAACAGGCCGAGTGTGCGGCCGCCCGCTGCGGTGATCAGCTCGCTCAGCTCGGTCAGGTAGGCCGGCGGGAGTCCGTCCCGGCCGGGCGGAGGCAGATGCTTAGCGACGTACAGGATGCCGCAGCGGGGATGGTCGAAGGGCGAGCCGACGTCCAGGCCGGACCAGGCCAGCCCGTGCGGGGACGGCTCCTGCGGTGACTCTCCCGCGGTAGCCGCGCCGGCGCCGGTCTCCGGCCCGTCGGCCGCTTCCGTGCTGGCCGGCTCCGGATCAGGCGTCCCGGTCCCGGCCTGTTCGGTCCCGGGCGTCTCGGTCCCGGGCGGCTCGGCCTCGGCTCCGGGGCGTGGCAGTCCCCACTGCCTGGCCAGCGGCTCGAACGACCCGCCGAGAGCCAGCGTCGCCGAGGTCAGGACCACGGTCTGGCGACGGAACAAGCGCTCCGCGAGCAGCGCGCCGACCTGCAACGGAGCCACCCGGAGCGTGGCCGGCCGGCGTGGATCCTCGACCATCGGGCGGTCCATCCAGACCACATCGGTCCGGGAGGTGAGATCCGGGACGTACGAGACCAGGATCCGGTCCGCGGTACCCACCAGGTCATCCAGGCCGGCCAGGGCCGAGCGCGTCGCGGCTTGCTGATCGGCCGGCGCTTCCTCACCGGCCTGCTTGGCGCTGGACCGGACCTCGGTGGCGCACCCGGCGGCGGCGTCCCGCACCAGGGCCAGCGCACTGGACAGATCCTGATCCAGAAAGTCGAGGCGGCCATCACGGGACTCGGCGAAGGCCCGGGCCGCCGCCTCGCCGGCCTCCCGGAGCCGTCCCGCCGCGTCTGCGGACAGCAGCCGCCCAACCCGCCGGGCCGCGGCGTCCACCCCGGTCGCGGACAGTTCGCCGCTCGCCGCGCTGGTGACCCGGTTCACCAGGTCGTGCGCCTCGTCGATGACGACGACGTCGTGCTCGGGCAGGACCGGGAAGGATTCCAGCGCGTCGATGGCGAGCAGGGCGTGGTTGGTGACCACGATGCTGGCCTTGCCCGCGGTCACCCGGGCCTGCTCCGCGTAGCAGTCCCGGCCGAACGGGCAGCGCTGGGCGCCGAGGCATTCCCGGGCGCTGACCGACACCTGCCGCCAGGCCCGGTCGTCCACGCCGGGCACGAGCTCGTCACGGTCGCCGGTCGTGGTCTCGGCCGCCCACGCGTGCACCCGCTCGACCTGCTGGCCGACCGGGGAGGTCGCGCCGCGGTCGAACAGCACGTCGCGGGGATCCTCCGGCGCGCCCGACTTCAGCCGGTGCAGGCAGAGGTAGTTGCGGCGGCCCTTCAGGATCGCGAAGTCCGGTTCCTGGCCCAGCAGCGGCTTGAGCGTCTCGGCCAGCCGCGGCAGATCCCGGTCGATCAGCTGGCGCTGCAGGGCGATGGTGGCGGTGGCCACCACGACGGCGCTGCCGCTGGCCAGCGCGTGCGCGACCGCAGGCACCAGGTAGGCCAGGGACTTACCCGTGCCGGTGCCCGCCTGGACGGCGAGGTGCTCCCCGGACTTGATGGACTGCTCCACCGCCTCGGCCATCGCGACCTGCCCGGGCCGCTCGGCGCCGCCGATCCCGGCCACAGCCGCGGCCAGCAGCACCGAGGTCTGGGGCAGCGCGGCCTCAGGCTTGAGCTGGGCGGGCTTTTCACCGGGGGGCACGTCCGGAACGCTACCGTGCGGCGGCGACAACCTCACGTTGTAGCGCCCGGCAGCGGAACCTCCGGCTCCAGCGGCGCGGGTCCCGGGGTCAGCCGTAGCGCAGGAAGCAGATACCGGCGTGCCCGCTCTGGCCACCGCAGGTGTCGCTGCCGTCCAGGTTGTCGCTGGCGATCCACAGGCCGGCGCTGGTGGCCAGCATGCCGTCGGCGCCCAGGCCCCGGGCCCGGCTGTAATATCCCGCGGAGCCTGCTGAGTTGATGTACAGGCGCCCGTTCGCGGGGTCCAGGCCCTCCAGGCCGGGCGCGTTGTAGCCGCCGGCGCCGAGACCGTTACACCCGTTGCCGTTCATCGAATAGCGCTCGTGGCCGCCGAAGTAGACGGCGTGGCTGTCGGCCGCAGCCGAGTACAGCGAATCACAGCCGGTGTAGTTGATCCACCTGTGCCTGACTGAGGCCCGCGTGGACGGGTACGCCAGCGCGGCATCACACGGTCCCGAGCGCGCACCGCTATTGCTGCCGCCGACGGTGTGAAAGCCGGTCGTGGCGACGTAGACGGTGGAGTCAGCCGGCGACCAGGCCGCCGAGCGGGCCCAGAACGACTCGGTACACGCGACGTTGAAGTCCGGCGAGGTCCAGGCGGTCACGCTGGCCCTCGAGCCCCCCACGTTCAGCATGAACATCTGGTGCCGGTTAACGCCGCCCACGCGGCTGAATACGCCTTCGACCAGGTCGCGGGTACCGCCGTGGCTGAGCTGCTGGTTAAAGACCTGGCTGCCCGAGATGGACAGCCTCAGGAAGCCGTCGCCCCGGCCGTTACGCGAGTTCAGGCTGATCATGCGGACGGTGCTGGCCCCGTTGATGGACGTGAACTTGCCGCCCGTCAGCAGATGGCCCCCGACCTTGGCCAGGGTGTTCACCGTGCCGTTGGCGCTGTGCGCGAAACCGGTGAGCACGTTGCCCGTCCTGACGCTGATCTCGGCGATGTTGCGCACCCTGGTGCCGTTGACCCGGGTGAAGTTGCCGCCGATGTAGGCGAAGGCGCACTTGCGGCCGCTGAAGGCGATGGAGTTGATCGCGGCCGCACCGTCCTGGTCGGTCTTGGTGCTGCCGACCACCCTGGGCGCCCACGACGTGACCTGGTACGGGGGGCTCGCGCTGAAGCTGAAGACATTGCTGCGCGTGTAGGTCCTGCTGCCCTGCTTGATCGAGCTGAAGCTGCCCACCGCGTACATCACGCCGCCGCACTTGACGAGCTGGCGGATCTGCTCCCGGGGCTGGGACCTGCTGGCCAGGCGCGGTGTGCCGCTGGCCGCAGTAGGCGACACGACCCCCGCAGGCGGGCGCTCGCCGCCCGTCCCGGCCTGCGCCGGTGCCATGCCGAGCGTCAGCAGCCCGCCGGCGGCGGATGCCGCGGCGGCCACGATGAGTTTGCGCACAACTTCCCCCATTTTACTGTTTGCCCAGCTCACCCTACTGTGCGCTGATCACCCAGGGTAACCGGTCGCGTTTTGCGTATCGCCTCGTTCCCATCGCCGGGGACCAACTGCCACGATGGCCTCATGACCGACGCGCCCGCCCCCACGCAGGTCTTCCGCGACGCCCGGGACCTGCTGCTGCGCCATCGTGAGGACTACCCGGCCGCGGTGGCCGGGTTCTCCTGGCCGCGGCTGGATCAGTTCAACTGGGCCCTGGACTGGTTCGACGTGATCGCGGCCGAGCACCCGGACCGCGACGCATTGCGCATCGTGGCCGACGGGGACGCCGCGGCCCGGATCAGCTACGGCGAGATGGCCGCCCGCTCCAATCAGGTGGCCAACTGGCTGCGTGGTCTCGGCGCCCGGCGGGGTGACCGGCTGCTGCTCATGCTGGGCAACATCGCACCGTTGTGGGAGATCATCCTGGCTGCGATGAAGCTCGGCGTGGTCATCATCCCGGCCAGCACCCTGCTCGGCCCGGAGGACCTGGCCGACCGGGTGGCCCGCGGCGATGTCCGGCACGTGATCACCGAGTACGGCCACACCCCCCGGTTCGCTGAGGTCCCGGGGGTCTGGACCCGGGTGGCGGTCAGCGTCAGCCCCGGGGCACCCCCGCCCGACGGCTGGCACAGTTACGCCGAGGCCGCCAACGCCGACGCCCGCTACGTCGCGGAGGGCGTGACGCTCGCCGCCGATCCGTTGCTGCTGTATTTCACGTCCGGTACCACCGCCCAGCCCAAGCTGGTGGAGCATACCCACGCCAGCTACCCGGCTGGTCATCTCTCGACGATGTACTGGATCGGGCTGCAGCCGGGCGACGTGCACCTGAACATCTCCTCCCCGGGCTGGGCCAAGCACGCGTGGAGCAACGTGTACGCGCCATGGAACGCGGGGGCGACCGCGCTGGTCCTCGGCTACGAGCGGTTTTCCGCCCAGGCGCTGATGGACGCCATCGGCGGCTACGGGGTGACCACGTTCTGCGCCCCGCCCACGGTGTGGCGGATGCTCATCCAGGCCGACCTGAGTACGTGCGACGTCAGCGCGCTGCGCGAGTGCGTGGCCGCGGGCGAGCCGCTGAACCCCGAGGTGATCGACCAGGTGCGGCGGGCCTGGGAGATCACGGTGCGGGACGGTTACGGTCAGACCGAGACCACCGCCCAGATCGGCAACACGCCGGGGCAGCCGCTGCGGCCGGGCTCGATGGGCCGCCCGCTGCCCGGCTACGCCGTGGCCCTGATCGACCCGCTGACCGGCGAGCCCGGCCAGGAGGGCGAGATCTGCCTGGACCTGGCGCGGCGGCCGCTGGGCCTGATGACCGGGTACCGGGGCGATGAGGAGCGGGCCGCCGAGGCCATGCGCGGCGGCTACTACCACACCGGGGACGTGGCCAGCCGGGATGCCGAGGGGTACCTGACCTACATCGGGCGGACCGACGACGTGTTCAAGGCGTCGGACTACCGGATCTCCCCGTTCGAGCTCGAGAGCGTGCTGATCGAGCACGAGGCGGTAGCCGAGGCGGCCGTGGTCCCGTCGCCGGACCCGATGCGGTTCGCGGTGCCCAAGGCGTACGTCACACTCGCAGCCGGGTTCGAGCCGTCCGCCGGGACCGCGGTGGCGATCCTCGGTTACGCCCGGCAGCGGCTGGCCCCGTACAAGCGGATCAGGCGGCTGGAGTTCAGCGAGCTGCCCAAAACCATCTCCGGCAAGATCCGCCGGGTGGAACTGCGCGGTCAGGAAACGGAGCGGCTGGGCCCGCCGGGTGCGGCGGGGCCTGGCCCCGCCGCACCCACCGGCCCGCGCGGACACACGGAGTTCTGGGAAGAGGACTTCCCAGACCTGAAGGGTTAGCGGCCCCCTCCGCTGCTGACCCTCCTGTCCGCGCCAGCCACAATCGTCTGGACAGACCCGGTCGCCCGGTTGAGGAGACGCCCCTGCGCCCTCCTGCCGGGGACCGGCGTCGTCAGGTTTCCGGGCACAAAAAAACCGGCTCCTGGCTTCGCAACCACCCGCGATGCGTGGTTATGGCCGCCAGGGTCCGGAGCAGGCGGACTCAGGTTACGCGCCCGGAGCCTTGATGTACAGGGCTCCCCCTGGTCACCGGCGCTGCGGGTGGCGCCCCGCCCACCGCGTCCGCACCGCCGGCCAGGCCGCCGGCGGGTGTACGCACACCCGCCGGTCCGGGCGCCCGGCAGCCTCCTACGGCGTAACCTGGTGAAAACGCCCGGAGGTCCGGGCCTGGAAGGACGCCGAATCCGGCCCCAGCTGACGCTTTCCTTCCCCAGGCGAAGGAGTCAGCCGTGATCGGTGGCCGCGGGACCATGGGCCCGTGCCGTCCTGGCCCGGGATCGGACGGCTGACATGCCCGGCGACAGGCTGCGCAGGATACTGGCCGAGCTGTCCGACGGGGAAACCATGTGGCCGGCCGCCCGGCTGTGCGCTGTGGGCCCGCAGATCACCGGGATGAAAGGCGCGGGGGTCATGCTCATGTCCGACGACCTTCCCCGCGGGTCGCTGTGCAGCAGTGACGAGGTCAGCCAGCTCATCGAGGAGTTGCAGTACACGCTGGGAGAGGGCCCCTGCGTGGACGCCTATCAACGGGACACGATCGTGAGCGAGCCCGATCTGGCGGACCCGCAGACGCGCCGGTGGTTCGCGTTCACCCCGCCCGTGCTGCAGGCGGGCGTGCGGGCGGTGTTCGGATTCCCGCTGCGGGTCGGCACGGTCCGCCTCGGGGCGCTCGACCTCTACCGCGACCGCCCCGGCGAGCTCAGCTCCGACCAGCACGCCGACGCACTCGTGCTGGCGGAGGTGACCGCCCGCTGGGTGCTGGACGCCCAGGCCGGGGCGCCGTCCGGCGTGGTGGCCGAGGAACTGGAGGCCAGCGCCGACTTCCACTTCGCCGTGCACAACGCGGCAGGAATAGTCTCGGTTCAGGAAGGTATCAGTGTGACCGACGCACTCATCCGCCTGCGGGCGTTCGCCTACAGCCACGACCGGCTGCTCGATGACGTAGCCCAGGACGTCATCGCCCGCAGACTCCGGCTCGGATGAAGCGGCCCGCCCGCCCCCGCCCGGAGGCACCGCTCAGAAGGGAGCGCTGGGGATGACCCGGGAAGCCGACGTGGTCCGTTCTCTGGTCGAGATGGCCGACACCCTGGTGGACGACTATGACGTCGTCGATCTGCTGACCGGGCTCACGGACCGGTGTGTCACCCTGCTCGGAGTCTCCGCCGCCGGGGTGATGCTGGCCTCCCCCTCCGGCAGCCTGGGCCTGGTGGCCTCGTCCAGCGAGGCGATGCGCCTGCTGGAACTGTTCGAGCTCCAGGAGCAGGAAGGTCCGTGCCTGGACGCCTTCCGCAGCGGCGGGCGGGTCGACCAGGAGGACCTCCGGGCAGGGTCCGGCCGCTGGCCGCTGTTCTCCGCCGCAGCTGTCCGCGCCGGTTTCCAGTCGGCGGTCGCGCTGCCGCTGCGGCTGCGGGAGGTGACTCTCGGCGCCCTCAATCTGCTCAGCACGACCCGCTCCCCGATCGGGGAGGCGGACGTGATCGTCGCCCGCGGCTTCGCTGACCTCGCCGCGCTCAGCATCCTCCAGCACCGGGCCAGCGCCGAGGCGCAGCGCCTGAACGAGCAACTGTCCGCCGCGCTGACCAGCCGCATCGTCATCGAGCAGGCCAAAGGAGTGATCTCCGAACGGGCGGGCATCGACCTGACTGAGGCGTTCGCCCGGCTGCGCGGCTACGCCCGCAACGCGAACCTGCCCCTCACCGACGTCGCCCGCGCCGCCGTGGACGGCACCCTCGACCCGCGCGCCTGGACGTCGGCCAGAGGCTGATTCAGCTGGTGACGTCGGCGCTGGTGAAGCGGGCCCAGGCGAGCGAGCCGAAGATCACGATGTAGGCCCCGAACGACAGCAGCCCGTGCAGCAGGCTGGTCGTGTCGACCGGCACGCGCAGCAGCGAGTCGAAGGACAGCCAGAAGTGCGTGGGCAGGTACGGGTGGATCACCGCGAACTGGGCCACGTTGTCGGCTACCTCACTGGCCACCGCGAGGACCAGGACGGCGGCGATCGCGCCGATCGGGTGCTCGGTCAGGGTCGAGATGGCCAGCCCGATCGCGGCCAGCGCGGCCATCCCCGCGGCCACGTACAGCGTGACGAACAGCAGCCGGAGCAGGCCATCCGCGAGGGACACGGTCGTCCCGGACAGCAGCGTCACCGGCCCGATCGGGAACAGGATCGCTCCCATGATCAGCGACACCGCCGACACCAGCAGGCACGCCGCCAGCCCGAAGATGACCACGGCCACGTACTTGACGGACAGCAGCCGGGTCCGGCCGGCCGGCACGGTGAGCAGGTAGCGCAGCGTCCCGAGGCCCGCCTCACCGGCGATCGAATCCCCGGACACCACCGCCATCACCAGGGGCAGCACCAGGGTGAGCAGGATGGTCAGGGCCAGGAAGGACAGGAACACCCCGTTCCCGGCGAGCTGGGCGAAGAACGACGCGCCCGGCCCGTCACCGCCGCCGCCACCGCCGCCATGCGGCATGGATATTCGCAGGCCGATGCCCAGGATCACCGGCAGCACCACGAGCACGCCGAGCAGGGCCAGGTTGCGCCAGCGCCGGAACATCAGGCGCAGCTCGCTGCCCAGCAAGCGGAGCCAGGTGAGCACGCCATTGCGCGGCCGGGCCTGCCTGGCCAGGGCCACGCCGCCGGCGCTCGCCGGGGCGCCGTCGCGGGGAGCGGACAGCTCAGCCGTCGACATCGAATCCCTCCCCGGTGAGTCCGACGAACAGTTCCTCGAGGCTCGGCCGTGGCGTGTCCAGGCCGGCTACCGGGACGCCGGCGTAGACCAGCTCACGGCAGATCTGTTCCGGCGCCTGGTCGCCCAGCGTCGCGGACGCATCCCCGTCGGCGGCCGCCACATCGGCCAGCCCCAGCTTGCCGAGGACCTCCGCGGCCCGCGTGGGGTCCGTCGTGGTGACCCGGATCCGGGCCGCGCCGCGGGCCCGCAGCTCCTCCAGCGGTCCCTGGAAGACCAGCCGGCCGGTCCGCATGACGCCCACCTGGGTGCAGATCTGCTCGACCTCGGCGAGCAGGTGCGAGGAGACCAGGACGGTGATGCCGTCGGTGGCGATCTCGCGGATCAGCCCGCGCACCTCACGGGTGCCCTGCGGGTCGAGGCCGTTGGTGGGCTCGTCCAGGATGATCAGCTCCCGCGGCTGGAGCAGGCTGGCCGCGATGGCCAGACGCTGCTTCATGCCGAGGGAGTAGGCCCGGTAGTGCTTCTTCTTCGCGGCGAGCAGGCCGACCCGCTCCAGTGCCTCGCTGATCCGCGCCTTCGCCGTGCCCGGGTCGGCGGTCCGGTCGGCCGCATCCACCCGGGCCAGGTTGTCCCAGCCAGACAGCTGCGGGTAGAACGCGGGCCCCTCGACCAGGGACCCGACCCGGGGCAGCACCTGGACGGTGCCTGCGGGCATCGGCACGCCGAGCAGCGCATGACTGCCCTGGGTGGGGTAGACCAGGCCGAGCAGCATCCGGATCGTGGTGGTCTTGCCGGACCCGTTAGGGCCGAGGAAGCCGTAGACGCTGCCCCGGGGCACCAGCATGTCGAGGCCGTCCACCGCCAGCTGGCCACTGCGGAACCGCTTGGTCAGCCCCGCAGTGACGATCGCGGGGGTGGGCTCCGCGGCGGCGGCCGCCTCCGGGCTGGCGGCCGCTTCCACGCCGCCGTCCGCTCCCGGGCGGGCGGCCGGCGCGGGGCCGGGGCTCACCTGGGCCGTGCTGACTTGGCCGGTGCCCATCTGGCCTGTGCTCACAGGACCGGTGCTCACTTGATCTGCGCCGCGGCGCTTTCCAGGACCGCCGGCGTCACCGCCCCGACGAGTACATGGCCGTCGCTGGTCATCAGCACCGACACCAGGCTGGTGTGCAGCAGCTTGCCGCTGCCCCACGCCCCGTGCACCGGGGTGGCCGTCTTCAGCAGCGCCGCGGCGACCGCGGCGTCCTCACCGCCACCGCCGGCCGGGCTGCCCGCCGCCGACTGCGCAGCCTGGCCGGCCACGCTCGACGCGTCGCCCGTGCCGTTCACGCCAGCCAGCGCGGACGCGGGGAGCACGGCGACGGAGAGCCAGTCCTTACCGATCACCTGGGGCTCGCCGCTGGCCTTCTTATCCTTGGCCGACGTCGGTCCGGTGGTGTCGGCGGGCGGCCTGACCACCTTGACCTTGGCGCCGGCCGGAGTGGGGAAGCTGAAGTTGGCCGCGGCCGGCTTGACGAACGAGATCGACGTGTAGCCGACCTGGAAGGCCGGGCTGGCCGCCCCCTTGGCGAACACCTGGACCCGCAGCGGCACGTTCTTGGTCGCGTCGATAGCGATGGCGATCCGGCCAATCAGTGAGCCGCCGGCCTTGGGTGAAAGGACCAGCTGGTAGGCGGGCCGGCCGGCCACCGTCACGTTGCGCTGGACGCTCACCCGGGTGCTCGGCCCCACCGCCTTGAGCGCCTGGCTGGCCGCCTGCTGCGGGGTTTGCGGCAACTGCGACGGCATCGGCGCCGGGTGCAGGCCGGCCCGGCCGTCCCTGGCCGGCAGCTGCATCCGGGTGACCGTGTTCGAGCTGCTCTGCCAGACCCAGACCTGGCGGCCGCTGCGCACCAGGTCGGTTTCCGACATTGTCACCGGCACTGCGAGCCGGATATGCGTGGGGTCGGCGTACCAGACTTTGATCGTGTGTGACCCGGCCAGCAGCGCCGTAGCAGAATTCGGGTTGGCCGAGCCCGGCAGCTGGGGAAGGCCGAGCGACGCGGTTTCCACCACGGTCCCGGTCAGCGCGGGCAGCGGCGCGTCCCGGCCGGCCACCGACGCGAGCAGCTGCGCGGGAGTGCGAACCGGCAGCTCAGGAGAGGCCTGAGCGGTGCTGATCATGGTACCGGCGGTCAGCGCACCCGCGAGGGCGACAGCGCCAGCGGGGATCGCCCACCTCGCGCGCCGGGTCAGCGTCGGCAGCTTATTCATCACTCAACCTCACTCGCCCCCGTGCGGGTCGACCGCACGGGCTCATCCCATTGGCCGCGGGTGGCCCGGTACGAACCGGGCCGTGAGCGGCCCCGTGGACCGCAGCCGCCTTGATCCGGCGGCCCGGCCCAGCTGGCCCCGTATGGGCCCGACCGCCCGGCTCCCGCCGGCCGGCCTGGGCCCTGCCATTCACCATCTTGCCGCACCCTGCCTGAGCAGATCCTGTGAGCGTTGCCCAGAGCGGCTAGCGAGCCTGGGCCGCCAGGCCCTGGGCGAGTGGCCGCTGCTGGTGTGCCTGGGTCACGCGAACTCCTGAGGCAAGCACTGTGAGCGTTGCCCAGAGCGGCTAGCGAGCCCGGGCCGCCAGGCCCTGGGCGAGTGGCCGGTGCGGGTTGCCTGGGTCACGCGAACTCCTGAGGCAAGCACTGAGGGAATCCCGGGTACCCTCGGGGCCGTGCGGGTGCTCGTCGTGGAAGACGAACGAAGGCTGGCCGCCGCCGTCCGGCGCGGCCTGGCCGCCGAGGGCTTCGCGGTCGACCTAGCCCATAACGGGGAAGACGGCCTGCACGCCGCCCGCGAGGGCGGGTATGACGCCGTGGTACTGGACCTGATGCTGCCCAAGATCTCCGGGTACCGGGTCTGCCAGCAGCTGCGCGCCGAGGAGAACTGGGTTCCGATCCTCATCCTGTCCGCCAAGGACGGCGAGTACGACCAGGCGGACGGCCTGGATCTGGGCGCCGACGACTACCTGACCAAGCCGTTCTCGTACGTGGTGCTGGCGGCCCGGCTGCGGGCGCTGCTCCGGCGCGGCGCGATCCCCCGGCCCGCACAGCTCCGGGTGGGTGACCTGACCCTGGACCCGGCGACCCGGCGGGTCCGGCGCGCAGAGACCGACATCGAGCTGACCGCCCGGGAGTTCGCCCTGCTGGAGTACCTGATGCGGCGGTCCGGGCGGGTGGTGGCCAAGACCGAGCTGCTGGAGCACGTCTGGGACAGCTATGACTCGCTGGACCTCAACGTGGTCGAGGTCTACGCCGGGTACCTGCGGCGCAAGATCGACGCGCCGTTCGGGCGCGGCGCCCTGCAGACGGTGCGGGGCGCGGGTTACCGGCTGGCGGCCGACGGCGGGTGACCGCTGAACGGCTGATCCACTGAAGGGCTGACCGCTGAAGGGACCTCAGCGGCTGACCGGGCCGGCCCCCGTGCGGGCCCGGTCAGCCGCGGCCCAGCTCAGAAGACCTTCAGCCCGGCCGCGGCGCGCAGCGCGCCGTCGTCGCCGCGGGCCTGCACGCCCAGCTCCGCCCAGCTGCCGCGCTGGGTGACCCACCGGATGAACGCGGGAGCGTCGGAGCTGATCTCCGCCACCGGGTCGCCCGGGCCGAAGCGGAGGGTGCGGGCTCCCGGGCCGTCCACGCTGATCCGCACCGCGCCGGCCAGCGCGGCGATGTGGCCGGCATTCTGCTGCGGCAGGGCCGCCTCGATCCAGTCGAGCGCGGGAACCAGCCGCAGCTCGTCCGAGGGAGGCGGCGGCCCGGGTAGCGGCCCGCGCGGCGGGAACAGGTCGGCCCGGATGTGTGTGTAGTGGTCGAAGGCATACGCGGTCGGGATCAGCGAGGCCGGATAGGTGCCGAGATCCCCCAGCGGCACCTCGAAGTCCAGGCCGGCCAGACCTTCCAGGGCCTCGAACGCGGGCAGGCTGACCCACTCATAGTCGGCCAGCACCCGGGCGGGGGCCCAGGACCGCCTGGAGTCGACGTACAGGTCCTGAGCCCGCTCCGTGTCCAGCCCGGTCGCGTCCGGCAGCGAGGCCGGATCGATCAGCAGCCTCAGCAGCGTGCCCAGGTGCGCCAGCACATCCTTGACCGACCAGCCGGGACAGCCGCTCGCGGTGGCCCATTCCGCGTCGGTGAGCCCGGTCCCGATCTTCAGCATCGCCTCCCGGTCCGCATGCAGCGCGTCGATGGCCCCCGTGGTCATTCCATCCTCCTGCGATCTCGGATACTATAATTACTTCACATATCGATGCTATGTGAAGGGGTGTATGGGCGCAAGGGACTTGCAGACGGGCTATACAGAGGACGTGGCTGAGCTGCCTTCATCTCGCGCGGACCCCGGGTCCGCAGCGCGCTCCGGGCCGGGTGGACGGGCCGGTCCGGCCAGACCGGGCGCCGCGGCCAGGCCGGCCGGACCTGCTGGACCGGGCGCCTCGGCCGGACCCGCCGGACCGGCCGGGTCGCTGCGCGCCGAGCAGGTGGCCCAGACCCGGGCGGCGCTGATCGCCGCGGGCCGGCGGCTGTTCGGTGAGCAGGGCTTCGCGGCGACGTCCGTGGACGACCTGGCCCGGGCGGCCCGGGTGACCACCGGAGCCCTCTACCATCACTTCCCGACCAAGACCGCCCTGTTCGAGACGGTCTTCGAGGCGGTGCACGCCGAGCTCATGACGGCCTCGGCCGGTGCGGCCAGAGGTGCCACCGATGAACTCGACGCCCTGGCCCGGGGGTTCGACGCGTTCCTCGACGCGGTGCTGAAGCCGGACGTGCAGCGCATCCTCGTCACCGACGCGCCGGCGGTGCTCGGCCTGGCCCGCTTCACCGAACTGGACGAGCGGTACGCGGTGTCGGCCATCGTGGCGGCCTTGAAGGCCGCCGACGATGCCGGGCGGCTGCACGCCGACGATCCGGAGACCATCGCCCGGCTCCTGCTCGGCGCGCTGGTGCGCGGGAGCATGCTCATCGCCGGCTCGGCCGACCCGGCCGCGACCAGGGAGAGCGTCGGCCGGGCCGTCCGGGCCCTGCTGGCGGGCTTCGCCCCGCGGCCGGGCGAGTAGCCACGGGAGCCGGGGTGCGACGCGACGCAGGATCCTGGCCGGGCCCCGCGGCCCGCTGGTGGCGGCGGCGCAGCCTGCGGGCCCGGGTCACGCTGGCCTCCACGGCCGGCCTGGCCCTGGCCCTCGCCGTAGCCGCGGTGCTGCTCAGTAGCGCGCTCCGGCTCTCGCTGATCAGCAACCTGGACAACTCGGCCCGGCAGGGCGCGCAGGAAGTCGCCGCCCTGTCCGACGCCAACCGGCTGCCGAAGGACGGCGTTCCGGTGGTGCCGGGCACCATCACCGTGCAGGTCCTCGACTCCAGCGGCCGGATCGTGAACGTATCCCCGGACGCGGACCGGCTGGTCCCGCTCCTGGCGCCCCCGGTGGCGGCGGCCAACGCCCGCGACGGCCGGGTGGTGTTCCTGAATGGCCGTCCCTACGGGCTGCCCGACACGGTCCGGGTGGCCACCGCGGCCACCCGGGACGGCGGGACCGTCATCGCCGCGGTCGCCTACAGCCAGGTGGGCGAGAGCCTGGCCACGCTGACCCGGGCGCTGCTCATCGGCACCCCGCTGCTGCTGATCCTGCTGGCCGGGGCGAGCTGGCTGATCGCGGGGTCCACCCTCCGGCCGATCACCGAACTGCGCCGGGGCGCCCAGGACGTCACCCGGACCGGCCGGCCCCGGGCCCTCCCCGTGCCCGAGGCTCGCGACGAGGTGCGCAACCTGGCCCTGACCCTCAATGACATGCTCAGCAGGCTCGGCGCGGCCCAGGAACGCCAGCAGGGGCTGATCTCCGACACCGCGCACGAGCTGCGCAGCCCGATCGCCAGCATCCGGGCCCAGCTGGAGGTGGCGCTGGACCACCCGGACAGCCAGGACTGGCGGCAGACCGCCGGCGACGTGCTCGCGGATACGCTCCGCCTCGCCCGGCTGGCTGAGGACCTGCTCGCGCTGGCCCGGCTGGACGAGCGGGATACCCGGCGCCGTCCGCCGCGCCGGGTGGACCTGACCGGCCTGGTGCAGGAGGAGGTCGGCCGGTATGCCGACGCCCGGGTCCCGGTCCGGCTGGCCGGCGCCGGGCCTGCCGCGGTGACCGGGGACCCGGACGGACTGCACCGGATGCTCAGCAACCTGATCGACAACGCCACCCGGTACGCGCGGTCCCGGGTCGCCGTCTCCGTGGGCACGTCGGGCAACAACGCCCGGCTCTCGGTCACCGACGACGGCCCGGGCATCCCCGCCGCGGACCGGGAGCGGGCCTTCGGCCGTTTCACCCGGCTGGAGGCGGCACGCAGCCGGGAGGATGACGACGAGGGTGGTGCGGGGCTGGGCCTGGCCATCGTGCGGGCCACCGCGCAGGCGCACGGCGGGTCAGCCTGGCTGGAGGACGCCGGCCCGGGGCTGCGGGCCGTGGTGCTGCTGCCTGCGGCCGCGAAGCCGCGACCGGCCAGCTCCGCTCCTACCAACCCCCCCAGGGCAGCAGCGCCGTGACAGCGATGACGGCGAACAGCAGCGTCAGGTAGGCGATCGACAGGTGGAACAGGCGCATCGGCGCCGGGTTGACGCTGGGCCGGGCCAGGCCGGCGCACGCGCCCCCGGCCGGCCCGCCGGCCGTGGGCTGCCCGGCTACGTCCGTCGCGGCATCCACCTGCACGGCCGTGGCGACCGCGACATTCCCGCCGGCCGCCGGACCGGCCGCCGTACCCGCCGGGGTGATTCCGGCCGCTGCTGCGGGCGGGGGCCCGTCGCCGAAGGTCATCGCGGCCACCCGGCTGCGCAGCCGGTGCGCCTCGGCGAGGAACCAGCCGCCCAGGGCGAGCGCCGCGGCCGCGTACAGCCAGCCGGCGTACGGCGCAAGGGCGAGGGTGGCCAGCACCATCACGTAAGAGTAGAAGAGGATCTTCCGGGCGACCACGGCGGGTGTGGCGACGACCGGCAGCATCGGCACGTTGGCTGCGGCGTAGTCGTCGCGGAACTTCATGGCCAGCGCCCAGAAGTGCGGCGGAGTCCAGAAGAAGATCACCGCGAACAGGACCACCGCGGGCAGGCTGACCCGGCCGGTCACGGCGGACCAGCCGATCAGCACGGGGAAGCAGCCGGCCGCGCCGCCGATGACGATGTTGGACGGAGTGCGGCGCTTCAGGCCGAGCGTGTAGACGAACACGTAGAACAAGATCGCGGTGTCGGCCAGCGCCGCAGACAGCCAGTTCACCAGCGTGCCGAGGAGGATCGTGGACACCGCGCCGAGCAGGATGCCGAATACGAGCGCCTCAGCCGGCTTGATCACGGCAGCCTCGCCGCCTTTGCCGTTCAGCGGCCGCCGTGACGTGCGCCGCATGATCGCGTCGATGTCGCGGTCGATGTAGCAGTTGATGGTGTTCGCGCTGCCCGCCGCGCAGGCCCCGGCGACCAGGGTGACCAGGAGGACCCGGATCGAGGGCAGGCCGCGCTGCGCGAGCAGCATGGTCGGGATCGTGGTGACCAGCAGCAGTTCGATGATCCGGGGCTTGGTCAGGGCGAAGAGCGACCGGGCGACCACCCGGGCGGAGCGCCGCCCCGTGATGGCGGGTAGCGCGTCGGTCGCTGGGGTCACTCCTGGTCCTCCGAGCCCTCGGTTGCTGCGTTCTCGTCCTGGCCAGACTCGCCGGCCACTTTATCGCCCGCCGCCTTGGCCTCCTCGGCCGCCTCCTGCGCGGCCGCCTGGAGCGCCTCGTCGGTCCGCGCGCCGACCGCGGGCGGCGTGCCCCGGTCGGCCAGCGGGGCCTTCCCTCCGCCCGAGGGCGCGGTACCGAAGCCGACGGCAGCGGTCATATCCCGCGCCGTCTGGGGATCCGGCGCCACGGGCCGGGCCCCGGTGATGGGCCGGCGGCCGGGAACCGTGTGCGGCCTGGAAAAGACGAAGTACAGGGCGGCCATCACGACAATGAAGAAGCCCAGCGGCAGGACGAGCGTCTGCACGGCCGCGCCGTTGTTCCAGTTGTACGACATGGCCAGGGGAATCACTGCGTGCACTCTATCCTCCAGCTGGGGTCATTGACTGATTCATCGCGGCCCGGTCCCGGTGGGCCAGGTGTGTTTCGGTGGCCGGAGCATCCGGTCCAGGCCCAGGGAGAGGGCTCGCGATTCCTCCTCGTTCAGCCATCTGATGAGGAGGGCGACTCCCGCGATCACGTAGGGCTCGAGCACCAGGACCCACAGCTCGGCCCCGCCGTTCTGCTGGTCGCTGACCACGCTGAGCAGACGATGGCTCCCTACCCCCAGGTACGCGGGGTACAGGACCCGGGCGTCGAAGCCGAGCACCATGCCCAGGACGGTGCTGAACAGCACGATAGCGGCGAGCAGCATGACCCGGTACAGCGGCCCGAACTGCGGGCTGAACGGGCGGGAGCCGATGATCTGCAGCCAGAGCAGCACGCCCGCGGCCATGGTGGTGACGGCCTGGGCCGCGAGCATCACCGGGTGATGCACCCCCGCGTCGTAGAGCACCGGCAGGTACCAGCCGCACCAGACCACGATGAACAGGGCGGTGACCGCGACCGGCCAGCTGCGCAGGCGCGGGGGCACCGGCGCAGCGGGAACCCAGGCCCGGGGCCGCGGATCCCGCCCGAGGCCACGCCACAGCACCAGCCAGGGCGCGCCGAGCACCAGCAGCGGCGGCACGTACACGCCGAGCAGGATGCCCTGGAGCACCCGGACCCAGATGAACGTGCCCGACCAGTAGCCGAGCGGCGAGACCAGGGCCAGGGTCGCGAGGAGCAGCCCGGAGTAGAAGGCGATCGCCTCGCGGGCCAGCCCGGCCGGGAGCGCGGCACCGCCCCGCCGCGCGTCCGACCGCAGCCCGAGCAGCCCGGCCAGGTGCACGGCGGTGACGGCCAGGACCACGGCGAGGACCGCCACGTTGGCCGACCAGTGCGCGGCAACCAGGTTCATGTCAGAGCACGTAGAACAGCAGGAAGAAGAACAGTGTGACCACGGCCATGAAGTTCCAGATCAGCGTGAACGCGCTCAGCGAGGACTGGAACCGCTGCACCGCGAACGCCTCGGCGTAGGTGGGCGGCTGCTCGACGAAGGAGATCGGCGCGAGCGGGCGGGCGCGCATGACCAGCATCTCCAGCCAGAGCATCGCCCCGAGCCAGCTGACCAGGAGCACCGGGTAGGTGTCGGTGAACACGCTGGAGAAACCGGAACTGCCCGGCTGGAACGGCAGGCTCAGCAGCTGGATGATCTGCACGACCACCGCGGCCGTCCCGAGCAGCAGCGCCGCCAGGGCCGCGGCCTGCCACGCTCCCTTGGCCCCGGCCTTGATCCGTTGCAGCCCCACGTACTGGATGACGGCGCTGAGCAGGATCAGGACCAGGATCGTGACGCCGTAGCCGATCTGCGGGGCGTGGTAGCCCGACCCCTTCCACCGCCCTTCGGAGTTGATCGAGCGCAGGTAGAAGTAGGCGAAGGCCAGCGCACCGTACAGGAACGCCAGCGCGCCGATGGCGAACCGGGAGCCGGTCCACGCGGCGTTGAGCGCGGCCTCGTGGTAGAACCCGGCTTCCTCGGCCGCCCGGTCCAGCTCGTTCGGGGGCTGGGTGGTCTGCTCGGCCATGGCTATGCCTCCACTCCGGTGCTGGCTGCCCCGGCGCTCGCGTAGGAGGCGCTGACCACGCCGACCGGCGGGTGCAGGTCGGCGACCGGCGGGGCATCCTTCACGCCGTAGTCATACGGGCCGGACAGCACCACCGGGACGTGCTCGAAGTTACCGGGCGGCGGGGGCGAGGCGACCTGCCATTCCAGGCCGCGCGAATTCCACGGGTTCGCCACCTCGCGCTCCCGGACGATCACCGTGGACCAGATGAAGTTGATCACGAAGAGCAGGATCGAGCCGCCGAGCAGGAACGAGGAGATCGACGCCCAGTCGTTGAGCCCGGTCAGGTTCGTCGCGTACTCGAAGACCCGGCGCGGCTGGCCGAGCATGCCCACCGCGAACAGCGGCAGGAAGGTGGAGTTGAAGAAGATGAACATGGTCCAGAAGTGGATGTAGCCCAGCCTCTGGTTCAGCTTGACGCCCATCATCTTCGGCAGCCAGTAGTAGCAGGCGCCCATGAACGCGAAGATGAGGCCGCCCATGATCGTGTAGTGGAAGTGGGCCATCACGAAGAAGCTGCCGTGCTCGGTGGTGTCGGCGGGCACGTCGGACAGGAAGACCCCGGAGATGCCACCGATCAGGAAGTTGAAGTACATGCCGAGCGCGAAGAGCATCGGCACCGTCAGCCGGATCTTGGCC